>JBQCHN010000379.1:0-11341 GCA_051954615.1 Mesorhizobium sp. | reverse complement strand
TCGATGAGGAAGAGGTCGGCGCCGGCATAATAGACGATCGCCAGCATGGCGAAGCCGGAAAGCCAGGTCATGTAGCTTTCCCACTTGAACCAGGTCAGGTGCTCCGGCATCTCGGCCGGCGCCACCAGGTATTTCTGGATGTGGTAGAAGCCGCCGCCGTGGACCTGCCATTCCTCGCCGAAAGCGCCGGCGGGAAGGCCGGGACGCTGACGCAGGCCGAGGTCGAGGGCGACGAAATAGAAGGACGAGCCGATCCAGGCGATGCCGGTGATGACATGCAGCCAGCGTACGGCGAAAGCCAGCCAGTCCCAGAAGATGGCGAAATCGAGCATGCCCCGTCCTCCTCAACG
Source organism: Mesorhizobium sp. (assembly GCA_051954615.1). Classification (GTDB taxonomy): domain Bacteria; phylum Pseudomonadota; class Alphaproteobacteria; order Rhizobiales; family Rhizobiaceae; genus Mesorhizobium. The sequence goes on along the minus strand of JBQCHN010000379.1, from coordinate 10,991 downwards.
AGAGGCCGACTTTACGGCCTGCCGCGCAAACGGAAAGATGCGAGGCACACGATGACTTTCAAAAAAAGATAGAAAATACTAGGCTCACTCCAAATCGGCGCGGAGGGAGCCGCTTCGCATGGCCTATCTCGACAACATCGCCGTCTTCGTCCGCGTCGTCGAACTCGGCAACCTGTCGGCCGCAGGGCGCGACATGCGCATTTCGCCGGCGGTGGCCTCCAACCGCATCAAGGAACTGGAAAAGCATCTCGGGGTGCGGCTGTTCAACCGCACGACGCGGCAGTTGATGCCGACCGAGCACGGCACGGTCTTCTATACCGGCGCCAAGCAGGTGCTCGACTCCATTACCGAGGCGGAAGCGGCGGTGGCGGCCCTTTCCGGTCAGCCGCGTGGCACCATCAGGGTCACCGCGCCGCTGGGGCTGGGACGCCGGCTGATCGCTTCCGGCATTCCCGACTTCCACGACACCTATCCCGACATCGAGGTCAGGCTGAGGCTCTCCGACCACAATGTCGATATCCTGAAAGAGGGCATCGACGTCGCTTTCAGGCTCGGCGTCATCGAGGATTCCTCGCTCAGGATGCGCGGCATCATGGAGTGCGAGCGCGTGCTGGTGGCGGCGCCGAAATACCTGGAGGCGCGCGGCGAGCCGACCGATCTGGGCGAGCTGATCTCGAAGAAGCACGATTGCCTGATGCTGCGCTATCCCGGCAGCAAGGAATTCTTCTGGATGCTGCAGACGCCGCAGGGCCCGCATAAACTGGAGGTGCACGGCCCCTTCGACAGCGACGACGGCGACGTGCTGACCGGCTGGGCACTGGCCGGACGTGGCATCATCAACAAGCCGCGCTTCGAGGTCGAGCCCTATCTGCGCGACGGCCGGCTGAAGGTCATCCTGACCGGGACGCCGCCGACGCCGGTGCAGTTCGCGGCGGTCTACCCGCACAAGAAACTGCAGGACCCGAAGGTGCGGCTGCTGCTCGACTTCATGGCCGAGCGCTGCCAGCGGCTGATCCGCGACCTGCTGGCGGGCAGATAGCCGCAGTCTCTTGAGGAACCGGTGCACCGCCCGCACATTGTAAGCGAGGTGACCGGCGCCGGGCCGCATTCACCGCTTGCCAGCCAAGGAGTTGCAGATGCCGTCTCATCCGACACACAACGACCTCAAGTCCAACGCCAAGAAGGTTTCGATAGAAATCCTCAACGCCCGCCTCGCCGACGCCATCGACCTGGCGCTGATCACCAAGCAGGCGCACTGGAACGTCAAGGGGCCGCAGTTCATCGCTGTTCATGAGATGCTGGACGGCTTTCGAACCGAGCTCGACGTGCATGTCGACACCATCGCCGAACGTGTCGTGCAGATCGGCGGAACCGCCATCGGAACCTCGCAGGCGGTGGTCAAGGCTTCGCCGCTGAAGCCTTATCCGACCGACATCTATAAAACCAAGGACCATCTGGCGGCGCTGATCGAGCGTTATGCGCTGGCCGCCAACAATGCCCGCGCGGCGATCGACGAGACCGACGAGGCGGGCGACGCGGATGCCGCCGATATCCTGACGGGCTACTCGCGCTCGCTGGACAAGGCGCTGTGGTTCCTGGAGGCGCACACGCAGGAAAAGGAGTGACGGCCCGGTCAGCCCGAAGGACGGATCAGAAGGTCCACCGGACCTTCTGAAGGACCGCGACGCCCGCAGATCGGAGCCGGGTGCCGGCGTTCAGCGCGCGGTCTCCACGGCGTTGGAAGCAGCTTGGATGTCATGCAGCGCCAGCGCCGTCATCATCTCGGCGGCGGCGAGCGCCGCGATGACGGGGGGGCGTTTGTCCTTCACCGCCTCGCCGCCGATGGGCGAGACGAGGCGCGCAAACTCTTTCTCCGAGCCGCCGGCCGTCTTCAGGAACCAGCTCCTGAACGTCGCCTTCTTGGTCTTGGAACCGATCATGCCGACATAGGCGGCGTCGGCCCGCTTCAGCGCCTCGGCGACGATGAGGAAATCCAGCGCATGGTCGTGGGTGAGCACGGCGAAGGCCGAGCCGGCCGGTGCTTCGCGCACCGCCGCCTCCGGCATCGGCGTCAGCCGCGTCTGGACGCTGGTCGGCATGCCTTCCAGCTCCTCGGCGCGGGTCTCGACAACGACGGCGTGCACCGGCAGCAGGGCGACCGCAGCCGCCAACGCCTTGCCGACATGACCGCCACCAAAGATGTAGAGATGCGGCAGGCGTTGCTCCTGCCTCTCGGCCGCCGCGATCAGGCCGGCGGTAACAGCGGCGTCGACCTGGCGGATCGCCACCTCTACGCGACCGCCGCAGCACTGGCCGATCTCGGGGCCGAGGGGAATGTCGAGAGTGGCGCAAACCTCGTGGATGTCGATCCGCTCGGCCGCCTGCGAACGCAGCACCTGCCTTGCCTTGTCGATGGCCATGTATTCGAGCTGGCCGCCGCCGATGGTGCCATGGATGGCGGCGCGCGACACCAGCATATAGGCGCCCGTCTCGCGCGGCGTCGAACCCTTGGTGGCGGCGACCTCGACCAGCGCCACCGGCCCGGCCATGCCAAGAAAATCCTTCAGGTCCTGCACGTTCGTCGTCATATCCGGCCTCCATGGACCAGGACTGCGCATTCCACCAATATAGGCCACCAATATAGGCCCGGATCGCCGGCGGCGCTATTTCGCCGCTTCCGCCTTCAGCCGCTCGACCGCCATCAGCACGCGCTCGGGCGTCGCCGGGGCGTCGAGGCGCGGGCAGATTTTGTTGTCGGCGACGCTGGCGACGGCATCGGACAGCGCATGCAGCACCGACAGGCCGAGCGGCAGCGGCGGCTCGCCCACCGCCTTGGAGCGGTGGACGGTCGGCTCGTAGGCCTGACTCCAGTCGGTCAGCGCCACGTTGAAAACCTTCGGCCGGTCGGAGGCCAGCGGGATCTTGTAGGTGGAAGGCGCATGGGTGCGCAGCCGGCCCTTGCCGTCCCACCACAGTTCCTCGGTGGTCAGCCAGCCCATGCCTTGGATGAAACCGCCCTCGACCTGGCCGATGTCGATGGCCTTGTTCAGCGAGCGGCCGGTGTCGTGCAGGATGTCGGTGCGCTCGACCACATATTCGCCGGTCAGCGTATCGACCGAGACTTCCGAGCAGGCCGCGCCGTAGGCGAAGTAGTAGAAGGCGTGGCCCCTGCCCTTGGCACGGTCCCAATGGATCTTCGGCGTCTTGTAGAAACCGGCGGCCGAAAGCTGGACGCGGGCGATATAGGCTTGCCGCACCAGTTCGTTGAAGGAAATCTCCTGGTTGCCGATGCGCACGCGGTTGGGCAGGAACACCACCTGGTCGCGCGGGATCTGGTGCGTCTCGGCGGCGAAGTCGATCAGCCGGTCCTTGATCTGGCGGGCGGCGTCCTGCGCCGCCATGCCGTTCAGGTCGGCGCCGGAAGAGGCGGCGGTCGGCGACGTGTTGGGAACCTTGCCGGTGGTCGTGGCGGTGATCTTCACCCGATCGATATCGATCTGGAATTCCTCGGCCACCACCTGCGCCACTTTCATGTGCAGGCCTTGCCCCATTTCGGTGCCGCCATGGTTCATGTGCACCGAGCCGTCGGTGTAGACATGCACCAGCGCGCCGGCCTGGTTGGATTCGGTCTTGGTGAAGGAGATGCCGAACTTCACCGGCGTCAGCGCCAGGCCGCGCTTGACGAAGCGGCTGTTGGCGTTGAAGGCAGCGATCTCGCGGCGACGGCGGGCGTAGTCCGAACTTTCCTCCAGCTCGGTGACGATGCGCTGGATGATGCAGTCCTCGACCTTCTGGTGGTAGGGCGTGACGTTACGGCTGCCCTTCGCCCCCATCTCGTCGTAGAAATTGAGCTTGCGGATTTCCAGCGAATCCTTGCCGACCGCAAAAGCGATCTCGTCGATGACGCGCTCGGCGCCGACCATGCCCTGCGGGCCGCCGAAGCCGCGGAAGGCGGTGTTGGAGACGGTGTTGGTGAACAGCGGCGCCGACTTCGCATGGACGTGCGGGAAGAAATAGGCGTTGTCGCAGTGGAACAGCGCGCGGTCGCCGACCGGGCCGGAAAGATCGGCCGAGAAGCCGGCTCGAAGCGCGAAGGTATAGTCGATGGCGAGGATGCGGCCCTCGTCGTCGAAGCCGACATCGTAGTCGATGGCGAAGTCGTGCCGCTTGCCGGTGGCGGTCATGTCCTCGTCGCGGTCGAGCCTCAGCTTGACGGCGCGCTTCAGCTTCTTGGCGGCGATGGCCGCCAGCACGGCGCACTGGTTGGCCTGCGTTTCCTTGCCGCCGAAGCCGCCGCCCATGCGGCGCACCTCTACCGTGACCGCGTGGCTCGGCACGCCGAGCGCATGGGCGATCATGTGCTGCGTCTCGCTCGGCCCCTGTGTCGAGCAATGGACGGTGACGTCGTCGTCCTCGCCGGGCACGGCCAGCGAAACCTGACCCTCGAGATAGAAATGGTCCTGCCCGCCGAGGCGCATGCGACCCTTGATGCGGCGCGGCGCTTTTTCCAGGTTGGCCTTGGCGTCGCCGCGGTCGAGCACCAGCGGCGTGGTTACCTGTTTGTGCGTTTCGGCGTCGAGATTCCAGATGTCAATGACGGCATCGAGTTCCCGGTATTCGATCTTCGCCAGCCGTGCTGCACGGCGCGCCTGGTCGCGCGTTTCGGCGACGACACAGAACACAGGCTGGCCGTGGAACAGCACCTCGCCGTCGGCGAGGATGGGATCGTCGTGCATGCCGGACGGCGAGATGTCGTTGTCGCCCGGCACGTCCCTCGCCGTCAGCACGGCGACGACGCCGGGGGCTGCCTTCACCGCCGAAAGGTCGATCGACTTGATCTTGCCGTGCGCGACGGTGGCGAGGCCGAGGCCGGCATGCAGCGTGCCGGCAGGCTCGGTGATGTCGTCGATGTAGACAGCCGTGCCGGAGACGTGCTTGTGGGCGGAATCATGGGTGTTGGAGGCATGGACGCCGCCGACGATCCTGGCTGCCTTCAGGTTGGGCGTGTGCTTGGTCATGACCTATGCCGCCTCGTAGCGCGAAACCTGCACCGGCGCCTTCGTGCCGGTGGTCTCGACATAGAACCGCAGGAGCAGGTTGCGGGCCGCCAGCGCGCGATAGTCGGCGGTGGCGCGCATGTCGGTCAGCGGCGCAAAGTCCTCGGCGTATTTTTCCATCGCCGCCAGCACGGTTTCTTCCGTCCACGGCTTGCCGATCAGCGCCTTCTCGACCGCGGATGCCCGCTTCGGCGTCGCCGCCATGCCGCCATAGGCAATGCAGATGGCTTTCACAGTGCCGTCCTTCGCCAGCGCCAGCTTGAAGGCGCCGAGGCTGGCGGTGATATCCTCGTCGCGGCGCTTGGTGATCTTGTAGACGGCGAATTTCTCACCCTTGGCGGGCACCGGAACCTGGACGCTCTCGACGAACTCGCCCGGCTTGCGGTCCTGCTTGCCGTAAGCGATGAAGAATTTTTCCAAGGGAATCGTGCGGCGGCGGCCGCCCTTGCGCAGGGTGAGCGTGCTACCCAGCGCGATCAGCGGCGGCGGCGTGTCGCCGATGGGCGAGCCGTTGGCGATGTTGCCGCCGATGGTGCCCATATTGCGCACCTGCTGGCCGCCGATGCGCTCGATCAGCGGCCCGAGCGCCGGGATGCGCTTCGACAGCAGCCCGAGCGCGTCGGTGTAGGTGACGCCGGCACCGATGGTGACGACGCCCTTGTCCTCGGTGATGGACTGCAGGCCTTCCAGCCCGCCGATGAAGATGACCGGCGTGATGCCGCGCATCTGCTTGGTCACCCACAGGCCGACGTCGGTGGAACCGGCGACGACGGTGGCCTCGGGCAGCGCGTCGCGCAGCCGGGCAAAATCGTCGACGTCGGCCGGCACGATCAGCCGGTGCTTATCGGAACCGATCTCGACGCGCGCGCCGTCGCGCAGGGCGGCGAGCCGCTGCGTAATCGCCTTGCGCTCGGCCAGCAGCGGGTCCTTCGACGCCTTGCCGTAGGTGGAGATGGCGTGCGCGGCGCGCATGATCGCCTCGTAGCCGGTACAGCGGCAGAGATTGCCTTGCAGCGCCTTCTCGATCTCGGCGTTGGACGGATCGGGCGACTTCATCCACAGGCCGTAGAGCGACATGACGAAGCCCGGCGTGCAGAAGCCGCATTGCGAGCCGTGGAAATCGACCATCGCCTGCTGCACCGGATGCAGGTGGCCACCCTCGCCGGCCAGATGCTCTACCGTCACCACATGGGTGCCGTCGAGCGAGCCGAGGAAGCGGATGCAGGCGTTGACGCTCTCGTAGACGAGCCGGCCGGCGGAAAGGCGGCCCACCAGCACCGTGCAGGCGCCACAGTCGCCTTCGGCGCAGCCTTCCTTGGTGCCCTTCAGCGAGCGGCGCAGGCGCAGGAAATCGAGCAGCGTCTCGTCAGGCGCCACGGTGTCCAGCGCCACGTCCTCGCCGTTGAGGATGAAACGCAGTTGCGAGCGGATTTTCTTACTTGCCATGGTCAGCTCCCCCTGTAGGTGGAGTAGCTGTAGGGCGAAATCAGCAGCGGCACATGATAATGCTTTTCCTCCGCCATGCCGAAGCGGATTGGCACGATGTCGAGGAAGGCCGGTTCGGGCAGGTTCGTTCCCTGGGCGCGCAGATAGGCGCCGGCAGAAAAGACCAGCTCGTACTCGCCCTTGCGGAATTCGGCGCCGGCCAGAAGCGGCGCATCGCAGCGGCCGTCATCATTGGTGACGACGCTTTTCAGGTGGGTGCGGTCGTTGCCGGATATGCGGTACAGCTCTATGGACAGGCCGGCCACCGGCTTGCCCGTGGCCGTATCCAGCACGTGGGTAGTAAGCCGCCCACCTGCTGTATGATCTCCCGTCAACTGCCGCCTCCCTTCACGGTACAATCGAACACGGTAACGTAATATGCCGGCATTAAATGCCAAGGATAAGGTCCGGTCGAGCGGAGACCGACAAAAACACTTTCAAAAATTTCGATGGGATAGCGATTGTGGCTTTCGGCTATCCTTCGAGCCAGTCTGGCAAGGCCAGAAGGGAGGAACCATGCGGTACGTCAGGGACATGCGCGGCTACGGGGCCAATCCACCGGACCCGAAATGGCCGGGCGGCGCCAACGTCGCGGTCCAGTTCGTCGTCAACTACGAGGAAGGCGGCGAAAACTGCATCCTGCACGGCGACAAGGCCTCCGAAGCCTTCCTGTCCGAGATCACCGGCGCCCAGCCCTGGCAGGGCCTGCGGCACTGGAACATGGAATCCATCTACGAATACGGCTCGCGCGTCGGTTTCTGGCGGCTGCACCGGCTGTTCACCGGGGCGGGCGTGCCGGTCACGGTCTATGGCGTCGCGGCAGCGCTGGCCCGCTCGCCCGACCAGGTCGCGGCCATGCAGGCGGCCGGCTGGGAGATCGCCTCGCACGGGCTGAAATGGATCGACTACCGCGATCATTCGCCCGAAGACGAGAAGCGCGACATCGAGGAAGCGATCCGGTTGCATACGGAAGTGACCGGGCAGCGCCCGACCGGCTGGTACACCGGCCGATCCTCCGAAAACACGGTCCCCCTGGTGGCCGAGGCGGGCGGCTTCGCCTACTGCTCCGACACCTATGACGACGAGCTGCCCTACTGGCTCGACCATGACGGCCACGGCCATGCCATGGAACCGCTGCTGATCATCCCCTACACGCTGGACGTCAACGACATGCGTTTCGGCATCCAGGCTGGCTTCTCCAACGGCGAGCAGTTCTTCACCTACATGAAGGACACGTTCGACACGCTCTACGAAGAGGGCAAGGACGGGCGGCCGCGCATGATGACGGTCGGCCTGCATTGCCGCCTGATCGGCCGTCCCGGCCGCTTCGGCGCGCTGAAGCGCTTCATCGAATACGTCAAGAGCCACGACAAGGTGTGGCTGCCGCGGCGCATCGACATCGCCGACCACTGGCGCGCCACCCACCCTTACAAGGCGCCGGCGCTGCGCCCCTCGACGATGGAATTCGAGCCGTTCGTGCAGCGTTTCGGCGGCGTCTTCGAACATTCGCCGTGGATTGCCGAGCGCGCCTACGAACTGGAACTCGGCCGCGCCCACGACACGGCGACCGGCCTGCACAACGCGCTCTGCCGTGTCTTCCGCTCGGCCAGCGAGGCCGAGAAGCTTAGCGTGCTGAAGGCGCATCCGGACCTTGCCGGCCGGCTGGCGGCGGCCAAGCGGCTGACGCCGGAATCGGCCAAGGAGCAGGCTTCGGCCGGGCTCGACGCGCTGACCGACGCCGAGCGCGAGCTGTTCACCAAGCTCAACGCCGCCTACGTAACCACCTTCGGCTTCCCCTTCATCATCTCGGTGAAGGGCCGCGGCAAGGACGACATCCTGCACGAATTCGAAAAGCGCATCGGCAACAGCCGTCCGCAGGAATTCGCCACCGCCTGCGCCCAGGTCGAGCGCATCGCCCTGCTCAGGCTCAAGGACATTCTTCCCTAACAGGTCTTCACCCATGGAGATGACCAATATGGCCAAGCGCAGCTATTACGCACCGAAGGGCGGCCTGCCGCCACAGAGCGACCTCATCAGCGACCGCGCCGTGTTCACGCAAGCCTATGCGGTGATCCCGAAGCGCGAATTCTCCGATATCGTCGCCAGCCTGCTGCCGTTCTGGGACAAGACGCGGCTGTGGGTGATTGCGCGGCCGCTCTCGGGCTTCGCCGAGACTTTTTCGCAATACATCATGGAAGTGCAGGCGGGCGGCGGCAGCGACCGGCCGGAACCGGACGCCGGCGCCGAGGGCGTGCTGTTCGTCGTCGAGGGCGAGGTGACGGTGACGGTGGCCGGTAAGAGCTATCGACTGACGCCGGGCGGCTACGCCTACCTGCCGCCGAAAAGCGGCTGGAGCCTGCGCAACGAGGGCGGCGAGACGGCGCGCTTCCATTGGGTACGCAAGGCGTACGAGCCCGTCGACGGGCTGGATGCGCCCGATCCGCTGTTCCTCAATGAGAACGACATCGCGCCGCTGACCATGCCGGATACGGGCGGCGGCTGGGCGACGACGCGCTTCGTCGATCCGGCGGACCTGCGCCACGACATGCACGTCACCATCGTGACGCTGACGCCCGGCTCGGTCATTCCCTTCCCCGAGACGCATGTCATGGAGCACGGGCTCTACGTGCTGGAAGGCAAGGCCGTCTACCGGCTCAACCAGGACTGGGTCGAAGTCGAGGCCGGCGACTTCATGTGGCTGCGTGCCTTCTGCCCGCAGGCCTGCTATGCCGGCGGGCCGGGCAATTTCCGCTACCTGCTCTACAAGGACGTCAACCGCCATGCCCGTCTGGGCGGCTTCGGGCGCTGACGATGAGCAAGATCATCACGGCCCAACCCCTCACCCGCGCGAGTTTCGCGCCGTTCGGCGAGGTGATCGACTTCGACACCGACAGCCACTATCCGATCAACAACGGTCGCTGCGAGCGCTACCACGCGCTGGTGAAGCCGGAAGCGGCCGGGCCGAACGGGCATGTGCTGATCAACCTGTTTCGCGGCACGCCCTATGATTTTCCGCTGGCGCTCACCATGGTCGAGCGCCATCCGTTCGGCAGCCAGGCCTTCATTCCGCTGTCGCAACGCCCCTTCGTCGCGGTGGTGTGTCCCAACGGGCCGGACGGACCGGGCGAGCCGGCCGCCTTCCTGACCGCACCCGGACAGGGCGTGAACTATCCGCGCGGCCTCTGGCACGGCGTGCTGACGCCGGTGGGTGCGCCTCAGGATTTCGTCGTCGTCGACCGCGGCGGCGACGGCTCGAACGTCGAGGAGTTCTATTTCTCGCATCCCTACGAGGTACGCCTGCCGGAAGGCTTCGCGCCGTGACCGACGTTTCGCTGATCGACCGCCTGCTCGACGTCATCGAGGACGACATCGTGCCGAAAACGGCCAAGGGCGTGGCGCACGGCAACAAGCTTTTCGGGGCCGCGATTCTCAGGAAAGACGACCGTTCGCTGGTCATCGCCGAGACCAACAACGAGATCGAGAACCCGCTGTGGCACGGTGAGGTGCATTGCCTGAAGCGCTTCTACGAGATGCCGAAGGCCGAGCGCGTCGAAACCGGCGACGCCATCTTCCTCGCCACGCACGAGCCCTGTTCGCTCTGCCTGTCGGCGATAACCTGGACCGGTTTCGACAATTTCTACTACCTGTTTTCCCATGAGGATTCGCGCGACTCCTTCGCCATCCCGCATGATCTGAAAATCCTGAAGGAGGTCTTCACGCTCGATCCCGGTGGCTACAATGCCGAGAACGCCTACTGGAAAAGCTTCTCCATCCGCCGGCTGGTGCGGGCGCTGCCCGAGGCGGAGCGCGAGCGGCTGGAGGCGCGCATCGCAGCGATTTCAGACCGTTACGACGCACTTTCCGGCACCTACCAGGCCAGCAAAGCCGAAAACGACATTCCGCTGAACTAAGGCGATTGCCCGTCGCCGTGCCGTCCGGGCCGGCGACGGAACGATCAGCGATCAGGCCGCCAGTTGCTGCAGATAGCGATCCGCCTCTTCCGGCACGGCGAACCACGGAAACAGGTCCGGTGGGTTGTTGAAGCCGTTAGCGATGCGTTTCGCCAGCGCCGGGAACGCTTGCGCCGACCCCATGATGGCGAGCACATGCGGCGGCGGCGGGGTCAAGAGCGCGTTGGTCCAGCCGACGACATATTGCGCATAGTTCCAGTAGGCGTCGAAGGCTCCTTGCATGAACGCCGCGTCGTACGGCCGGTCGCCATGGGAGAGGATGGCGTCCATGTAGGCGCGTGCCGCCTTGGAGGCGTTGTTGGAGCCCTGGCCGGTGATCGGGTCGTTGAGGCAGACCGCGTCGCCGAGGCCAAGCACGATCGCGCCCGAAGGCAGCCGGCCGACCGGCTTGCGCACGGTGGGCGGAAAGGCGCCGGCGAGGATGCCGTTGGCGTCGGTCAATTCGATGTTGCGCGAGCGCTCGGCCTCCCACGGCAGG
>JBQCHN010000378.1:0-19194 GCA_051954615.1 Mesorhizobium sp. | reverse complement strand
CGGGCGCTCCGGGCTCTCGCCGACGCATCCGGCATCGCGGCGCGCGATTTCGACGGCTTCTGCCTGTCCTCCTTTACCGTCGGCCCCGACACGGCGATCGGCCTGACGCAGCATTTCGGCCTCAGCGTGCGCTGGCTGGACACCATTCCGCTCGGCGGCGCCAGCGCCGTCGCCGCGCTCAGGCGGGCGGCGCGCGCCGTGCAGGCGGGCGACTGCGACGTCGTCGCCTGCGTGGCCGGCGACACCAACCATGTCGATTCCTTCCGCCGCACGCTGGAGAACTTTTCCCGCTTCGCGCAGGACGCGGTCTACCCCTATGGCGCGGGCGGGGCCAATGCCAGCTTCGCGATGATCGCGCGCCACTACATGAAGCGCTTCGACGTCGGTCGCGAGGACCTTGGCCGCATCGCCGTCGCCCAGCGCGCCAACGCGCTCAACAACCCGCACGCGCTGATGAAAACGCCGCTGACGCTGGAGCAATATATGGCGGCGCGGCCGATCGCCGACCCGATCCACCTCTACGACTGCGTGATGCCCTGCGCCGGCGCCGAGGCCTTCCTCGTCATGCGCGAGGAGACGGCGGCAGCGGCCGGCCTGAAAGGCGCGAAAATCCTTGCCTCCATTGAGCGCCACAATGCCCGTCTCGACGACGTGGTGCAGAACCACGGCGGCTGGGTTGCCGACATCGACGACCTCTACGCCATGGCTGGCGTGCGGCCGAACGACCTGGACTTCGTGCAGACCTATGACGACTATCCGGTGATCGTGATGATGCAGCTCGAGGACCTGGGTTTCTGCGCCAAGGGAGAAGGTGCCGCCTTCGTGCGCGCGCACGACCTGACGATCGGCGGCGACTTCCCCCACAACACCTCCGGCGGCCAGCTTTCCGTCGGCCAGGCCGGTGCCGCCGGCGCCTATCTCGGCGTCACCGAGGCGATCCGGCAGGTGCTGGGCAGCGCCGGGCCGACGCAGGTTGCCGGCGCGCGCACCGGGCTCGCCTCCGGCTTCGGCATGATCAACTACGACCGCGGCCTGTCGTCGGGCGCCGTGATCGTTTCGGGAGACGGATGATGGTCGAGCCGCTGCAGCAACCGGAGCGCAGGAACCCGCTCGGGCGCACCCGCCAGCCGTCGCTGCCGCCCATGGGGCGCAGCCGCGCCGGCATGCTTCTGACGCGCGCCGCCGCCGAGGGGCGGTTCGCGCTGCAACGCTGCGACGAATGCGGCGCGTTCTGCTATCCCGCGCACGACGTCTGCCCGGGCTGCCTGTCCACCGACCTCAGGCTGACGGACGCGCCGAACGGGGGCGTGCTCGTCTCCGAAACCATGGTTCGCGTGCCCGCCGACGTCTATTTCCGCGAGCGCGCGCCGTGGCGCATCGGCATGGTCAAGCTCGACTGCGGCCCGACCGTGATCGCGCATCTTCACGCCGACTGCCGCGAGGCGGAGCCTGTCCGGCTCTCCCTCCAGCTCGACAAGGCCGGGCAGGCCGCCGCTTTCGCCCGGCCCGCCGGCGACACGGCGAACGCCGCCGACGACCGGCAATGGCGCGAGATGACGGCGTCGCCGAAATTCCGCCGCGTGCTGGTGACGAACGGCCGTTCCGCCGTCGGTCAGGCAACGGCGGCAGCACTCGTCGCGGCCGGCGCAAAGGTCCATGTCGGCATCGCCGAACCGTGGAAGCCGTTCGAGGCGGGCAAGGCGCTGGAAGCCTGCACGGTGGTGCCGCTCGACGTCACCGATGAGCGCTCCGTGCGCGACCTCGCAGCCGACATCGGCGGCAAGGTGGATATCCTCGTCAACACCGGCGAGCACACCCGTCCCGGCGGCCTGATCGGGCGGCAAGGCACCGCCACCATCATGGACGAGATTTCGCAGACCTATCTCGGCTTCGTGCACCTGGCGCAGGCGTTCGGGCCGGCGATGCACGCAAGGGGTGCCGACGGCGTCGACAGTGCGGCCGCCTGGGTCAACGTCTTTTCGGTCTACGCGCTGGCGAACTGGGCCGCCTACGGCACGACCAGCGCGGCGGAAGCGGCCTGCGTGTCGCTGTCGCACTGCCTGCGCGGTGAGTTGAGGACCGGCGGCGTGCGCGTCGTCAACCTGTTCACCGGACCGCTCGACACCGAATGGTTCCAGACCGTGCCGCCGCCCAAGGTGGCGCCGAAGGCGGTGGCCAACGCCATCGTGTCGGCGCTGGAGAGCGGCGTCGAGGAGGTTTTCGTCGGCGACGTGGCCGAGGATGTCCGCCAACGGCTGGAAGCCAACCCGAAAGCGCTGGAACGCGATCTCGGCGCCTGAAAACGAAACGAGGACGAGAAGGCATGGCCGCACCCGACCCGCTGGATTTCGCCGCCGCCATCGCGACGGGCGCGCTGCGCGTCGTCGACCTGACGGCGACGCTGACGCCCGACTTTCCGGTCATCGTGCTGCCGCCGGAATTCGGCCAGGCGGCACCCGTGCGCATCCGCGAGATTTCGCGCTACGACGGCAGGGGTCCCGGCTGGTACTGGAACAACATCACGCTGGGCGAGCATACCGGCACGCATTTCGACGCGCCGATCCACTGGTATACGGGCAAGGACCTGCCCAACAACGCGGTGGACACGCTGCCGGCCGAGCACATGATCGCGCCGGCCTCGGTGATCGACTGTTCCGGCGAGGCGGCCGCCGATGACGATTTCCTGCTGACACGCGCCCGTGTCGAGGCATGGGAAGAGGAGCACGGCCGCATTCCCCGAGGCCATTGGGTGCTGCTGCGCACCGACTGGTCGAAGCGGTCGCCGCGCGATTACGCCAACCTGAAGGAGGACGGCGCACATACGCCCGGTCCGGACGCGGACGTGATGAAATGGCTGGTCGAGGAGCGTGGAATCCTCGGTTTCGGTACCGAAACGATCGGTACGGATGCCGGCCAGGCGAGCCATTTCGAGCCGCCGCACCCGGCGCACCATTTCCTGCATGGCGCCGGCCGCTACGGGCTGCAATGCCTGTGCAACCTCGACCGGTTGCCTCCCACCGGCGCCATCCTGATCACGGCACCACTGAAAATCCTCAACGGCTCGGGAAGCCCGCTGCGCGTGCTGGCGGTGACCCGCGCCTGAAGCCGCCTCGCCTCAGGCGATCGCCATGCGGTGCGACACGTTCTTGACCACCGTATAGGGCAGCAGGCCCTCGATGCCGCCTTCGCGGCCATAGCCGCTGTCCTTGACGCCACCGAACGGCACCTCGGCCACCGAGGCCTCCAGCGTATTGATCGAGACGTTGCCAGCCTCGATGCCGTCCGCCAGCCGGTCGGCGTTGCTGGCCGAATGGGTGAAGGCGTAGGCGGCCAGGCCGAAGGGCAGCGCATTGGCCTTCTCGATCGCCTCGTCGAGCGAGGAAACCGGATTGATGACGGCCAGCGGGCCGAACGGCTCCTCGCGCATGACGCGCGCATCGTCCGGCAGGTCGGCCAGCACCGTGACGGGGAAGAAATAGCCGCGGTTGCCAAGCCGCTCGCCGCCCGCCAGCACGCGCGCGCCCTTGGCCCTGGCGTCGGCGACCAGCATCTCCATCGCCTCGATGCGGCGATGGTTGGCCAGCGGCCCCATCTCGACGCCGGCGTCGAAGCCGTTGCCGATGGAAACGGACCGCGCCTTCTCGGCGAAGGTGTCGGCAAAGGTCTTGTAGATCCGCTCCTGCACGAAGAAGCGCGTCGGCGAGGTGCAGACCTGGCCGGCATTGCGCGCCTTGCGCACAGCCGAGGTGACAGCGGCTTCGACCGGATCGACGTCGTCGCAAACGATGACCGGCGCATGGCCGCCGAGTTCCATCAACACCGGCGTCATGTGGCGGGCCGCCAGTTCCGACAGGTGCTTGCCGACCGCCGTCGAGCCGGTGAAGGCGACCAGCCGAACCTGCGCCTGCGGGATGAGATAGCTGGAGATGTCGGCCGGCACGCCGAAGACGAGGTTGAAGACACCCGCCGGCAGGCCGGCGTCGTGGAAGGCCCGGGCGATGTGATAGGCGCCGGCCGGCGTCTCCTCCGCCGCCTTGATGATGATGGAGCAGCCGGAAGCCAGCGCGCCGGCGATCTTGCGCGCCGGCTGGCTCATCGGGAAGTTCCACGGCGAGAAGGCGGCGACCGTGCCGATCGGCTGGTGGTGGACGATGTAGCGGATGCCGGGCTCGCTGGGGATGACGCGGCCATAGGTGCGCTGGCCTTCGGCGGCGTCCCATTCGAAGAACTCGCAGCCGCGGATGACCTCCAGCCGCGCCTGCGGAAACGGCTTGCCGTGCTCCAGCGTGATCGAGCGGGCGATCTCGTCGATGCGCTCGCGCATCAGCGCGGCGGCCTTCAGGATGATGGCGGCTCGCTTCGCCGGCGCCGTCCGGCTCCACACCTTGAAACCTTTGTCGGCGGCGGCGAGCGCATCGTCGAGGTCGGCGCGGGAGGCGACCGGCACCGCACCGACGACGGTTTCGTCGGCCGGGTTCAGCACCGGCAGCGTCTCGGCGCTCTTGCGCCAGGCGCCGTCGATATAGAGCGTCAGGTCGGGATACGAGGTCGCCATTACTGTCTCCATGATGCGCGACGGCTAATGCGCAAGCGGCGCGACCTGGTTCTCGACCAGCCGCACGAGGTTGAGCGCCGTCAGTTCCGATGACTTGGGATTGGTTTTCAGCGGTTCGTTCTCGAACAGCATCTCCATGCGGCCGAAGGCGCCGGAGGCGCTGAGCCGATGGGAATTTCGGGACGCGGCCGGATCGGCCACCAGCTCGACGCGGGTACGGTCGAGGCCGATGCCGGCGAGCGCCGAGATGACCGCGACATTGGCGTTCTGCGGAAAGGCGTCGGCCGCCTCGCGCGCCGTGCCGGCAAAGAAGGTTTTCGGCTCAGCCAGCGCGTCGAGGTCGAGCAGCGTTTCGGCGGCGGTGCCCTTCCAGGCGCGCGGCGGCTTGACGATAAAATGCACCACCTCGTCGATGCGCAAGGCGGAGGCCGCCGTCAGCGCATCCATGCCGCCGAGCGCGCCGGGCGGAACGACAAGTTGGCTGCCGTTCTCGCGTGCCACATCGACAAGCCGGGCGAGCAGCGCCTCGTCGCAGAAGGCGCTGGTGGAGGACACCGCGAAACGCCTGGCATGCCGCAGCGCCGCCTCGCCCCAGACCGGCACGGACGGACGCCCGGCCGCCTCGATCACCATGTCGAGGCCGAGGCCGGCCAGCTCGTCCGGCTCGGAAATCAGGCGTGCGCCGGCCGGCAGGTCAGGCCGGGACCGGGCGGCGTCGCGCACCGCGACGGCGGCGATATCGACGGGTGCTTCCCGCTCGGCCAGCAATTGGGCGACGCGCGTGGCGATGGCGCCCCAGCCGACGAAGCCGAGCCGCAGCCGGCGCCCGCCTTGCCTGTCAGATGCCGACATAGCGATGCACCAGATCGGCGTTGGCGGTCAGATCAGCGCTGGAGCCGGACCAGACCGTGCGGCCCTTTTCGAGGATGTAGTGGCGGTCGGCCAACCGCTTCAGCACATGGATGTTCTTGTCGATCAGCAGGATCGACTGGCCCTCGGCCTTCAGCGCCTCGATGCAGCGCCAGATCTCGGCGCGGATGACGGGGGCCAGCCCTTCCGTCGCCTCGTCGAGGATGAGCAGCTTCGGATTGGTCATCAGCGCGCGGCCGACCGCCAGCATCTGCTGTTCGCCGCCAGACAGCGTGCCAGCGGCCTGGCCGGCGCGTTCGCCGAGCCGGGGAAACAGCGCATAGACGCGCTCCAGCGTCCACGGGTTTTGCCGCTTGAGCCGGTTCGAGGCGGTGGCGACGAGGTTTTCGCGCACCGTCAGCGTCGGGAAGGTCTGGCGCCCCTCGGGCACGAGGCCGACGCCGAGGCGCGCGACGGATTCGGGCGTCGCGCCCGACACCTCGCGGCCGGTGAACTGCACCGTGCCGGCGCGCGGCTTCAACAGCCCCATGATGGAGCGCACCGTCGTCGTCTTGCCCATGCCGTTGCGGCCGAGCAGCGTCACCACCTCGCCCTCGCCGACGCTGAGTTCGACGTCGAACAGCACCTGGCTCGGCCCGTAGGCCGATTGCAGCCCGCTGACGCTCAGCATAGCTCGTCTCCCTCGCCGAGATAGGCGGCGCGCACGTCCGCGTTGTCGCGAATCTCGTCGGCCGTGCCGGTGGCGATGACGCGGCCATAGACCAGCACGGAGATGCGGTCGGCGAGCGCGAAGACGGCGTCCATATCGTGCTCGACCAGCAGCATGCTGACCTTCGCCTTCAGCGCCATCAAAAGGTCCACCATCTGGCGGCTTTCGGAATGGCCGAGCCCGGCCATCGGCTCGTCGAGCAAAAGCAGGCGTGGCTCGGTGGCGAGCGCCACCGCAAGCTCGAGCTGCTTCTGCTCGCCATGCGACAGGTTGGCGACCTGCTCGTCGGCGCGCCCCGCAAGGCCGATGGTTTGAAGGAAACCGAGCGCCGTCTCGCGAAGCGAAGTCTCGCGGCGCACGTTGCCCCAGAAGCGGAAGGAGTGGCCCTGCCGGACCTGCACGGCGGTCGCGACGTTGTCGAGCACGGTGTACTCCGGCAAGAGGCAGGTGATCTGGAAGGTCCGCCCGAGGCCGAGGCCGATGCGGCGGGCGGTGGGCAGCGCGCCGATGTCCCTGCCCTCCAGCTCGATCGTGCCGGCGTCATGCTTCAACTCGCCGACGAGCTGGGAAATCAGCGTCGTCTTGCCGGCGCCGTTGGGGCCGATCAAAGCGTGGATTTCGCCGGGGTGTACGTCGATGGTCACGCCGTCGGTGGCGACGAGGCCGCCGAAGCGCTTGACCAGTCCCTTTACGGACAGGATCGGCCCGCTCATGCGCGCCTCCCGAGAAGACGGCCGAACAGCGCCTCGATGCCGCCGTTGGTGTAGAGCACGACGAACAGGAGGATGAAGCCGAGGCCGAGCTGCCAGTATTCGGTCCATGAGGCCAGCACCGATTCCAGCACGATATAGGCGGCGGCGCCGATCAGCGGTCCGAACAGCGTGCCGACGCCGCCCAGCACGACCATGACCATCAGTTCGCCCGACTTCGTCCAGTGCACCATATCGGGGCTGGCGAAGCGCAGGAAATTCGACATCAGGCAGCCGGCCAGCCCGGCACCCATGCCGGAGATGACGAAGGCGACCAGCTTGTAGCGATAGGCCGGCAGGCCGAGGGCCGCCATGCGCCGTTCGTTCTGGCGCAGCCCGGTGAGCACGTTGCCGAAGCGCGAATTGACCAGCCGCCAGAGCAGGAAAAAGAACACCGCCGTGACGGCCAGACAGACATAGTAGTAGGTCTGCTTGTCGCGCATCTTCAGCCCGAACAGTTCATTGGTGCGGCGGATGATCAGCCCGTCGTCACCGCCGTAGGTCTTGAGCGAGACGAACAGGAAGAACAGCATCTGTGCGAAGGCGAGCGTGATCATGATGAACTGCACGCCGCCGGTGCGCAGCGACAGCGCGCCTATCAGCGCGGCGGCCGCGCCGCAGACGATCAGCGTCGCCGGCAGCGTGACGAGCAGCTGGTTGGTGCCGGGGACAAGGCCGAGGAACAGGTCGTCCTGGGTGTAGTGCTGGTAGAGGATGCCGACGACGTAGCCGCCGAGGCCGAAGAAGGCGGCGTGGCCGAAGCTGACCATGCCGCCATAGCCGAGCACGAGGTTGAGGCTGGCGGCGGCGATGCCGTAGATCAGCGCGCGCGTCGCGAGCGAGGTCATCGCCGGATAGCCGGCCGCATCCGCCAGGAACGGCAAGGCGAGCAGGAGCACTGCGACCAGCGCCAGCAGAACCTGTTTGGTGATCGAGTTGTCCATCGGGGCCGATCAGAAATTGGAGGCGAACAGCCCCTTGGGGCGGATGAGGAGCACCAGGGCCATCAACAGGTAGATGCCCATGGAGGAAATGCCGGCGCCGAGCGCGTCTGCCTCCGGGCCAACCATGACGTGGCGCAGCATCGACGGCAGGTAGGCGCGCAGCATGGTGTCGACGACGCCGAGCAGCAGGGAGGCGACGAAGGCGCCGCGGATGGAGCCGACGCCGCCGATGACGACGACGACGAAGGTGGTGATGAGTATCTGCTCGCCCATGCCGACCTGCACCGCCAGGATCGGCCCCGCCATCATGCCGGCCAGTCCCGCCAGCAGCGCGCCCAAGCCGAAGACGATGGTGTAGAGAACGCGCACGTCGACGCCGAGCGCCCGCACCATCTCGCGGTTGGTGGAGCCTGCGCGCACCAGCATGCCGATGCGGGTCTTGTTGATGAGCAGGTAGAGGCCGACTGCGATCAGCAGGCCGACTGCGATGATGGCGAGGCGATAGACCGGATAGGGCAGGCCCGGCAGCAACTGGACGGAGCCGTCGAGCAGCGGCGGGATCGAGACGAAAAGCGGCTGGCGGCCGAACAGCAAGGTGACGACCTGGTTGAAGATGAGGATCAGCGCGAAGGTCGCCAGCACCTGGTCGAGATGGTCGCGCTTGTAGAGGCGGCGCACGATGAGGAACTCGATGGCCGCGCCGACCAGCGCGGCGGCGGCAAGTGCTGCCGGAATGCCGAGGAAAAAGGACCCGGTCTGCATCGCCACCCAGGTCCCGGCATAGGCGCCGACCATGTAGATCGAGCCGTGCGCGAGGTTGATGACGCCCATGATGCCGAAGATCAGCGTCAGGCCCGCCGCCAGCAGGAAGAGCATGACGCCGAACTGCAATCCGTTCAGCAATTGCTCGAGGAAAAGCGTCATCGAGGAGCGCCCTGGTCGTTCCGGAAAGAGAATGGGGTGACCGCGGCGGACCTGGCCGCCGCGGTCGTGAAGAGGTCGTCTGCTACATCTTGCACTGGTCGGCGTAGGCGTCGCCGTGGTCCTTGAAGACCTCGCCGACGGTCTTGATGACCGGCTTGCCGTCCTCGCCCTTTTCCACCTTGAGGTGGTACCAGTCCTGGATCGGGTGCTGGTTGGGGCCGAACTTGAACTTGCCGCGCACGGATTCGAAGTCGGCCTTGCGCATGGCGTCGCGGAAGGCGTCGGCATCGTCCATGTTGCCGCCGGTAGCCTTCAACGCGGCTGCGATCGCCAGCGCCGTGTCGTAGCTCTGGCTGGCGTAGTAGGTCGGCATGCGGTTGTAGGCCTTCATCCACGCTTCCATGAACTTCTTGTTGGCCGGGTTGTCGAAGTCCGCATTCCAATGCGAGGAGATGTTGAGCCCGATCGCCGCATCGCCGATGGCCTTCAGCGTCACTGCGTCCATCGACGGCTCGGCCAGCACCATCGGCACGGTCTTGAGCAATCCGGCCTGCTCATACTGGCGCAGGAAGGCGATGCCGAGGCCGCCGGGATGGAACTGGAACACGACTTCCGGCTTGGCGGCGCGGATCTGCGCCATTTCGGCGGCGAAGTCGGTCTGGTCGAGGCTGGTATACGCCTCACCGACGATCTCGCCCTTGAAATAGCGCTTGAAGCCGGTGATGGCGTCCTTGCCTGCCTGATAGTTCGGCGCCAGCACGAAGGCGGTCTTGTAGCCGAGGTTCTGCGCCAGCTGGCCAGCGCTCTCGTGCAGGCTGTCGTTCTGCCAGGAGACGACGAAGTAGTTCTCGTTGCACTCCTTGCCCGCCATGTTCGACGGCGCGGCGTTGGGACTGACGTAGAAAGCGCCGGCATCGACGATATCGGGCACCGTCGCGCCCGCGACGTTGGAGAAGACGATGCCGGTGAACAGCTTGACGCCGTCGTTGGTCAGCATGCGCTCGGCGATCTGCTTGCCCTGCCCCGGCTTGAGGGCATCGTCCTCGACCTTGACGTCCACCGGCACGCCGCCGAGCTTGCCGCCTTCCATGTCGATGGCGAGCTGGAAAGCGTCACGGATGTCCTGGCCGATATAGCCGCCCGGTCCCGACAGCGTGGTGATCAGGCCGATCTTGACCGGGTCCTGCGCCAGGGCCGGGAAGGCGGCCATGGCTGACGCGGCAAGCGCCAAAAAAGTTCTCCTCAGCATGTCTTTTCGTTCTCCTCTGTTTCGCTTCGGCGGCCTTCGGTCGCTTCTCGTTGCACCGTCGTTTCCGGCCCGCCGGGTCGGACGACCCGGCAGATAAAATTACATGCTTGAAATTAAATGACCACCCAGCCGTCCGGCGCCTTCTTGCCGGGGTGGAGGGTGCCGCATTTCGGGCAGGTGCGCGCCTTCTCGTCGGCGTAGAAGGCCTGGTAGATCGGCGGCAGGTCGTCGACGATGGAGACCAGGTCGACCTCGGCGCGGTGCACCAGGGCCTTGCATTCGAAGCAGTACCATTCGATCGCGTCGAGCGCGCCTTCGGGCCGGGCCGGCTCGATGACAAGGCCGACCGAACCTTCCTGCGGGCGCTGCGGCGAGTGGCGCATATGCGCCGGCAAAAGGAAGATCTCGCCCTCGCGGATCGGCACGTCGTAGAAGTCGCCGGTGGAGGTGTCGTGCACCTTCAGGAGCATGTCGCCCTTCAACTGATAGAAGAACTCCTCGACCGGATCGTCATGGTAGTCGGTGCGGCCGTTCGGGCCGCCGACCACGGTGACCATCAGGTCGGCGTCCTTGAACACCAGCTGGTTGCCCACCGGCGGCTTCAAGAGATGCGCGTGCTCGTCGATCCACTTCGAGAAATTGAATGCCGAAAGACGTGTTCCACTCATGGCTTCCTCCTTGCGTTGCGCGGCGCGGTCGCCGCCGGTTCCAGTCTCACGCGGTCTTCAGGCCGCAATTCTCGAAAGCTTCGCGGGTGGCCTTCTTCTCCGCTTCCGTCAGTTCCAGCAGCGGCGGGCGCACCTTGCCACCGACCTGGCCGAGCAGATCCTGCCAGTACTTCTGGTGCGAATGCGGCTTCTCGGCCGGGCGCGTACCCTTAAGCGCGGAACGCACCGGATCGAGACTGTCGCGCAGCTTGCGCGCCTCCTCGGCCTTGCCGGCAAAGGCGAGGTCGGTGTAGGCGCGCATGCGGCGGTCGGCCTTCGTCTGGATGAGGTAGGGTGGCGAGGAACACAGGTAGAGCTGCCAGTTGAGCTCGAGGATATTGTCCAGCCATTCCTCCTCGGAGGCCGTGCTGACCAGGATGCGGTCGCCGGCCAACCGGGTCAGTTCGGTATACATGGGCCGTGGCACGCTGTATTTGATCGCCACGACGTTCTCGATGTCGGCCAGCCGGTTGCAAAGCTCGGGGTTCATCAGGTAGCCGCTGTCGGGATGGCTCCACAGCGCGATGCCGATGTCCACCTTGCTTGCGATGGTGCGGTAGTAGTTGATGAGAGTCTCGTCCTGCTCCTTGAAGAAATGCAGGATCGGCGCGTGCACGACGATATAGTCGGCGCCGACCTTCTGGGCATGTTTGGCGAGATCGATCACCACGTCCATGTTCTGGTCGGAGCAGGACATGATGGTCTGGGCGCGGCCGGCGCAGGCTTCCACAGCCAGTTCGAAATTGCGCTTGCGCTCCTCCAGCGACATGGAGAAGAACTCGCCCTGCTTGCCGGCGATGAAGAAGCCGTCGATGCCGAGGTCCCCGATCCAGTGGTCGACGTTGCGGCGAAAGCCCTCCTCGTCGACGGCGAGCGTGTCCGTGAACGGCATCAAGGCCGCCGCCCAGATGCCTTTCATCGTCGCCCTCGAATGGGCCTTGGCGTCTTTCTTCGAATAGTTCATCGCTCTTCCACTGTTCCGCATCGGCCGTCGGCCGGTGTTGATTTCAAACCTTGCCGATCAGGCGCAACAAGGCCCGCGACAGTTCCGTATCCTCGTCGGCAAGGTCGAGGATGACGTCGAAATGATTGCGGCGCTGCACCTCGATCAGTTCCGAGGAAAAGCCGGCTTCGCGCCATTGCCGGTCGTAATCCGCCGACTGCCGCTTGAAGCCGTCGGCTTCCCCGGCCGCGTAGGCGACCACAATGGGGCAGCCACGCTCCGGCAAGGTCTCCGCCGGGCTCAGCGCGCCGACCGCCGCATCGTCCAGCCTCATCCAGTCCTGCACGTAGGACTTCGCGATCGGCCCCAGATGGAACAGGCCGCTGACCGGCAGCGCGCCCTTGACGACGTCGCCGGGCGCGCCGAAGTCCTTTTGCCAGCCGCCCGCGATGACGGTGCCCGTCAGGTGCCCGCCGGCGGAAGAGCCGCCAACGAAGATCCTGTCCGGGTCGATGCCGTAGGTGCGGCCGTTCTTCGACAGGAAGGCGATCGCCGCGCGCACCTCGCGCACGATCTCGGTCAGCGAGGTTTCCGGCGCCAGGCGGTAATCGACGGCGACGGAGGCGATGCCATGCCGAGCCAGCATGCCGGCCATGAAGGCCGAATCGCGCTTCGACAGCGCGCGCCAGTAGCCGCCGTGGATGAACACGAAGACGGGGCGGAGCTCGCTGGCCGCCGTGCCGAATATGTCCAGCGTCTGGCCGCTTTCCTCGTCATAGACCACGTCGAGATGCGTCGCGTGAGACTCGCGCGCCGCATCCGACATGGCGCGATAGCGCAGCATCTCTGCCTCGTAGGCCGCCACGGGGATCGTCGCCCGCGCATTGTAGTCGCGGTCGAGCCGTTCGCGCGGCCAGCCGGCTTCCTCGGCGATGCGGCTCGCCATCCTCATGCGTCCTTCACGAAGGCGCGGATGGCGTCGGCCACCGCCTTCGGCTGTTCCAGCGTCGGGAAATGGGTGCGGCCCGGCAGCTTGTTCGGCCTATACCAGGCGTTCTGCGCGGCGAAATCGAGCTGCGCCTGCGTATATTCCGGCTCGAAGGGCTGCGAATAGATGTGGGTGATCGGCCTGTGCTCCTTCATAGCCGCCATGCGCTGCATGGGATTGCCCCACTTGCGGTAGGCTTTTGCGATCTCGCGGCCCGAACGCGCCCACATCTCGAAACTGTAGCCCGCCATCTCCTTGCTGACGTGTTCGACGATGTCGCGGTTTTCGGTGTCGCCGATCCAGTAGGCGAACAGGTCGTCGCGGCCCTTCTCCCAGGCCGAACGCTCCTGCAATTCCTCGATGGCGCGGAAGAAATCCTCGTTCGGCGTCGTCTGGATCCAGTCGATCACCACCGAGCGCGGGATGCGCGCCGGCCCCAGCCGGTCGGTCGTCTCGATGTTGGCCCAGCCGCCATGCGAGGTGGAGACGGGCACGACCCTGCCGATCTCCAGCCGGTCGAGGAAGGCGATGACGTCGGACGCCTGGTCGGCCGTGGCGAAATCGCCGTCGTGCTCGCGGTGCTCGCCATGGCCGCGCCAGTCGAGGCGGACGACGCGGTGGGTCTTGGCCAGTTCCGGCGCCAGCGCCTTGAACAGGCGATGGTCCTGGCACCAGCCCGACAGCAGCAGCAGCACGTCGCCCTGCCCGGCCTCGTCCCAGGAAAAGGCGTTGGCGCCGATCTGGATGGATTTCATGGTCAAAGCGGGAATGCCTCCGTTCCGGTCGGCACATGCCTGGCCGTGCGCATGCGCACCTCGCCCAGTTCGCGCGATTTGCCGACGATCTTGAGCACGGCCGAGCGCACGTCGTCCGGCCAGGTGTTCATGCTGCCGAGGTTTTCGGCGGTGTCCTGCGTGTGCTCGGTCAGCGGCCGCTCGCGCGCTTCCCACTCGCCCAGCGCCTTGCCGATGTCGGCGGCATCGGCGACGGCAACCGCCAGGGCCAGCCCGTTCATCAGCGCACAGCCGCCGCCCTGTCCGAGATAGGGCGGCATGGCATGGGCCGCATCGCCGACGATGGCCACGCGGCCCTTGCTCCATCGCTTCAGCTTGGCGACCTCGAAGACGTCCCAGCGGCCGGCGTCGCCGAAGCGCACGATCAGGTTGGCGAGGTGCGGGAAGGACTGCGTCCACAGCGCCCGGTCGGCCGGCACCTTCAGCGCCTCGGCATCGTCGGCGCCGCAGCACAGCGCGACATAGAGATCGTCGGCGCTGGCCGGCGTATAGAGGATGCGGCGGGAGCCGGAGAAATATTCGATGTAGCGGTTCTCGTCCTCATGCGGCACGTCGCCCCTGGCGCGCGGGATGAGCATGCGGATGGCGCCATAGCCGAGGTCGCGGCGGTAGAGCAGGAGATCGAGGGAATCGCGCACGCGCGAATTGATGCCGTCGGCGCCGACGACCAGATCGGCCTTGCAATGCGCGCCGTCCGCCAGCAGCAATTCGCCCTCGGGCGTCGCGCCGACGGCTTCCGAACCGGTGCGGATTTCAACGCCGGCCTTTCGGCAGACATCGACCAGCGTGTTGAGCAGCGTCTCGCGCAGGATGGTGATCAGGCGCGCATCGCCCGGACCGTTGATGGGGATTTCCTCCATCGTGATGTCGTCGTGGTCGCGGGTGTGGAACTGCGGGCCGATATGGGCGCCAACGGTCGCCCTGTCATAGGCGCCGATGGCCTTGAGCACGCGCAGGCCGTTGCTCCAGATATAGATGCCGGCGCCGAATGTGCGCAGCGTCGACGCGCGCTCATGCACGGTCACCGACCAGCCGCGCTGCGCCAGCGCGGCCGCCGTCGTCAGGCCGCCGATGCCGGCCCCGGCGATCTCCGCATGGCGCTTGCCTCCGCTTTCGCGCATCGTTCCGTCCCTGTCCTCCACCGCCTGAGAGTTTCCCGGCCAATGGAAATTCATGCAAGTGAATTATCTGGAATTTTCTATGAGGACATGGAATATCAGGAGGCCATGAACGACACGCGCGCCAAGCCGCTGACGACACACCTGACCTTGCGCCATCTGCGCATGGTGGTGGCGATCGTCGAGGAAGGCAACCTGGTGCGCGCCGCCAAGCGCCTCAACATGACGCAATCGGCGGTGACGAAGGCCCTGCAGGAGATCGAGGCGCTGACGCGCGCCCACCTGTTCGACCGCACCAACCGCGGCGTCGTGCCGACCCTTTTCGGCACCACGCTGGCCGACCACGCGCGACTGGTGCTGGCGCAACTCGCGCACGCCGAGGAGCATCTGGCGGACCTGCGCGACGGCAAGGGCGGCAGGGTGGCGATCGGCACGCTGCTGGCGGCCTCGGCCGAACTGCTGCCCAAGGCGATCGCGCAGCTGCGCCGCGAGCGGCCGAAGCTGGTCGTCAAGGTGGTGGAAGGCATGGACGACGTGCTGATCCCGGCGCTCAAGGCCGGCGACCTCGACCTCGTCATCGGCCGGCTGTCGGAACGGCGCGAGACGCTGAGCCTCAGCCAGGAGGTGCTGACGGCAGATTTCGCCAGCGTGGTCGCGCGCCGCGGCCATCCGCTGACGCGGCGCAAGAACGTCTCGCTGGCCGAGCTGACGAAGTGGGAATGGATCCTGCCACCGCCCGAAACCAACATGCGCCGGCAGATCGATATCACCTTCATGGAAGAAGGCCTCGACCCGCCTGTGCATGCGGTGGATTCCGTCTCGCTGCTGACCAACCGGCAATTGCTGCTCAGCGCCGACTATCTCGGCGTCTTCCCCGCGCAGGTGGCTAGGCAGGAAGCCGCGCTCGGCGGCATCGTCATCCTGCCGGTGGCGCTCAGAGCGACGGCCGGGCTGATCGGCATCACCACGCGCGCCGACATGCGCCTGTCGCCGGCGGCCGAAGTGTTCCTGCAGACGCTGCGCAACGTCGCCGCCGAACTGGCGTGACATGCCGAGCCTGCCGGCCATGACATGACACGGCCTCAGTCGCGGCGCCCCTGCTATTCCCGCCCATCATAGCCGAATGAGCAGTTTTCCATTTACGCGCCTGCCGTTCGAAGGAAGCTTTCGCTCGGGAGCCGGTCCGCAATGGGCTGGAGAGAACGACAACGGAGGGGAACCCCAACAATGCGCACCAAACGTCTCATGGCAGCGGCGGCACTGGCCTTTGCCGTCAGCACGACCGCACAAGCGGACGACCCCCTGAAGATCGGCATGATCACCACGCTGTCCGGTCCGGCCGGCTATCTCGGCCAGGACATCCGCGACGGCTTCCAGCTTGCCATCGACCAGAACAAGGGCGAGCTCGGCGGCAAGCCGGTCGCACTGGTGGTCGAGGACGACAGCCTGAAGCCCGGCAACGCCCGGCAGATCGCCGACAAGATGCTGAACGAACAGGGGATAAAACTGTTCACCGGCATGGTCTTCGCCAACGTCGCCTTCGCCGCCGTGCCGGAAATCCTCGACAGCGACGCCGTCTACATCAGCGCCAACACCGCTTCCTCCACCTTCGCCGGCAAGGAGTGCAACCCCAACTACTTCGTCAGCTCCTGGCAGGACGACAGCCAGGGCGAGAGCGCCGGCGCGCTGGCACAGTCGCTGGACTACAAGAAGGCGTTCCTGATCGCGCCGAACTACCAGGCCGGCAAGGAGACGATGATCGCCTTCAAGCGCTTCTACAAGGGCGAGGTGGTGGGCGAGACCTATACCGGCCTCGACCAGACCGACTTCGCCGCCGAAATGGCGCAGATCCGCGCCGCCAAGCCCGACGTCGTCTATGAATTCGAGCCGGGCGGCCTCGGCATCGCCTTCATGCGCCAGTACGAGCAGGCGGGCCTGCTCAAGGAAATCCCCATGGTGGTGCATCCGGCCTCGCTCGACCAGGCGATCGTGCAGGCGGTCGGCGACGCCGCCACCGGCGTGCAGGTCACCAGCCACTGGAACGAGGATTTCGACAATCCCGTCAACAAGGCCTTCGTCGCCACCTGGAAGGCCAAGTACGGCGACCGGCCGATCACCTACTACGCCGCGCAGGGCTACGACGCGGCCCTTCTGTTCGGCGTCGGGCTGGAGAAGAGCGCCGGTCCCGACGACCTCGCCGCCTTCCGCAAGGCGCTTCTGACCTCCGACATCCCGACCGTGCGCGGCAAGTTCAAGTTCGGCCCGAACCAGCACCCGATCCAGGACTGGTATGCGCTGACGGCCGAGAAGGGCGCCGACGGCAAGATGGTGCTCAAGACCGAAAAGAAGGTGCTGACCGACCACAGCGACGTCTATGCCGCGGACTGCAAGATGGAGCCGGCGGAATAGACGGCCCCGCTTGAATGCGGAAACGGCGGCGCGTCCCGAACAGGATTCGCCGCCTCTTTTCCGGAAGCGCGGCCTGCTGCATTGTGGGCCGCGCAACAATATCGGGAACCGGACCCGTGACCCTCTCGTCCTGGCAGTTCTGGGCCGTCCTGTCGGCCGTGTTCGCAGCCCTTACGGCGATCTTCGCCAAGGTCGGCGTGGAAGCGGTCGATTCCGACCTTGCGACCTTCATCCGCACACTCGTCATCGTCGCCGTGCTGGCGGCGATCCTGGCGGGGATGGGCAAGCTGCAGACGCCCGGCGCCATTTCCGGCCGGACCTGGCTGTTCCTGATCCTGTCGGGCCTCGCCACCGGGGCGTCGTGGCTGTGCTACTTCCGCGCGCTCAAGCTCGGCGACGCGGCGCGCGTCGCGCCCATCGACAAGCTAAGCGTCGTGCTGGTGGCGGTGTTCGGCGCGCTGTTTCTCGGCGAGCGGCTTGGAGCGGTGAACTGGCTTGGCGTCGGCCTGATCGCGGCCGGTGCCGTGCTGGTCGCCTACCGAGGATAGCGGCATGCCGCGCGCTTCCGATTCGATGCGGCTGATGAGAATGTCGAAGCGGTTTGCCATACGGCCGGGTGCTCCCTGCGATTGACTGATTCGGCTCCCTCAATTCGCCCGACCATGCTTTGTTCCCCACTGTGGCAAAGCGAAGGCAGCGCCGATCACGCTTTTGCAAGCGCCGCCGATCCATGCGAGACAGGGCCATGGAAAGCGGCGGGAAACACAGCTACCTGATCGGCCAGACGGAGGTCGCGGCGCGGCCGCTGGAGACGGCGCTCTATCTGGTCGCGACGCCGATCGGCAACCTCGCCGACATCACGCTTCGGGCACTGGAGACGCTGGCCGCCGCCGACGTCCTTGCCTGCGAGGACACGCGGGTGAGCCGCGTTCTGCTGGAGCGCTACGGCATCCGCCGGCGCACCACCGCCTATCACGAGCACAATGCGGCGGAAGCCGGGCCGAAGCTGATCGCGGCGCTGGAGGCCGGCAAGAGCGTGGCGCTGATCTCCGACGCCGGCACGCCACTCGTCTCGGACCCCGGCTACCGGCTGGTCGGCGAGGCGCTGGAAAAGGGCATCCGCGTCGTGCCGGTGCCCGGCGCGTCGGCGGCGCTGGCGGCGCTGACAGCCTCCGGCCTGCCGTCCGACACCTTCCTGTTCGCCGGTTTTTTGCCGGTGAAGACAGGGCAGCGCAAGGCGCGGCTGGCGGAACTGCGCGCCGTGCCGGCGACGCTGATCTTCTACGAATCGCCGCGCCGGCTTTCCGAGGCGCTCGATGCCATGGCGGACGCGCTGGGCGGCGGGCGCGTCGCGGCGGTCGGGCGGGAGCTCACCAAGGCGTTCGAGGAGATGCGCACCGGCACGCTCAAGGACCTCGCGGCCCATTATGCGGCGGCCGACACGCCGAAGGGCGAGATCGTCATGTGCGTCGGCCCTCCCCTGCCCGTCGAGCAGAGCGCCGGCGACGTCGACGCGCTGCTTGCCTCGCTCGCCCGCGACATGCCGACCTCGAAGGCGGCGGCGGAAGCGGCGAAAATGACCGGGCAACCGAAGCAGGCGCTCTATCGCCGGCTGCTGGAGCTGAAGGACGGCGCCGGTGGCTGACGCCGCCACCGTGAAACGGCGCAAATCCTATCGTCGCGGCCATCGCGGCGAATGGCTGGCGGCGATGGCGCTGATGGCGAAAGGGTATCGCATCCTCGCCCGCCGCTACCGGACGAAACTCGGAGAAATCGACCTGATCGCCCGGCGCGGTGATCTCGTGCTGATCGTCGAGGTGAAGGCGCGGCCGACGCTGGTCGAGGCGATGGAGGCGATCGCGCGTGAGTCCGAGCGTCGCATCGAGGGCGCGGCCGACCTGTGGCTGTCGCGGCAGCGGGATTTCGGCCGGCTCTCCATCCGCTTCGACATGATGGCCGTGCTGCCGTGGCGCTGGCCGGTGCATGTGGAGAATATTTTCCAGGGACGGGGGTAGGAACTCCCCTCTCCGCCGCCCCACTTCGCCGAGGCAAGAACGACCCTAAGGCGCGATGCGGAACCCCGACTGGCCGTCGTCGCCGGCATGCGTCCACAAGACGTCGGTGACGCGCGCCGGCTCCGGTCCCTGCATGAAGGCCTCCAGCATGGCCGACACGGCCCGGTCGCTGCCGCAGACCAGCGCCTTGACCGAACCGTCGGCCTCGTTGCTCACCCAC
>JBQCHN010000377.1:0-3448 GCA_051954615.1 Mesorhizobium sp. | reverse complement strand
CGATCCGCAGCGAAAGGCCGCATTGGAGCGCCTTGGCGTGCGCTTCATCGGCACGGAAACCGTCGAGGGACGCGTGGCGCTGCCCGAACTGATGGAAGACCTTGCCGCGCTCGGCATGGCGAGCGTGCTGGTGGAAGGCGGAGCGGAAGTCGCGAAGGCGTTTCTCGCTGACGACCTGGTCGACCGGATCGTGCTGTTTCGCGGTGCCGTCGAGGTGGGCGAGGGCGGCATTGTCGCCCCGCTGGACGAGGACCATATCCCGGCGGGCTTCCGGCGAGTGCGGGACATGCGCTTCGGCGACGACCTCTACGGCGAGTGGATAAGGGGTATGTGATGTTCACGGGTATCGTCACCGACATCGGCACGGTCGCAGGCGTCAAGCCGCTCAAGGAGGGCGTGGGCCTGCGCATCGACACCGTCTACGATCCCGCTTCCATAGCCATCGGCGCATCGATCTCGTGCGGCGGCGTGTGCCTGACGGTGACGGCGCTGCCCGAGCAAGGTTCGAATGCGCGCTGGTTCGAGGTCGAGGCGTGGGAGGAGGCGCTGAGGCTGACGACCGCCGCGGACTGGCGATCCGGCACCCGCATCAATCTGGAGCGGGCGTTGAAGATCGGCGACGAACTGGGCGGCCATATCGTTTCCGGCCATGTCGACGGCACGGCGGAAATCGTGGCTCGCGAGGACGAGGGCGATGCGGTCCGCTTCACGCTGGAAGCGCCGCGTGAGCTTGCGAAATTCATCGCTCCGAAGGGCTCGGTGGCGCTGGACGGCACCTCGCTGACTGTCAACAAGGTTTCCGGCACGCGCTTCGACGTGCTTTTGATCCATCATTCGCTGTCGGTGACGACGTGGGGCGAACGCAAGGCGGGCGACCGCGTCAATCTCGAAGTCGACACGATGGCGCGCTACGCCGCGCGTCTGGCGGAGGCGGCGAAAGAAGGGCTTTGAGGCCAGCGGCCGAATTTCTCCGTCCCACCTGCGCCGCGGCGCTTGCGGTATGGTGCGCTTCGGCCTAAGTGACGCGCTTCTTTCGGAGAGCTTCATGGCTGGCACATCCCAACACGGCAAGGCGTTCATCCGTCCGAAACGCAAGGCGCATCTGCTCGTCATCGAGGCGCGTTTCCACGACGACCTCGCCGACGCGCTGCTCGACGGCGCGACGAAGGCGCTGGAGGAAGCTGGCGCGACATACGACGTCGTTACCGTGCCCGGTTCTCTGGAGATACCGGCGGTGATCTCCTTCGCGCTCGACGGCGCGGCCGAGGGCGGCACGGCCTATGACGGCTTCGTGGCGCTGGGTACCGTCGTTCGGGGCGACACCTATCATTTCGACATCGTCGCCAACGAATCCTCGCGCGCGTTGATGGACCTTGCCGTGCAGGAAGCACTCTGCATCGGCAACGGCATCCTCACCACCGAGAACGACGAGCAGGCCTGGGTGCGGGCACGCCGCCGCGAGGGCGACAAGGGCGGCTTTGCCGCGCGCGCGGCGTTGACGATGATCGCGCTCAAGGAACGCCTGGGAGTCCGGTCGTGAATGAACCCGCGGCCCCGGGCCAACCGTTCCGCCCGGCCAACAAGCGTGGCGCCGCGCGGCTCGCCGCCGTGCAGGCGCTCTACCAGATGGACGTGGCCGGCAGCGGATTGCTGGAGATTACCGCCGAATACGAGGCGTTCCGGCTGGGCAAGGAAGTGGACGGCGCGCTTTACCGGGAGGCCGACGCCCAGTGGTTCCGCGCCATTCTCGCCGGCGTGGTGGAAAACCAGAAGACAGTCGATCCGATCATCCGCCAAGCCCTGACCGAGGACTGGCCGCTGTCCAGGCTGGATTCGACGCTGCGTGCGATCCTGCGCGCCGGCGTCTATGAGTTGATGAAGCGCGAGGACGTGCCGGTGGCCGTCATCGTTTCCGAATATGTCGACATCGCCAAGGCGTTCTACGAAGAGGACGAACCGAAGCTGGTCAACGCCGTGCTCGATCGCGTGGCACGCCGGGTGCGCGGCGAGGGGCGGGGCAAGGACGCATGAGCGCTACGACTGCCAGCGACGTCGCCGTCGCGCGAGAGGCGCGCCGCACGGCGCTGATCCTGGCCGCTGCGCAGGCGGTCCTGGGCTCGACCGGGCCGATCTGCTTCGCCCTCGGCGCGCTGGCCGGCTATTTCATGCTGGGAGCCGACAAGTCGCTGGCGACGGCGCCGCTCACCGGCTTCAACGTCGGCGTGGCGCTGGGCGCCCTGCCTGCCGCCTATGCCATCCGGGCGCTTGGCCATCGCAAGGGCTTCATGACCGGCACGCTGCTGACCGCCGGCGGCGGGCTGATCTCTACCATCGCGCTGTTCCAGTCGGCCTTCTGGCTGTTCGCCTTCGGCCTGCTCGTCATCGGCGGCGGCAACGCCTTCGTACAGCAGTTCCGCTTCGCCGCCGCTGACAACGCGCCCCCGGAGTTCAAGGCGCGCGCCATCTCCTTCGTGCTGGCCGGCGGCATCATCACGGCCATCGTCGGGCCGCAGACGGTCATCTTCACGCATGACCTCCTGCTGCCGGTGCCGTTCGCCGGTTCCTTCGCGGCCATCATGGTTATCGCGGCCGTCGGCGGCCTGCTGCTTTCCCGACTGCATGCGACGACGCCGGCCGGCAAGGCAGAAGACGTGGACGAAAGCGACGCGCGCCCGCTGGGCGAGGTCATCATGCAGCCCCGCTTCCTCGTCGCTTTGCTGTGCGGCGTCTGCTCGTATGCGCTGATGACCTTCGTCATGACCGGCGCGCCGCTGGCCATGGTCGGCTGCGGCTTTTCCTCCGACCAGGCGACGCTGGGCATTTCCTGGCACGTGATGGCGATGTACGGGCCCAGCTTCTTCACCGGCCGATTGATCCACCGCTTCGGCGCCGAGCGGATCGTCGCCGCGGGCCTCGTCCTGCTGGTCTGCTGCGGACTGGTGGCGCTGTCCGGCATCGCGTTGTGGCAGTTCTGGACCGCGCTCATCCTGCTCGGGCTCGGCTGGAATTTCGGCTTCATCGGCGCGACGGCGATCGTCGCCGCCAGCTACCGCCCGTCCGAGAAGGGCAGGGTGCAGGGTTTCCACGATTTCGTCCTGTTCGGCACCGTGGCGCTCGCCTCTCTGTCGTCCGGTGCCGTCTACAACGGCTGGGGCTGGGATATGCTGATTTGGATCATGTTCCCCGTCTGTATGGTCTGCCTCGCCGCGCTGGGCACGCTGCACTTGCGGGTGGCGCGCGAATCCTGACAAGGCGCGTGCTGCCCGGCTGCCCCCTTTTGAGGGTTTAATCGATCTAACTCGCCGCTGTTTCGCGCTGTACCCTTGGCCTTGGGACTTTTGCGGCGAAAACGGGGCAAAAACCCAACATTATCTTGACGTTCGCGAACCTGTTTCGCTAAGCCTCCTGCGGAGGGCCGGGTTTCCGCTCGCTCGCGGATCCGGCCCCG
>JBQCHN010000376.1:0-15749 GCA_051954615.1 Mesorhizobium sp. | reverse complement strand
GCCCGAGATCGTGAACCGGCTCGGCGGCAAAACGACGATCCTGATCGACAGCGGCTTCCGCCGCGGCACCGATATCGTCAAGGCGCTGGCGCTGGGGGCCGACGGCGTGCTGGTCGGCCGGGCCACGCTCTACGGTCTGGCTGCGGGCGGAGAGGCCGGCGCCGCCCGCGCGCTCGCCATCCTGGCCGAAGAGATCCGCCGCACGCTGTCGCTGCTCGGCCGCCCGCGCCTCGACGCGCTCGACCCGTCCTGCCTGCGCGAAGGACCGCTCTGAACGCCCTTTCCGGCCTCAGAGCCCGAGATAGGCCTTGCGCACGGCCGGGTCGTCGATCAGCGCCCTGGCGTCGCCGCTGTGGACGATCGAGCCGGTCTCCATGACATAGCCGCGGTCGGCTCCCGATAGCGCGAGGTGGATATCCTGCTCGACCAGAAGCACGGTAACGCCCTCGCCGCGGATCGTCGCCAGCACCTCCATCAACTGCTCGACCACCACCGGCGCCAGGCCGAGGCTCATCTCGTCGATCATCAGGAGCTGCGGCCGCGCCATCAGGCCGCGCGCCATGGCGCACATCTGCTGCTCGCCGCCCGACATCGAGCCGGCAAGCTGCCGCCGCCGCTCGCCAAGACGCGGGAACAGGCCGTACATGCGCTCGAGGTCACTGGCGATTGCCGCCTTGTCGGCACGCCGGTAGGCGCCCATCAGGAGATTATCCTCCACTGTCATGCGGTCGAAGAGTTGCCTGCCTTCCGGCACCTGCACGAGACCGGCACCGAACGCCTCGTCCGGCGTCATCGGCACGAGGTCGCGGCCGAGGAAGGTTGCCTTGCCGGTGCAGGCGATGACGCGCGACAGCGCGCGCAAGAGCGTCGTCTTGCCGGCGCCGTTGGAGCCGACAAGGGCGACGATCTCGGCACG
Source organism: Mesorhizobium sp. (assembly GCA_051954615.1). Taxonomy (GTDB): domain Bacteria; phylum Pseudomonadota; class Alphaproteobacteria; order Rhizobiales; family Rhizobiaceae; genus Mesorhizobium. The sequence continues at coordinate 14,833 of JBQCHN010000376.1, read as the reverse complement.
GCGGATTTCCAGCGACACGCCTTTCAGCACCGGCATCTCGCCATAGCCGGCGCCGAGCCCGTCGACGACCAGCAGCGGCCCGCCCGCCCTTCCCTTTTCGTCCGCCGCGCTCATGCCCGCCTCCGTCCGAGATAGGCTTCCACGACCCGCGCATCGGACAGTACCGTATCGGGATCGCCGTCGGCTATCTTCTCGCCGTGATGCAGCACCAAAAGGCGGTCGGACAGGCTCTTGATCGCCTTGATCACGTGCTCGATGACGAGGATGGAGATGCCGCGCTCGCGCACCCGCTTCAGTACCTCGATCACCTCGTCGATCTCGACGAGGTTCAGGCCGGCCATCACCTCGTCGCACAACAGCACCTTCGGCTGCATGGCGAGTGCCTTGGCGAGTTCGAGGCGCTTGCGGCTCGGGCCGCCGAGTTCGTCGGCGCGCTGGTCGGCGAACTTGGCGAGGCCGACGAAATCGAGCTGCGCCCGCGCCAGTTCCCGCGCCTTGGCAAGATCGGATTCGCCGCCGCCATGGCCGAACAGCGCGCCCACCGCGACATTGTCGAGCACCGACAGGCCGGGAAAGGGCCGCATGATCTGGAAGGTGCGGCCGATGCCGAGCCGTGCCCGCCGGTAGGCGGGAAGCTTGGTGATCGGCCGCCCCTCGAAGGCGATGTCGCCGGCGCTCGGCGCCAGCGTACCGGAAATCAGGCTGACCAGCGTCGTCTTGCCGGCGCCGTTCGGCCCGATGACGCCGAGGATCTCGCCCTGGTTCAGCGTGAAGGAGACGTCGTTGACGGCGATCAGGCCGGCGAAGCGGCGCGTCACGTGCGTGATTTCGAGAACGGCGCTCATATGCGGTGCGCCTTCAGGTTCTCGACGAAATAGCGCCAGCCCGTCGTGCGGAAGCGGCGCATCAGGTCGGCGACGCCGCGCGGCATGAAGATCACCGCCACCACGACGACGAGGCCGAAGAACAGGCCGGCGACGCTGGTGACCTCGCTGGACAGCAGCTCCGACACGGTGGAGAGTACGAAGGCGCCGAGCACCGGACCCAGCACCGTGCCCGGCCCGCCGAACACCGCCATGATGATCATCTTGACGTTGAGGCTGATGTCGAAGGCGCTGGCCGGGTCCAAAAAGGTGATCCAGTAGGCGTGGATGCCGCCGGCGAGCGCGGAGAACACGCCCGACAGCGCGAAGGCCAGCACCTTGTAGAGCGTGGTGTTGACGCCCATGACGGCCGCCCCTTCCTCGTTCTCGCGAATGGCGATGAGGCCGAAGCCGAAGCGGCTGCGCGTCAACCAGAACACCGTCGCGGTCGCCGCCACCAGCAGGATCAGCGACAGTTCGTAGAACAGCCGGTCGTCGTTGAGCGGCGGTAGCACAAGGCCGATGTTCTGGCCGGCGATGGAGAGGTTGGAGACGATGGCGATCATCACCTGCGCCAGCGCCAGCGTGGCGATGGCGAAATAGTGGCCCCTCAGCCTGAGCACCGGCAGGCCGAGCAGGAAGGCGAAGGCGACGGCGAGCACCACGCCGAAGACCATGCCGACGGCGAACGGCAGCTCCCACTGCACCATGGCGATCGCCACGCCGTAGCTGCCCAGCCCGTAGAAAACCGAATTGCCGAAGGAGGCGTAGCCGGTGTAGCCGCCGATGATGTTCCAGCCCTGCGCCAGCACGGCCAGCAGCAGCGCGTTGATGCCGAACTGCACCAGCACGTCCGAGCCGAACCACGGCACGGCGGCCAACACGACAAGTGCGGCGACGAGCAGAATCCAGCCTAGCCCCTTCATGCCGTTTTCCCCAAGAGGCCGCTCGGCCGGAAGATCAGCACCAGCACCAGCACGCCGAAGCTCGCCACGTCGCCGAAGGTGGCGCCGACATAAAGCACCGTCAGCGATTCGATGATGCCGAGCACCAGCCCGCCGACCAGCACGCCGAGCGGATTGTCAAGGCCGCCGATGATGGCGATGGCGAAGGACTTCGCCGTCAGCGTCGCGCCGATATAGGGATCGATCTGCGAGACGGTGCCGTAGAGCCCGCCGGCCGCCCCCGCCAGACCGATGCCGATGCCGAAGGTCATGGCGTAGAGATGGCGCGGCTCGACGCCGTAGAGCCGCGCCGCGACGAGGTTCTGCGCCGTGGCGCGGATGGCACGGCCGAGCCGGCTGTGCAGCAGGAACAGCCACATGCCGACCGTCAGCGCGACGGCGACGCCGAAGGCCATCAGGCGCGCCACCGGTACCACCACAGGGCCGAGCGCGATGCTGGAGCCGGCGTAGGAAGGGTTGATGGTGCGGAAGTCGGCCGAGAAGGCAAGTTGCGCCAAGTAGGTCAGCACGACTTCCAGTCCGAAGGTGATGAGCAGCGTGTTGAACATCGGGGCCCTGACCACGAGGTTGAGCACGCCGCGTTGCAGGACGTAGCCGAGGCAGAACATCACCACCGCCGTGATCGGCAGGCCGAGGAACGGGTCGATGCCGAGATAGGTGTAGAGATGCCAGGAGAGATACCCGCCCAGCATGATGAAGGCGCCGTGCGCCAGGTTGACGATGTTGAGCACGCCCCACACGAGCGCCAGCCCCAGTGCCATGACGGCATAGAGCCCGCCCAGAAGCACGCCGTTGATCAGGATTTGCGCCAGCAGATCCACGCGTCGATCCCCTCTCCAATCAAGTCATAGGCGAAGCGCCGGCAAACGAAAACCCGCTGGCGCCGCCTCGATTGCATCGGCGCCGTCCATCCCACCGGGCGGCGCCGTCGTCGTCCCCCGTCAGCGCGCGTTCCAGGCGGGCATCGGGTATTTCGGCTTTTCGAGGAAGCCCTTGGCGCCGTAGACAGCGGCGACCTTGCCGTCCTGCACCTGGATCACCGTCTGCGCGAGGTCGATCTGGCCGTTCTCGGCGAAGGCGATCTTGCCGTAGAGGCTGTCGAAGTTGAGCTTGGCGATGGCATCGCGCACCGCCTTGGGATCGAGCGTGCCGGCCGTCTCGACCGCCTGCACCAGCGCCTCGACGTCGGCCGCGCCGGAAGCGGCGTGATAGTCGGGCTCATAGCCGAACTTCGCCTTGTAGGCTTCCGCGAAGGCGGCCGCGTCACCGAAATACTTGTCCTTCAGCTCCGCCGAGGGCAGCCAGGCGCTCATACCGAAAGCATAATCGGCATCCTTGCCCAGCGCCTTGCGGAAGTCTTCGCTCGGCACGCCCACGGTGAAGGAATAGAGTTTTGGGGCCACTGCCAGGCTTTTCGCCTGCCGGACGAAGTTCAGAATCTCCGTCTCGTGGCCGGCGACCAGCACGGCGTCGACATTGGCGCTCTTGATCTGTGACAGCAGCGAGTTGAAGTCGCTGGCGTTGGAGGTATAGCGCTCGTCGAGCGCCACCGTGATGCCCGCGTCCTTGAGCAGCGGCCGCGTACCGTCGGCCACCGACACGTCGAAGGCGTCGTCAGCATAGAGCAGGGCCACCGACTTCGGCGCCGGGTCGAGTTCCTTCATCATGGCGATGGTCGAGCCGAAGTAGTTGCTCGCCGGCGCCAGCGTGCCGAAGATGTATTTGAACTTGCGCGAGAAAATCTGGTCGGAGGCGCCGCCGCCCTGCACCATCGGCACCTGGTATTTTTCCGATACGGCGGAATCGGCCAGCGCGAAATTGGAGGCGAACGGCCCGAGCAGCAGGTTCACCTTGTCCTGCGAGATGAGCTGCGTGTACTGGCGGACGGAGAGGTTCACGTCCGACTGGTTGTCGTAGAGCTTCAGGGCAAGCTTGTACTGCTTGTCGCCGACCTTGACGCCACCCGCCTCGTTGATCTTGTCGATGGTGAATTCGTAGGCGTCCTTGTAGTAGCGGCCGGTGTTGGCGACCGGGCCGGTCAGTTGCACCGACGCGCCCAGGACGAGATCCTCGGCCATGGCGGGCATAGCGGAAAGGGCGACGGCTCCGAAAAGCGCGCCGGCGAGCCGCATGGTGATGTTCGACATCCTATTCTCCCTGATTACCCAGATTCCGACCCTATGCGGCTGAAAGCGCCCGAGGCCGGAGTCGGGCAACGGAGCCGCGACCCGACGACAGAGAATATGTGCCAAGCGCGCGGTTTGTCGATATTATATCGCATCCCGAGATAGCTGCGATGGCGAGCGATCGCGGAAACTTCTTCCGCCGACAAACGCGCGGCGAACGGGGCGGCTCAATTCCTCGCCGGCATGCCGAAGAATTCGCGCCGGGCGCCGTCGTCGACAAGCCGCAGGCGGGCGAGATGCCTGAGCAGGCGCCTCGGCCTTCTCACGGCTTCGCGGCTGAGGAAATACTTCTTCACCAGGCTGGGCGCCTTGCTGTGCGAACCACCATGCGCGACGCGATAGACGGCACCGCGAAACGGCAGCGGGCTGAGCGGCGTGCCGCGTTCGGCCAGGATGTCGGTGATCCGCACATGGCTGCCCAGCATCGTCTTGATCCAGTCGAGCGAGGCGTCCTCGAAGCGCTGCGGCAGGCCGTAGAGGTCGGCGCGCACGATCAGCGAGGTCCCGCACAGGTGGTTGAACTCGTCATAGCCGAGCAGCAGCCGGCCGCCGTCGTCCCAGATATAGCCGCGCTCGACGGTCCAGCCGTTGGCGTCCGGGTTTTCGGCCGCATGGCCGGCGATGCGGGCGCTGACGAAATCGTCGTCGTCGACGATCATGAAGAAGCGGCTGCCCTGCGCCGCCAGCATGCCGGCCAGCACGCGCCGGCCCTTGTCGGCGCGGAAGGCGTCGTAGACGGCCTCCAGGTCCGCCTCGCCCATCTCGTGGAGATTGTTGGGCGGGAAGGTGACGCGCACGACGTCGAAGCCAATGGGCAATGCCGGCAAGTCGGCGCCCTCGTTGGCGACCACCAGTGCGCGCCAGCCCGGATGCGCCTGGCTGGCGATGGAGGCGGCCGTCTGCGAAAGATTGGCCTTGAGCAGCCCCCAGTCGCGGGCGTTGTCCTGATGGCGCACTGGAATGATGAAGGTCAGCATCTCTCGCCCTCCCGTCAGGCCGCGACTTTTCCATGGGCGCCCTCGGCAGCCTGCTGTGCCCAGGCGATGCCGTCGTCCAGCGATGCCGCCCGGTAGGACAGATCGGTCCCGCCGGAGAAGGCGGCCATGAAGCGGCGCACCTTGCCGTAGCTGTTGTCGAGCACGGCATGCGGGCGGCCGATCAGCAGCGAGCAGATGTGGACGTGCAATCGGTCGGTGACGATGGCCCGGCCGCGCGCTATCTGCCGGATACCGCGCCGGAAGCGGTTGTGGGCGGCGGCGTCGAGCTTGGCGAGCCTGAAATCCGCCGGCTTCAGCGACAGCAGCGCCGAGGCGGCGCCGAACGCCTTGGATGCCTGCACGCTGCGCGGCGATTCCGAGATCCAGTCCTCGACCGGCAGACCGGGCCAGGCCGAGGGTTCGGCGTTTCCTGCCTTTTCCCGGTCCGCCCGCAGCATGGCCAGCACCGGGAAAATGGCCGGCGCCGACTCCACCGGGCCGATGGCGAAAGCCATGTCGGGGCACAGCGTGACCGCGCAGTCGAAATGCTTTTCGGCGAAAGCCCGCGATTCCTCGTCGCGCACCAGAAGCGTGAAATTCCGGTGCCGGCCGATCGCCCGCGCGCTCTGTTCGATGCGCTCGGGCGACTGGTAGTGGATCGACTGCGGGAACTGGATGACTGGCCGATCCGGGAACTGCTCCAGCACGCGCTCGCGGAAATCCTGATGCGCGCCCCAGATGTCGCCGAAATTGCCGCCGCCATGGATGAAGATCGGTCCTGTCGGCACGGCGCGCTTCAGTTGTTCGGCGGAGAAGTCGTCCATGCGCGAGACATAGGCGGGCCGCTTGCCGTGACGGTTCGCGAGATAGGCCATCTCGCCCAGCCAGATGGCGGAATCGCCGCAATTGCGGATATCCGGGAAGTCGAGGATGGCAACCGGTTCGTCCTTGCGGATATGCGCCTTGAGGCAGGCATGGATTGCGGCTTCTAGCTCGGCGATCAGCGCCAACCGGGGTTCCGTCACCATCGTCTTTTCTCCGTTCGATTGCGGCTCAAGCCTGCCTCCTCGCTGGACGCAGCTTTGCCAGGAGCTTGCCGAGTATGGTTTGCACTTCCCGCTCCGGTCCCTGCGGGCGGCCCATCGCCTCCCACAAAAGGAAGGTCGCGGCGCAATAGAGGAAGCCGCCGAGCGCCACCAGTGTCGCCAGGTGCAGCGCCAGCATCGGCCGGTCGGCCGTCTGGGGAAGCTGGTTGGCGGCAAACGCGACGCCCGCCGCCATCACCGCGACGCTGACCAGCGCACGCAAATTCGCCTGCAATTGCTTCAGCACCGGCAGGTCGATCAGGCGCCGCACCAGCACCATGTTGACGACAGCGCTGCAAAGACCGGTGAACACCCGGCCGACCACGACGCCGGGGAGGCCGGCAAGCAGAAGCCCGGCGATCATGATCGGCACGCGCACGAGAAGCATCTGCGTGTCGCGCACGAACAGCATCCGCGTCTCGCCCTTCGCCATGCCGAGCGGCTGCACCAGCGAGCCCAGCGTCTGAAGTGCGAACACCGAGGCAAGCGCCTGGATGATGAAGATGACCGGCGCCCATTTCTCGCCGAGCGCCAGCCGCACAAGCGGGTCGGCGATGACGGCGACGCCGATGCCGGCCGGCAGCGCCACGGCCGTCAGCAGCGCCTGCGCCCGCTGATAGGCTGCCGCCAGCCGCGTCGGATCGTTCTGGATGCTGGCGAAGCCCGGATAGATGGTCTGCGTCAGCGGCATCGTCGCCTCGCGCGTCGGCATCATGGCGAGGTTCGAACCGACCGAGTAATAGCCCAGCGCCGTGTTGCCGAGCATCTTGCCGACCAGCAGGTAATCGAAGCGCCAGTTCAGCGTGTTGACGATCTGGCCGGCGCTCAGCCACGCCGAGAAGGAGAAGAACTCGCGCATGTGGCGGAAGCAGATGCGCGGCCTGAATGGCAGCACGAGATAGGAAACCGCGACATTGGTCGCCTGGGTGACGAGCGTGCCGATCACCAGCGCCCAGTAGCTGTGATAGATGATGGCGATGGCCACCGCGGCGATGAAGCCGGTGAGCTTCTGCGATACGGCGAGCACGAACTCCTGCCAGAAGATCAGGTCGCGCTGATACATGATGCGGCGCGGGTTGGTGAGACCGCTCAGGAAAACGCTGAGGCCCAGCGCCAGCATGACGCCGGTAAGGCGCGGCTCCTCGAACAGCAGCGCGGCGGGTTTGGCGGCGGCGGCGAAGAACAGCGCCAGCACCAGCCCGCGCAGGGCGTTCAGGGTCCATGCGGCGCTGAAATGCGACTCGCCGGGCGCCTCGTGGCGGATCAGCGCCTCGGCCAGCGAAAGCTCCGTCACCGTCGAGACGATCATCAGGATCGTCATGCCGAGGGCGACGACGCCGAAGTCGGACGGTGCCAGGTTCCAGGCCAGGATGAAGGTGCTGAGCGCCGCCAGCCCGTTGACGATGGCGCGCGCCAGCGAAAGCCACAGGCTTCCCTTGATCAGGCGTGTGGTGACGTTGGCCATGCGCTACCCCGCTCGCGACCGGGCGGCCCGGGCGTCACGCCCTGCGACCTTGCGCAGGGGCTCCACGCCGTGGCCGGCATTGAACAGGACAAGCAACGGCCGCGACCCGTTGATGACCTGCAGGGCGATCACCGCGCCGATCACTGCGAGACAGGGCAGCGCGAAGAAGGTGATCGAGAACAGGTCGCTGCCGTAGTTGCCGAAGACGCGCCGCAACGGGATGGCGGCGAAATGGAACAGGATCGCGTGGCTGCAGAACAGGAAGAAGGCGTAGGGTTCGAACCAGAGGAAGCCGCCGGCAAAGCGCGATCGGCGGATCGCGTCGGTCAGCAGCCAGAAGCCCGCCGCCATGGTGATGCGCAACGCCGTGTCCAGCGTCAACCTGAGTTCGTCCGCCATGTCGCCGAACAGCACGTTCTCGATCCTGAGGACCATGTAGAACACAACCATGACGACGAGTCCCGGAAGCAGCCAGCGCGCCATGCGGTCGATGACGGGCTCGGCCGTCTTCGACAGGCGCAGCCACATGCCAAGCGTGAAGAACAGCATCAGTTGCGGCCGCTGCAGCAGGTAAAGGTCCTCGCCGAACAGCGTATAGGCGATCAGCAGCAGGATCGTGGCGACGGGAACGCGCTTCAGCGCAACATAGAGAAGCGGCGAAAACAGGCAGCAGACGAAAAGGTCGCGAAGAAACCACAAAGGCACGTCAAGCGGCCATCCGGTAAGGGCGAACAACGCGTCGGCCATGCCGGGCGCGGTGAAGTCCGGCATGTCCTGCCATTTGCCGCGCATCAGCCCGTAGAGCGTAAGCAGCGCCAGCATGAGGAGGTTCCAAGCCACCAGCGGCACGACCAGCGTCTTCACTTTCGACACGAAGAGGCGATGTGTCCCGGCCTTGGCCAGACTGGAGACGATGAAATAGCCGGAGACGACGCTGAGCAGCGAAACCGAACTCAGCCCCACCATGCGCGAGAGCGCGAAATAGACGAGATCGAAGACCCCGGCGTCGCGGGCGTAGATATTCCCGCCGATGCCGGGCGGCACGTGAACGAAGGTCATGAAGACGATGCAAAGGCCGCGCGCGATCCTGATACGGTCCGACATGGACCTGCGGACCGGGTCCAGCGACTCGGCAGGCACCTCGAAAACGTTGCGGAAAGTCACGATCGTCTCCTCGATCGGCTTCATTCCGGATCGCCCCGCAGGGCGGGCCGCTCGACCATGGCGATGAAGAAAAGGGCCTCCCTTTGAAGGCTTGGAGCAATTTGCTGGGCGTCGCCCGGCGCGGCGCGGCGGAAAAGCGCCCCCGCCTGCGCCTCGACCTGAAGGACACCGCCGTCTATGCGATCGGCGACGTGCATGGCTGCCTCGACGAGCTTCTGGCGCTTGAAAGCGTCATCCAGCGCGACGCCGCCGAGTTGCCCGGCGAAAAGCTCATCGTCATGATCGGCGACTACGTCGACCGCGGCCCGGCCTCGGCCCAGGTGCTCGATCACCTGGCGGCGCTGCCGCCGCCCGGCTTCCGGCGCATCTGCCTGACCGGCAACCACGAGATGGTCATGCTCGACTATCTGGAAGGACGGACCGGCCTGATGGGCTGGCTGACGATGGGTGCCGAGCAGACCCTGCTCTCCTACGGCATCGACCATGAGCGCCTGCGCACCGTCTACCGCACCGAGCGCCAGATCGACGATGTCATCCGGGAAGCGATCCCTGCCCAGCACGTCGCCTTCCTGCGCTCGCTGCCGATCATGGTGGAAACGCCGGGCTTCCTGTTCGTGCATGCCGGCATCCGCCCCGACCTGCCGCTGGACCGGCAGTCCGATCGCGATCTGGTCTTCATCCGCGAGGACTTTTTCAAGGCCGCGCACCGCCTGACCCGCTATGTCGTCCACGGCCACACGCCGGTCGCCGAAGCCCGGCGCGACGGCATGCGCGTCGACATCGACACCGGCGCCTTCTTCACCGGCCGTCTGACGGCGCTGCGCATCTGGCAGAACAAGGGCCGCTATTTCACCACCTGACCGTTGAGGAAGCAGGGGCGCCATCAAGCCGGCTCCATCCGGTTGGCCGGCTTGTCGGCCGCCGGCGCCTGTTCGACATAGTAGGAGGAATAGCGGTCGAGATACTGTTCGGCGCTGCCGAACAGGCCATAGCGCGACAGTTGCTTGATGTCGGTCTTGTTGAGGACGAGGCCGAGCACCTTGGCGGCGATCTGGGGGTCGGCCTGCAAAGCCGAGCGCACCAGCGCGCGCGGTGTGGCGCCCCATTCCGCCACCAGCACGAAGCCGTCGGCCATCGGCGCGAACGCCTTGGCATCGACCACCGGCCCGAAGGGCGGCAGGTCGACGACGATGTAGTCGAAGGATTGCCGTGCCGATTCGATCAGCTCGCGCATGCCCGGTCCCGAGATCAGCTCGCCGGTGTGCGGAAGCCGGCCGCGGATCACCGTCGGCAGGATGGCGAGCCGCGTCTTGCGGTCGACCAGAAGCGTGTTCTGCCAGCGCTGCTCGCCGCCGACGACGGCCTCGACCAGCCCCTTCTCCGGAATGATCGGCAGGCTGCGGCTGAGGCCGGGATTCCGCAGATCGCCGTCGATCAGCAGCGTCTTGGCGCCGTTGGCCGCCAACAGGCCGGCGAAATTGGCGGCCACCGTCGTCTTGCCCTCGTGCGGCAGCACCGAGACGAAGCCGATGACCTTGCAGGGATTGCGCTGCAGGACGACATCGCTGGCGAGCTTCACGTTGCGCAGCGTCTCCGCAAAGGAGGAGGCCGGCGCGTTGATGGCAACGCGCAGGATGCGCGGGATGGTGGTTTCGCGAGGCGTCTGCGCCTGGTCCGCCCCGTTGCCGCCGTTCGTCGCCGCCTTGCCGCGGAAGGCTGACCCGACGATCGGCAGGTAGCCGAGAAACTTGACGTCGAGCGAATTCTGCACGTCCTCGGCTGTGCGGAAGAAGCGCTCGCGAAATTCGCGCAGTGCGCCCATGCCTGCGCCGGCGAACAGGCCGAGCACCAGGGAGAGGGCGAGCGTCATCGTCTTGCGCGGGCTGGACGCCGCGACCGGGTCGCCGGCCTGCGAGATGACGCGCGCCTGGGCGATCGGGAACGAGCGCTGCTGCGAGGCTTCCGCATAGCGCCCCAGGAAGGACTGGTAGAGCGTCGCCAGCGCCTGCGCCTTCTGTTCCAGGGCGCGCAGTTCCACGCCCGACTGGCCGGACTTGGAACTCTGGTCCGACAGTTCGCCGACATTGGTGCGCAGCGACGCCTCGCGCGACTTCGCCACCTCGTATTCGTTGCGATAGCTTTCGGTGAGCCGGGTGAGTTCGCCGAAGATCTGCTTCGCCACGTCGGCCTCTTCGCGCCGCAGCGCCACCGCCTGCGGATGGTCCTCGCCGAAGCGGGCGGAAATATCCTGCTCGCGCTTGGCCATGGCGAGGTAGCGGGTCCTGAGATCCGTCAGCAGCGCCGTGTTGGTGCCGCTGCTGCCCTTCTCGATCGGCACGGTGGCGTTCTTGACGGCGTTTTCGGGTCCGCTGTCGACGATCGACTTGAACTGGTTGTAGCGCGCCACCGCGTTGGCGGTGTCGGCCTGCGCCAGGATCAGCTGCTTGGTGAGGTCGGACAGCTGCTGGTCCGAGACCAGTTCGCCGCTCGCGGCCGTCAGGCCATGGGCCGCGCGATACGTCTCGACCTCCCGCGACGCCTCCTGCGAGCGCTCACGCAGGTCGTCCAGCCGCCCTTGCAGCCACACGGTGGCGCGCTGGGTGGCGTCGAAATTGGCGTTGAGATGATCCGCCAGGTAGGCATCGGCATAGGCTCGCGTGATGGCGCCGGCCAGCTTCGGGTCGTTGGCCGAATAGGATAGCGAGATGACATAGCTGCGGCCGACCCGTTCGGCATCGAGGTTCTGCTGCAGGATCGCCATCGCCTTGCCGACCTTGGCGTCCTCCACCGAACCCGTGGAAGGCGGCCGGCTGGAAAAGACCTTGAGCACGCTTTTGACCGTCGACTTCGCCCAGGCGATGGGAGAAACGGGCGGGTTGAGGAAAGCCTCGTTGTCCTGGAGATGCTGCGCCTCGACGACGGCGCGCGCGAGCTGCGCGGATTTCAGGATCTCGACTTCGCTCAGCACCATCGATTCCGCCTGCGCCGCCGGCTGCGGCGTCGGCTTGTCCTCGGCGAATTTCGTCAGGCTGTCGTCGAGCAGGATGTTGGTCGCGGCGGTGTAGACCGAGGGCGTGAACAACAGATAGATAACGCCCAGCGCCAGCCCCGCCACGCCGAACAGCGCCACCACCCTGATCTGCCGCTTTGCCGCGGACAGAAGCCGGTCGAGGTCGATGAAGCCGTCCGTCTCGTCCGAAGGCATGGGAACTGGCTTGCTCAAGAAAAAACGTCCATGGTTCATGACTTGCCGATCTGCTTGCTCGTCGGTCGAAAATGACGGCCACGGCCACCGTCGGGGATTGCCCCGGGGGCCGTGGCCCGTGGTCTTTGCGATGTCCGGCCCGGTCAGGCCGCTTCGCTGCGGCGCGCCTGGCTGGCGATGATCGTCTCGATCGGCTCCAGCACCAGGTCCCTGATGTCGGCGCGGGCCAGCGCGAACGCGACGTTGGCCTGGATGAAGCCGTCCTTCGAGCCGCAGTCGAACATCCGGCCCTCGAACGGGCTGGCGAAGAAATCCTGCGCGGCGGACAGGCGCAGCATCGCGTCCGTGAGCTGGATTTCGCCGCCGGCGCCGCGCTCCTGGTTGTCGAACAGCCCGAAGATTTCCGGCTGCAGCACGTAGCGGCCGTTGATGTAGAAATTGGAGGGCGCCGCCGACGGCTCCGGCTTCTCGACCATGCCGGTGATGGCGAAGCCCTTCTCCACGCCCGGTCCCTTGCCGACGATGCCGTAGCTGCCGGTGTCGAGCGGATCGCACTGCTCCACCGCCACGACGTTGCCGCCGGTGCGCTCGTAGAGCTCCATGACGCCGGACAGGCAGCCGCGCTCGCCGAACGACACCATGTCGGGCAACAGCAGCGCGAACGGCTCGTCGCCGATCACGTCGCGCGCACACCAGACGGCGTGGCCGAGGCCGTGCGGCGCCTGCTGGCGGGTGAACGAGATGGCGCCCGGCTGCGGCTGCATGCGGTTGAGCGTCGAAAGCTGTTCCGTCTTGCCCGAGCGGGTGAGCGTGTCGAGCAATTCCGGCTGGATGTCGAAATAGTCTTCGATGATGTGCTTGTTGCGGCCGGTGACGAAGACGATGTGCTCGATGCCTGCCTCCAGCGCCTCGTCGACGGCATATTGCACGACGGGACGGTCGACGATGGTCAGCATCTCCTTCGGCATCGCCTTCGTGGCGGGCAGGAAGCGCGTTCCGAGGCCGGCGACGGGTATCACTGCTTTTCTGACTTTTTTCATCACATCCCTGTTTCGGTTGGCACCCCCGCCAAACTCGAAAATTTTCAGCCGGCTTCCGCCGCCCTCGATGATGCCGGAGCCGACAGCCGCCGCAGCCTCGCCGCGATCGGCATGCCGAGGTGGCGCAACGCTGCCGGATCGCGCAGCGCGACGCCCGCCGCCTTCAGCGGCGCCCGCCGCTTGAGGTGATCGACGAGCGAGAGGAAGGACGCGCCCCGGCGCAGGCTCCTGGTGCGGCGCGCCTGCGCCGCCAGTGCCGGCGCGTCGAGATCATGGTCGCGCAGGAACGCCGCGTCGGCCCTCAACATCGCCTCGATATGGTGCGGTTCCAGCACGCGCGAGATGGAGCCGGCACGGACGTGGTAGCGGTAACCGGCGCCCGGCTCGACCACGCAGCGCCCGCCGCGCGCCAAGGCCGACGCAAGGAAGATATAGTCCTCGCCGATGCGCAGCGTCTCGTCGTAGCGCAGGCCGGCCTCCTCGAGAAAACGCCGCTCGAAGACCGGTTTCATGTAGCCGTAGGAAAAGGTGCTTTCGAACAGCAGGCTGGTGCCGATCAGCTCGGCCAGCGAGATTTCCGGCAGCGCCTCAAGGTGCTCCGGCGAAAACATCGGCTCGCTGCCGCCCGCGTCCTCGCGCACGACCTCGATATTATCGACGGCAACCTGGGCGCCCTCCGTCTCGGCCCGGCGGACCATGCGCGCCAGCCGCTCGGGGTGGATCGTGTCGTCGGCATCGAGCACTGCCACCCAACGGCCTGAAGCGATGGCGAGCCCGGCATTGCGGGCGCCGCCCGGTCCACGGTTTTTCTCCAATTCGACGACGCGCACGCGGTCACGCGGATAGCGGGCGGAGATCTCCACGGTGCGGTCGGTCGAGCAATCGTCGGCGACGACGACCTCCACCGAGACGCCGCGCTGCGCCAGCGCGCTGTCAATGGCGCGGCCGATCGTGTCCCCGGCGTTGAAGGCGGCGATGAGAACCGTGACGTCAGGCTGCATGGCGCTTGCCCTCCATTCGGCCTCCGATCGGATCTTCGACTGCAGCTTCCGGCGGAACGTCCTCGCCATATTGCTGGATTTCATCGACACCCAGCAGGCCGACGACCACGCCGGCATGCAGAACGCCGCGCAGGGCATGGTGGTTGCGCTGGGCGGCGGAAAAAGCGCTGAGGCCCGCCGCGCCGAGGCAATAGCCGGCCTTGGCCGTGGCGGTGAGGCATTCGCGGGCGATTGCCATGCGCGACAAGCCTTCGCCGGCCAGCCGCCCATGCGTCTGGCCGCTACGGAATCGGCGCTTCGCCAGCCAGGTGAAGCTGGCGCGGGACGCCGGCACCGGCTCGCGCGCAGCGGCATCGGGCGCATAGGCGATGCGCCCGCCCGCCCGGTGAAGCCGCGTGAAGTAATCGGTGTCCTCGCCGCCACTGCGGCCGAGCGGCAGGCTGAAGCGCCGCCCCGCGACCACGGCGGAAGACAGGCGCAGCAGCGTGTTGCCGGAATAGCCGGTACGGATCTTGCCGTCGACGCGCACGGGGCGGGTCGAATGGAAATCGCCCTCGCGCATCCAGCGCGGCGCATCCTCGCCATAGACGGCGAGCACCGGCCCGAGCACCACGTCGGCGCGCGTGGCGTTGGCGACCGACAGGAATTCCGTCAGCCAGTCGCTCGACACGATCTCCTGGTCGTCGTCCATGAAGATCAGGAAATCGCCGCTGGCCGCCTCCAGGCAGGCGTTGCGGGCCAGCGAGATGTTGGAGGCCGGGCAATGGACATAGACGATCTCGAAAGGCAGGCCGGCGGCCAGCGCATAGACCAGCGCGCGCGCACTCGGCGCCGAATCGTTGTCGGCGACGACGACGCGCAGCGCCACGCCGGCCGGAACGT
>JBQCHN010000375.1:0-6530 GCA_051954615.1 Mesorhizobium sp. | reverse complement strand
GCACCCGGCAACCACCAAGAGGCCGGGCGGCAAGGCGAAAAGCGGCTGGTCGCAGATACCCGACAAGCGGCCCGTCACGGCCATGCTGGCGACGGGCATGCTTCTGATGTTCGCCACCATGTCCATCGAACCGATCATAACTGTCTATGTCGGCCAGCTCGTCGAGGATCAGAGCCGCGTCACGCTGGTGTCGGGCATCGTCATGTCGGCTGCCGCGCTCGGCGCCATCCTGTCAGCGTCCTATCTCGGCAAGCTGGCAGATCAGATCGGCCACTGGACGGTGATCGCCGGCGCGCTTGCGGCCGCCGCCCTGCTGCTCATCCCGCAGGCTTTCGTGACGGCCGGCTGGCAACTTGTGGCGCTGCGCTTCCTGATGGGACTTGCGCTCGGCGGCCTGCTGCCCAGCGTCACCAGCGTCATCCGCCACAACGTGCCGGACGGAGTGGGCGGCAACGTGCTCGGCCTGTCGGTTTCGGCGCAATATGTCGGCCAGGTCGCCGGGCCGCTGCTCGGCGGCTTCGTCGGCGGCCATTTCGGCATGCGGGCGGTTTTCCTGATGACGGCGGTGTTGATGGCAGCCGGTGCCGTCTACAACTGGCTGGCGCGCGCGTCGCAAGAGAGGCGATCGACACCCGATCGATAGCGAGCGATGGCGTTCAGGGACGGTTTGAAGAGCTGGGCGCGGTCGGTCAAACGCGACGTCCATGCGATCTACCTCGCGGCCAAGGATCCGCGAACGCCGTGGTACGCAAAGGCACTGGCGCTTTTCGTCGCCGGCTACGCGCTGTCGCCCATCGACCTCATCCCCGATTTCGTACCCGTCCTGGGTTATCTCGACGATGCAATCATCGTGCCGCTCGGGATTCTGCTTGTCCTAAAAATGATCCCGCCGGACGTCATGGCGGAGAAACGGATCGAGGCAGCCGCAGCCCTTGACCATCCGGTAAGCCGGGCTGCTGCGGCCGTCATCGCCACACTTTGGATCGCCGCGGTGGCCTTGGCCGGTTGGGCCGGCTATGGCTATTTCTCCACGCGCTGATCGATAGTCGAGGGTCGCTCGCCAAGAGATCTTCGCCGACGACCAACGCAGGCAAATGTCCGGGTTCCGTCGTCATTTCGATCACATTTGTGAATCTCCCGACCTCGGATTTGTGTTCGGGCTTGAACGGAACGGATGACGCCGGAGCGGGTTCCTCCATCGGATTCAACGATGGAGCATAAGATGAAAGCCATCCTCGCCGCACTTTTCCTCGCCACCGCCGCAGTCCCGGTCACCATGGCGCCCGCCACCGCTGCAAGCGTGACATTTTCCACGAATGGCGGCGACGACGTCGTGATCCGGCGCGATCACCGCCGCCATCACGATCGCGATTCCTGGCGCCACAGCGACCACCGGCGTGACTGGCGCAGGCATCACCAGCGCGATTGCCGCACCAAGGTGGTCAAGTCCTGGCATCATCATCGTCGGGTGATCCGCGAAGTCACCGTCTGCGACTGACAGGCGGGGCCGCCGTGGGCGACATCGTGGCCCATGGCGGCCAATCCTGAAATCCCGCATGGTTGAGGCCGCGTTTCACCACGAAGCGAGGCCCTTCATGACCGATTCGTATCCGCCTGCGGCACGACCGCTCGTTTTCGCCGCCGGCATCGCCGGCGCGGCCGGTATCGCCCTGTCGGCGGCCGAAGCTCATACCGGCGGCGCCTTCACCGGCACCGCCGCGACGATGCTGCTTGTCCATGCCCCGGCTCTGCTTGCGATCGGGCTTGTCGGCCGTAGCCCCCTCTTGCGGCTGGCGGGGCTGGTGCTGGTCGTCGGGTTGGTCCTGTTCTGCGGCGACCTTCTGGCACGAGACTTCCTCGGCCACCGCCTGTTTCCCTTCGCAGCACCTGCCGGCGGCACATTGCTCATTCTAGCTTGGCTGGCCGCCGGCTGTTCGTCGTTACTGCGATCGAAGTCCTGAACCGTCCAGGAGGCATCGGCTACAGTACGGCCCGTGACGCCGCTGTGGGTTCAGCGGGGGTGCCCTGCCTCGGAAGGTCGCAAGGGCATGGCCCGGAACAGGCTCTTTCGGCCCTTTGCGGCGGGCGTAATGCCCCAATAATTGCGGTAGATGTCCTCGAACAGATAAGTGATCGGGTGCATGATAATCTCCATCGCCTTGCTGTGGGTTTTATTGCGAATTGGATCGATTCAAAATATGGGCATATCCATTCGCGATTCAAACGGATTTTGAATCGATCCAAGAAATTTCTCTTTCGCAGAGGCCCTCATTCCGGACTGGCCCGGTTGGCCGCGCCTGGGCTAAAGTGCCGGCTAGCAACGCTCGTCTACCCAAACCGGCAGGCCAGCGCGGATTGTTGTTGAACGGGTCGGGAGGCATGATGGCTAGGCAGGTAGCGGCGACGACCCGTCCGATCCGGCTCGCCGATGTCGCGCGCGCCGCGGGCGTCTCGCACGGAACCGCCTCCAACGTCTTCGGCCGCCCCGAGATCGTGCGCAAGGAGGTGCGTGAGCGCGTTCACGCCGCAGCCGAGAAGCTCGGCTACGCCGGTCCGGATCCGAAGGGCCGGCTGCTGCGCGCCGGCAAGGTCAACGCCATCGGCGTCGCCACCACCCAGCCGCTGTCCTATTTCTTCGAAGACCCTTTCGCCCGTGTCGTCATGTCCGGCATCAGCCAGGCCTGCGACGCCACCGGCGCCGGCATCTCGCTGGTCTCGGCGGCCAACCAGGAACATCTCGCCTGGAATATCCAGAGCGCGCTGGTCGATGGCTTCATCGTCTTTTGCGTAGAGGGGGGCTCGCGCCTCGTTGAACTGACGCGCGAGCGCAAGCTGCCTTTCGTGGCGCTCGATTTCGCCTTCGAGGACCAGACCGTCGCGGCCATAGGCGTTGACGATCGTGCCGGCGCACGGCTGGCCGCCCGCCACCTGACAGGGCTCGGCCACCGCCGCTTTGCCGTGCTTTCCCTGCCGTTTGCCGATGACGACGCAACCGGCCCGGTCTCGCAGGAGAGGCAGCGGCGCTCGATCTATGCGGGCACGCGCGATCGTCTGCTGGGCTATTTCGACGTCCTTGCCGAACACGGCGTCGATACCGGCCGCGTGCTCGTCTACGAGACGCTGAACGACGAGAGCACGGTCCGCGCCGGGCTCGACTTCCTTTTTGCGCAACCGGAACCACCGACTGCCCTGCTCGCCATGTCGGACCGTATCGCGCTGGTCGCGCTGGATTGGCTGCGCGAGCGCCGCCTTTCCGTACCCGGCCAGATTTCCGTAGCCGGCTTCGACGGCGTGCCGGAGGGTGCGATTTCCATCCCGCCGCTGACCACTGTCGTGCAGCCGATGGCCGAAATGGGCCGCCGGGCCGCCTGCGCCATCCTCGAGCACGACGGCTCGCTGCCGCGCGAGACGATGCCGGTCGAACTGGTCGTGCGCGGCTCGACCGGCCCCATCTGATCGTCTGATATCCGGAAACGCTTGAACGGCGCCGCCTGCCGCCCCATGTTTCTGCCGTGACCGCCACAACATGGCGGCCGAACGGAAAGGAAAGCGGACCACCATGAACGCACGCGTTCTCGACGGTGAGATCATCACGTCCCGGCTTGACGATGCCCGGGCCTATGACGGCGTGCGCACGCGGCGCGTGCTGGCCTGCCTGATCGACTATCTGATCGTCGGCCTGCTGACTATTCCCTTCGCCATCCTCGTGCTCATTCTGGGCCTGCTGACGCTCGGCCTCGGCTGGATGCTTTTCACCATTCTGGTTCCCGCCGTCGCCATCCTCTACATCTGGAACACGCTCGGCGGGAAAGACCAGGCCACGGTTGGCATGAAGATGATGGATATCCGCCTCGACCGGCTCGATGGCGCGCCCATCGACGGCATGACGGCGGTGGTGCATTCGGTGCTGTTCTGGGCCGGCAACGTCGTGCTGACGCCGCTGGTCCTGCTGGTGACGCTGTTCAGCGATCGCAAGCGCACCTTGCACGATCTGCTGCTTGGCACAGTGGTAAGCCGCGCAGACCGCTGATCCGGCTGGGGTTTCCCGCGATTTTATCGGTATTCCCCGCTGAGGAAGGCGGGGGCTACACAATATTGTTGAATTTTCCGCCGCCCGCGCCAAAGGTATGACGATTCGTGAGGCCGGCTTGCAGACTCGATGACGCAGCACCCGACACAATCGCCGCAGTTCTTCCTGACAGCGCCCTCGCCCTGCCCCTATCTCGACGGCCAGTTCGAGCGGAAGGTCTTCACCCATCTCGTCGGCGACAAGGCACCGGAGATGAACGACCTCCTGACGCAAGGTGGCTTCCGCCGCTCGCAGAACATCGCTTATCGTCCCGCCTGTGAAACCTGCCGCGCCTGCGTGTCTGTGCGCATCCTGGCCGGTGAGTTCACGCCCAGCCGCAACATGCGCCGTGTCCTCCAAGCCAATTCCGACCTGGTCGGCGTCATGCACGACGCCGAACCGTCGACGGAGCAATATTCGCTGTTCCGCTCCTATCTCGACGCCCGCCACCGCAAAGGCGGCATGTCGGACATGACAGTCCTCGACTATGCCATGATGGTCGAGGATACGCATGTGAACACCAAGATCATCGAATACCGCCGCCGCGGCCCCGATACCTTCATCACCGGCCGCGGCCAGGGCGAGCTGATAGCGGTGGCGCTGTCTGACCAGATGGCCGACGGCCTGTCGATGGTCTATTCCTATTTCGACCCCGACCTGGCCGACCGCTCCCTCGGCACCTTCATGATCCTCGACCACATCAACCGCGCCAAAGCCATGGGCCTGCCGCATGTCTATCTCGGTTACTGGGTCAACGGGTCGCGCAAGATGAACTACAAGATGCGCTTCATGCCGCAGGAACATCTCGGCCCCAAGGGCTGGGAACGCTTCGAAGGCTGATGCCCGCCTCTGGCTGACAGAGTTTCAAGCCGTGGCCGCTTTGTTCGGCTTCCCGCTCCTGTAGAAGACGACCTTTCTCCAGCAGCGGGCGGCCTCCTTGACGACCACTCACGACCATCACGCCAAGGGCCTGCTCATCACCGCCATCGGCGGCATGACGCTGACTGTCGACATCCCGCTGATCCGCCTGGCCGACGGCGAGACGTGGTCGATCCTGATGACCCGCACCGGCATGACCCTGCTGGCCGCCCTCATCATCTGGACTGTGTGGCGCTCGCTCTCGCCGAAGGCGCCGCAACTCATTCCGGGACGGGCCGGCCTCGCCGCCGCAGTGCTCTACGGCCTCGGGTCCATCACCTTCATCACCGCGGTCTTCAACACATCGACGGCGAACCTGGTCTTCATCCTCGCTTTCAACCCGATGTTCTCGGCCCTGCTGTCCTGGCTGTTCCTCGGCGAGCGCCCACGTCCGGCCACCTTCATCGCGATGGCGGCGATGATCGTTGGCGTCGCTATCATCGTCGGCGATTCGATGGGCTCCGGCCATCTGCTGGGTAACGTGCTGGCGCTGTGTTCGGCGTTCTGCGTCGCCGGCGCCATCACCATTTCGCGGGCCAGCGGCAAGGACATGGGCTTCACCGCGCTGGTCGGCGTCGCCCTGCCCCTCATCGTCGCCATCTTCATGGTCGGCAAGACCGGCTACCAGGTGACCGAGCCGTGGTGGATCATCTTCAACGGTGCCGTCATCATGCCGATCTCGTTCTTCTGTCTCGCGGCCGGCCCGCGCTATATCTCGGGCGCGGAAGTTTCCATGTTCTACCTTCTGGAAACGGTGCTCGCGCCGGTCTGGGTGTGGATGATCTTTTCAGAGGTGCCAAGCCGCAACAGCCTGATCGGCGGCACGATCCTGATCGTGGCGCTGGTGGCGCATTCGCTGTGGCAGTTGCATGAAGGACGGCGGCGGCGGGCGGCCACGGTGATGCGTCACCCAGCCTGAGACTTCCGCTCCGCGACGAGTTCGACCGATGCCGGCTCCTCGCCTTGCGCGATCACTGGCGGTGGCGCCGTGTCCGTCACCTCGCGCAGCCATTCGCGCCAGATCGCGACCAGCAGCGCCATCAGCACCGGGCCGATGAACAGGCCGAGGAACCCCATCGTCTTCACCCCGCCGATAAGGCCGAAAAAGGTCGGCAGGAACGGCAGCTTGATCGGCCCGCCTACCAGCTTGGGGCGGATCGTCTTGTCGACGATGAACAGTTCCACCGACCCCCACAGGAGCAGCGCCAGACCGGCGAAGGGCGAGCCGCTGGCCGCCAGGTAGATTGAGACCAACGTAAACGACAATGGCGCCCCGCCCGGTATCAGCGCCATAATGCCGGTCAGCACTCCCAGCGTCACCGGCGACGGCACGCCCGCCAGCCAGTAGGCGATGCCCAGCACCACCCCTTCGCCGATGGCGATGATGGTCATGCCGGTGACAGTTGACGAGATGGTCGCCGGCACCACGCGCGAAATGCGTTCCCAGCGCATCGGCAGGATGCGCTCGCCAAGCTTGTCGATCTGCGCGGCGAAGCTTTCGCCGTCGCGATAGACGAAGAACAGCGCGATCAACATGAACAGG
>JBQCHN010000374.1:0-7425 GCA_051954615.1 Mesorhizobium sp. | reverse complement strand
CTCATGTTGATAAGAATGGTGCCCCAGGGCAACCGGTCGCTGATCGGCAGGGCGACGGCGGAGACCAGGTAGCGCGCCAGGGTGCCGAAGGCGCCTCCGATCATGACGATGAGACAGGTTGTGAAGGACATGCTCGCTTCCTCTTCTAGCGGGCATGAAAAACCCGCCGGGCGGCGGGTGCTTCCAGACGCACTCCCACCGCTGGTTGTCGCGGTAGGAGTCATCAGCCTCATCGGCAGTTTCGGGGGAACTCCATCCCCATCGCATTCACCATAACATCCGGCGCCGCCGCATGCCAGCGGCGATGGGCTGCGGCCAGCCGCTCCTCACCCCGACGATTTGGCCTGCCAGGCCTTGAGCGCTTCGTCGAACACCTTTTCGCCGGGGATGCCCTTCTCCATCGTCAGCAAGGCGCGGCGGCCGGACTTGTAGACGACGGGAATGTCGATCCAGTCCTGGTTGCGCAGCAGCGTCAGGTTGGCATTCTCGTCGGCCTTGGTGTCGTTGAGCGCGACGAGGAAGAAGCCGTCGGCGATCTTGGCCGGGATGCCGATCAGCGGGCTGCCGGCCTCCTGCTCGGTGCCCTTCATGGCGATGCGCAGCACGTTGTCGATGCCGCCGCCCTCGAAGCCGTCGGGGGTGAGGAAGATCATCTCGACGATGTGGCTGGCCGGCAGCGTCTGGTCGGCGTTGCGGCGGATGGTCATGCGAAGCTGCACGTTCTTGCCGGGTATGGTCGCCTCGGCGCGGATGGCCGGCTCGGGCGGCGCGTCGCCGCCGGGCGATTCCTGCACCAGCGACCAGACGATGTTGCCGGGTTCGGCCGAGCCTTCGGCGGAAGCGGTGCGTTCCTCGTAGAAGATCGCCTTCTGGCCGACTGGCAGGGCGGTCTCGGATGAAGCGGTCGCCGGGGGCGGGGTTGTCTCGGCGGCCGGCGGGGTCGCCGCAGCCGGCGGCGGGGCGTCCGGTGCCGGCTCACCTGCGGCCGGTGCCGCCGGCGTGGTCGGGGTCGCGGCGGAAGGCGCGGCGACGGGCGGCGGCGTGGTCAGCGCGACCACCGACGTGCCTTCGCCGATGCTGCTGGCGCCGCCGGCCGGACCGGGATCGGTCTCCTTGCCTTCGGGCGTCAGGCGCTGGGTGAATTTCTGCGTCTCGCTCGTTTCGCCGCCGTTCGCCGGCGGCGTCTCCGCAGGCTTGGCGGCTGCCGTCTCGGCTGGTTTGGCCGGAGCGGTCTCGGCCGGCTTGTCGCTCGCCGCGACCTCGGTCTTGCCGAGGCCGAGCATATCCTTGAAGGCATCCTTGTTCAGCCAGACGCCATAGCCGCCGCCGGCGATCAGCAACAGCGCCACGACGGCGGCGATCAGCCCGCCATAGCCGCGCCGGCGCTCGCCGTCGTCGCCGGCCAGCATGTCGGCGGTCGTATCGGAAACGGCCGGAAAGGTTTCATCGGCCCTGTCCGGGGACGGATCGTCGAACGAGGGAAGGGGGTCGGCCGCGGACGGCTTGTGGGCAGCAGAGCCGGTCCCGCCGTTGGGCGCGGTCTGGGCCTGCTTGGCCACCGAGACCTCGGTGGCGGCGGATTTGCGCCAATCCGCCTCGGTCGGCGTCGTCTTCGGCCGCGCGGCCTCGGAAGCAGGTTGCGGCGGCTGCCAGGCCGGCTCGGTGCGGGCGGTGGCCGGTGCGGTCGCCGGCTGCGGCCTGACATGGTTGGGCTGGTTCTTGTTGCGGTCGATGGAGGAGAAGATGTTCTCCAGTTCCGCCAGCGGGTCGTTGGCCGGCGGAGCGGGCTTGGCGTAGCCGCTCTCGACGGTTGCGATGGCGTCCTCCAGCGTCCGCTTCTGGCGTTCGGCCACCGCGGCCGGCGGCGGCGGGTTGATGGCGGCCAGCTTGGCGGCGATGGTGGAACGGGCCTTGTCGTAGACCTTGGCGCGCACCTCCGGCGTCGTCTCGCCGAGCCCGTCGAGCGTCTTCCTCAGAACCGCAACGAAATCTGCCATGCTTCAAACGAACCTGTCTTGCTCCGGGCCGAATCCCCGCAAATCAGCCACTTTGCCCGGAAAGGGGGTCATAATTAGTCTTGAAACGGGTCGGTCACAAGTATGGTGTCGTCCCGTTCCGGACTGGTGGAGAGCAGCGCGACGGGCGCGCCGATGAGTTCCTCGATGTGGCGAACGTACTTAACCGCCTGCGCCGGCAGGTCGTTCCACGAGCGTGCGCCGGCGGTCGTGCCGGACCAGCCTTCCAGCGTCTCGTAGATGGGCTCGACCCTGGCCTGGGCGCCCTGGCTGGCCGGCAGGTAGTCGATCACCTCGCCGTCGAGCCGGTAGGCGGTGCACACCTTGATCTCGGGCAGCCCGTCGAGCACGTCGAGCTTGGTCAGAGCGATGCCCTTGATGCCGTTGACGGCGACGGCCTGGCGCACCAGCACGGCGTCGAACCAGCCGCAGCGGCGCTTGCGGCCGGTGACGACGCCGAACTCGTGCCCCTTGGTGCCGAGGAATTCGCCGATCTCGTTGGTCTGCTCGGTCGGGAAGGGGCCTTCGCCGACGCGCGTCGTGTAGGCCTTGGTGATGCCGAGCACATAGCCGATGCCGCCCGGGCCCATGCCCGAGCCGGCGGCGGCCTGGCCGGCCACCGTGTTGGAGGAGGTGACGAAGGGATAGGTGCCATGATCTATGTCGAGCAGCGTGCCCTGCGCGCCCTCGAACAGGATGCGCTCGCCTGCCTTGCGGCGGTCGTCCAGCACCTTCCAGACGCGGTCCATGTAGGGCAGGATCTTATCCGCCACCGAGGTCAGCTCGGCCATGATCGCCTCATGCGTCGCCTCCGGATGGCCGAGGCCGCGTCTCAGGGCGTTGTGGTGTGTCAGCAACCTGTCCACCTTCAAGGGCAGCGTTTCCAAGTCCGCCAGATCCATCACCCGAACCGCGCGGCGGCCCACCTTGTCCTCGTAGGCGGGGCCGATGCCGCGGCGCGTGGTGCCGATCTTCGTTCCGGAATTGGAGGCGGCGTCCTCGCGGAATCCGTCCAGTTCCCGGTGTAGCGACAGGATAAGCGCCGTGTTTTCGGCGATTTTCAGGCGGTCGGGCGCGACCTCGACACCCTGGTCCTTCAGTTTGCCGACTTCGGTGACGAAAGCATGCGGATCGAAGACGACGCCGTTGCCGATGATGGAGAGCTTGCCTTCCCGCACCACGCCCGAAGGCAGCAGGGAGAGCTTGTAGACCTTGCCGTCGACGACCAGGGTGTGGCCGGCATTGTGGCCGCCCTGGAAGCGCACCACGACGTCGGCGCGCTCCGACAGCCAGTCGACGATCTTGCCCTTGCCTTCGTCGCCCCACTGCGAGCCGACGACCACCACATTGGCCATAATTGTTTCCTTCGCACACGAGAATGCCGGAGCCGACGCCGGCGGAACGATGAAATTTCAAGCCTCTATAACCGCAACGGCGGCGCCATGCGACCCTTCTTTGGCGCGACGGCGACGGGCAGGTACAACAAATTCCGGGCCGCGCATCATTTACTTGGCCGGGCGGGCGCCATAGCCACGTCGCTTGGGCGAATCCATGGCGAGCGAGCCGATGCACCGCAAGGCCTATATCCTGCTTCTGGCGACGATGCTGTTCTGGGCCGGCAACGCGGTCGCCGGCAAGCTGGCCGTCGGCCACATCTCGCCGATGCTACTATCCGGCCTGCGCTGGGTGCTGGTCATCCCGCTGCTGGCGGCACTCGGCCATCGCCACCTGGCGGCGGACTGGCCGGCGCTCCGGCCGCGCCTGTGGCTCCTGATGTTCCTCGGTTTCCTCGGCTTCACCGTCTTCAGCGTGGCGATGTACGGCGCGCTCATCTACACCACCGCCACCAATGTCAGCATCGAGCAGGGCGGCATGCCGGTGTTCGTCTTCGCCGCCTCCTTCGCGCTGTTCGGCACCCGCACACGGCCGGCGCAATTCGTCGGTTTCGTGCTGTCCTTCGCCGGCGTCGTCGTCACCGCCATCCATGGCGACATCCACCGGTTGATCCATCTCGACGTCAATTTCGGCGACGCGCTGATGCTGCTCGCCGTCGTCGCCTACGGCATCTACACCGCCGCCATCAGGGCGCGGCCGCAGGTGCATTGGATGAGCCTGATGACGGTGCTATGCCTCGGCGCCTCGCTGGGCGCCGTGCCTTTCATCGCAGCGGAAGCGGCTGCCGGCGCGACGATCCTGCCCGACATGACGGGGCTGGCGATCATCGTCTACGTCGTCGTCTTCCCGTCACTGGCCGGGCAGGCGCTCTACATCCGCGCCGTCGAGCTGATCGGCGCCAACCGCGCCGGCCTGTTCATCAATTTCCTGCCGCTGTGGGGCGTGGTGCTGTCGGTGCTGATCCTCGGCGAAGCCTTCGAACCTTACCACGCTTTGGCACTGGTTCTGGTGCTGGCCGGCGTGGTCCTGGCCGAATACAGCGGCCGCAAGGCGGCGGCGCAGGCGACATGAACCCCTTCGCCTGAGCCGCCCCGGTTTACCCGACCGGGTGTTCCGTGCCTGCGCTGCCTCAAATCTCGCCGACGTCGAACTGCAGCCGTTTCGCCGAATCGATCGACGCGTTGGCGCGCACTTCGGCCAGCAGCTTCTCGGGGAAGGGGGCATCGAGGTAGAGGAGCGCGATGGCGTCGCCGCCCGGGCGGTCGCGGCCGAGCTGGAAGTTGGCGATGTTGACGCCGTTCTGGCCGCACAGCGTGCCGAGCATGCCGATGATGCCCGGCGCGTCGGCGTTGGTGGTGTAGAGCATATGGCTGCCGACCTCGGCGTCGAGGTTGATGCCCTTGATCTGGATGAAGCGCGGCTTACCGTCGGAGAAGCAGGTGCCGGCGATGGCGCGGGTCATGTGCTCGGTCTTGACGGTCAGCTTGATGTAGCCATCGAACACGCCTGATTTGTCGCGCTTGACCTCGGCGACGATGATGCCGCGCTCCTTCACCATGATCGGCGCCGACACCATGTTGACATCGGACACTTGCGGCCGGATCAAGCCGGCGAGGGCTGCCGAGATCAGCGCGCGCGTGTTCATCTGCGCGGTCGAGCCGTCGAACAGGATCTCGACCTCCTTGATCGGGTCTTCCGTCACCTGGCCGACGAAGGCGCCGAGCACTTCGGCCAGCTTGACGAACGGCTTCAGGCGGGGTGCTTCCTCCGCGGTGATGGAGGGCATGTTGATGGCGTTGGAGACGGCGCCCTTGATGAGATAGTCCGCCATCTGCTCGGCGATCTGCAGGGCAACGTTCTCCTGCGCTTCCGAGGTCGAGGCGCCGAGATGCGGCGTCGCTACAACGTTTTCCAGCCCGAACAGGGCGTTCTCGGTCGCAGGCTCGGTCTCGAACACGTCGATGCCGGCGCCGGCCACCTTGCCGCTCTTCAATGCCGCGACGAGGTCAGCCTCGACGATCAGCCCGCCGCGCGCGCAGTTGATGATGCGCACGCCGTCCTTCATTTTCGCGATGGCGGCGGCATCGATGATGCCTTTGGTCTTGTCCGTCATCGGCGTGTGCAGGGTGATGAAGTCGGAGCGGGTGAAAAGGTCGTCCAGTTCGACTTTCTCGACGCCCAGTTCTTCGGCGCGCTTGTCCGACAGGAAGGGGTCGAAGGCGATGACGTGCATCTTCAGGCCGATGCCGCGGGTGGCGACGATGGAGCCGATGTTGCCGCAGCCGACGACGCCGAGCGTCTTGCCGGTGATCTCGACGCCCATGAAGCGGTTCTTCTCCCATTTGCCGGCCTGGGTCGACGCGTTGGCTTCCGGGATCTGGCGGGCCAGCGCGAAGATCATGGCGACCGCATGCTCGGCCGTGGTGATGGAATTGCCGAACGGCGTGTTCATGACGATGATGCCGCGCCGCGAGGCGGCCGGGATGTCGACATTGTCGACGCCGATGCCGGCGCGGCCGATCACTTTCAGCTTCGTCGCGGCGGCGATCAGCTTTTCGGTGACCTTGGTGGCCGAGCGGATGGCAAGGCCGTCATAGTCGGCGATCTTCGCAAGCAGGGCATCCTTGTCCTTGCCGAGATCGGGCAGGTAGTCGACCTCGACGCCGCGATCCTTGAAGATCTGCACGGCGGTGGGGGAGAGTTTGTCGGAAACGAGTACGCGGGGCATGGGTGTGGTCCTTGGCGCTGGTTTCCCTCCCCCTTGAGGGGAGGGTGGTCGCGTAGCGACCGGGAGGGGTCGGTGCGGCAGTGCTCGACGTTTTCTGCATGCCGCATGGATTTGATTGAGGTTGGTGGGGTTGAGGTGACCCCACCCGACCGGACTGCGTCCGGCCACCCTCCCCTCAAGGGGGAGGGGGACGTGGAGCTAGGCCGCAGCCTTCAGCGTGGCCTTCTGGCTGGCAAACGCCCAGTCGAGCCATGGCAGCAGCGCCTCGAGGTCGGACGTTTCCACGGTGGCGCCGCACCAGATGCGCAGGCCGGGCGGGGCGTCGCGGTAATGGCCGATGTCGTAGGCAACGCCTTCCTTGTCGAGCGCCGAGACCAGGCCCTTGGCGAAGGCGGCCTGGCCATCGGCGTCGAGCGCGGTCACTTGCCGGTCGACGATCGACAGGCACACGGAGGTGTTGGAACGCGTCGCCGGCTCGGCTGCCAGATGGCCTAGCCAGGGCGATTTTTCGACGAAGCGGTCGATGGCGGCGGCATTGGCGTCGGCGCGAGCCACCAGCGCGTCCAGGCCGCCGATGCCCTTCGCCCATTGCAGCGTGTCGAGGTAATCCTCGACGCACAGCATGGAGGGTGTGTTGATCGTCTCGCCCTTGAAGATGCCCTCGATCAGCTTGCCGTTCGAGGTGAGGCGGAAAATCTTCGGCAGCGGCCAGGCCGGCTTGTAGCTCTCCAGCCGCGCGACGGCGCGCGGCGACAGGATCAGCATGCCATGCGCGCCCTCGCCGCCCAGCGCCTTCTGCCAGGAGAAGGTGACGACATCGAGCTTTGCGAAATCGAGCCGCTGCGCGAAGGCGGCGGAGGTCGCGTCGCAGATGGTCAGGCCGGCGCGATCATTTGGAATGAAGTCGCCATTGGGCACGCGCACACCGGAAGTGGTGCCGTTCCAGGTAAAGACCACGTCGCGGTCGAAATCGATCTGGCCGAGGTCCGGCAGTTCGCCGTAGCCGGCCTCGATCCTGCGCACGTCCGGCAGCTTCAGCTGCTTGACCACGTCGGTGATCCAGCCGGCGCCGAACGATTCCCAGGCGACCATGTCGACGCCGCGTTCGCCGAGCAGCGACCACAGCGCCATCTCGACGGCGCCGGGGTCGGAGGCCGGTACGATGCCGATGCGGTAATCCGCCGGCACCTGGAGCACCTCGCGGGTCAGGCTGATCGCCTGTTCCAGCTTGCTCTTGCCGATTTTGGCACGGTGGGAACGGCCGAGCGCGGCATCCTTCAGCGCCTC
>JBQCHN010000373.1:0-8223 GCA_051954615.1 Mesorhizobium sp. | reverse complement strand
GGCACGCCATGCGCCAGCCGCGTCACCTTGACGTCGAAATCGGCAAGCTGGTCGGTGAGGTAATGCGCCGTGGTCTGGCCCTCGACGGTGGCGTTCACCGCCAGGATCACCTCCTTGACCTCGCCGCCGGCGACACGGTCGACAAGCGCGCGGATGTTGAGCTGCTCCGGGCCGATGCCGTCGAGCGGCGACAGCGTGCCGCCGAGCACATGGTAGCGCACGTTCATGGCCGAGGCTCGCTCCAGCGCCCACAGGTCCGACACATCCTCGACGACGATCAGCGTCGCGGCATCACGGCGCGGATCGGTGCAGATCATGCAGGGATCGGCGGTGTCGACGTTGCCACAGGTCGAGCAGACGCGCACCTTGTCCACGGCCTCGCCCATGGCATCGGCCAGCGGCGCCAGCAACTGCTCCTTCTTCTTGATGAGATGGAGCGCCGCGCGGCGCGCCGAGCGCGGCCCGAGCCCCGGCACCTTGGCCAGAAGCTGGATGAGGCGTTCGATCTCGGGGCCGGCGATTCGCTTCGACATGGGAGAGCATATAAGCCGAATGCCGGGCACTGGGGAGTGGGCCGGGAATGGAACCGCACGAACCGCGGCCCTCACGGTCGCGCCACGGCGACCGCGTCCTGCTACTGGGCGAAGCTCATCGACACGCCGGAATCGTCGTCGCGGCCGAAGCGCGAAGCCAAGGGCTCTTCCTCGGCAACCAGCACAGCCTGAGCTTTGACCGGCTTCGAGGGCTTGGCGGACACCGCCTTCACCATGCTGGCCCGGGCCGTGGGCAGCGGCACGGAATCGATGATCTTCTTCTGCGCTTTCGGCGACGGCTCGGCGGAAGCCACCTCGACGGCAGCCTGCGGGGCGGGCGCGGCAACACGGCTGCGCTTCTTCTGCGTGGCCTTGGGCGCCGCATTGTCGAAGCCGTCGGCCATCGCCTCGTCGGAGGAGGCAAAGGCGAAGGGGCTGTTCTGCGGCAGCGGCGCGGGATCGGCGGAGGCGACCGCGACCGACTTTTCGGCAGGCCGCGCAGCCGGCCTCGCCGCAGCGGTCATCACCGGTGCGGTGTCGGGCAGGTCGGCCTGCTGCACGCCCGGCAATCCGCCGGCATCGCTCGCCGGCTCGGCCGAAGCGACCGTGATCGCCTTCCCGGCGGCATCCGGCGTATCGCCGGCGAAGGCGACCATCGTCTGCTGCTCGTCGGGCAGCGGCTGCCAGTTGCGGCCGCGCTTCTCGTAGAATGCGTTGCCGCCGGCGACCAGCACATAGTGCATGTTCTTGTAGGGGAACTTCAGCCCGGCAGTATGGAAGAACATGGCGTTCTTCAGTTTCTTCGAGCGCTCGCCCTTCAGCACCGCCTCGGCGGCTTCCTGCACGTCGGGCATGGCGCGGGAGTTCATCTTGCGCGTCATCACACCGGGCGCGAACTGGTTGCGCTCGCCGACCACGCCGCAGATGGTGTTGCCGTGCTTGCCGGACCGCAGCCGGTTCATCACCACGGTGCCGACGGCGACCATGCCGGCGCGGCTGGAGCGGTTGGATTCGAAGAACATCGCCCGTTCAAGGCATTCCTTGTCGCGGGACGTGTAGCGATAGGGGCGGACGCGGGTCGAGCCTTCGGCGGAAGGCAGGACGGAACTGGCGAGACTGGCAACGGACATGCCGTGGGACGTCGTCTGGCTACAACCGGCCAGAAGAAACGGC
Source organism: Mesorhizobium sp. (assembly GCA_051954615.1). Lineage (GTDB taxonomy): Bacteria > Pseudomonadota > Alphaproteobacteria > Rhizobiales > Rhizobiaceae > Mesorhizobium. The sequence continues at coordinate 6,517 of JBQCHN010000373.1, read as the reverse complement.
GAAAGCGCGGCGCACAGCAGGGCTGGCACCTTCCATCGCTGGCTAGTCAATTGATCCGCCTCACTGTTGCTGCTGCTCCCGTCCCCCGAAATCCTGGCGAGCCAAGTCGTGGCAAGAATGAGATCGTTTCGGGCAGAAAGATGGCCAAATGGTTAGCGATCAGCTTACAGGCCGTCTTGCAAGGCCTTGGAGGCGATCAACAATCCGCTCGCGTCGTTACAAGGCGTGATAACAGGGCAAATTGTGGCAGGATTTCAAGCATTGTCCGACGAAATCGCCAGACCGATCTGCAACCGGCGAGCGCCTGCGCTCCGGCGCTTGCCACGCGCCGTTTTCGCCACGGCCTGACGGCCTCTCAGAACGGCAGTTTCATGCCGGGCGGCATCGGCAGGCCGGCGGTCAGTTCCTTGGTCTTTTCTTGCATCACCTGCTCGACCTTGGCCTTGGCGTCGTTGTGGGCGGCGAGGATCAGGTCCTCCAGGATCTCGACCTCGTCCTCCTTGAACAGCGAGGGGTCGATCTTCAGCGCCTTCATCTCGAACTTGCCCGTGAGCGTCACCGAAACCAGCCCGCCGCCAGCCTGGCCGGAGGCCTCCATGACGGCGATCTCCTCCTGCATGGCCTGCATCTTGGCCTGCATTTCCTTCGCCTTGCCCATCAGCCCGAGCAGGTCCTTCATGGTCGCATCCTTCTTTTCGTCACATCGCCGGCCGCGGCCGGAGGGCTATTCGTCGTCGTCGGCCGCCGGGTCCACAGGGTCCGCCTGCAGGTCGTCGGTGTCGTCCCCGTCACCCTCGACCGCCGCATCGTCGACCGCTTGGGGAATACGCACGTCGATGATCCTGGCGCCGGGGAAACGGGCAAGGATTGCCGCCACCGTCGGGTCGGAGCGCGCGTCGAGGAAAGCGCTTTCGCGCCGGGCGGATTCCATCTCGGCCAGCGTCTGGCCGCCTTCCTCCTTGGACAGCGACACCAGCCAGTTGCGGCCCGTCCAGGCGCGCAGCTTCGTCGTGAGGTCGTTGAGCAGCGTGCGCGGCGCGTCCTCGGTCAGCGCCACGTCGAGCCGGCCGGGCTCCATCCTGACCGGGCGTACGTAGCGCCGCAGCATCGCCTTGACCAATCCGTCGCGGTGCTGCTCGGCCAGGGCCACGATGTCGGCCAGCGATTTCAGCGCCGGCGCCGGAGATTCCTCGACGGCGGGCCGGACTGCGGCGACCGGCACCGGCGACGCGATCTCCGGCTGTGCCTCGACCAGCCGCATCGCCGGGGCGGAGCCGCCACCGCCGGACGGCATGCGCGCCTGCGCAACTGCGCTGGCCGCGCCACCCGATACCGGCGCCGACGCGGAGGAAGCCGGGCGGGACGGCGCGGACGGCCGAGAGGCGGTGCCGCCGCCCTCCAGCGTCTTCAGCGCCTCGTCGAGCGTCGGCAGGTCGGCGGCATGGGCGAGGCGGATCAGCACCATCTCGGCCGCCGCCAGCGGCCGGTTGGAATTCTGCACCTCGGGGATGCCCTTCAACAGCATCTGCCATGTGCGCGACAGCACCCGGACCGACAGCTTTTCGGCAAAGTCCCTGCCCCGCCGGCGCTCTTCCTCCGACAGGGTGGCGTCGTCGGCGGCTTCGGGCACGAAGCGCAGGCGGGTGACGAGGTGGTTGAACTCGGCAAGGTCGGTCAGCACGGCGGCCGGATCAGCGCCGACGTCGTATTGCTGGCGCAGTTCCGTAAGTGCCGCGGCGACGTCGCCCTTCATGACGTGCTCGAACAGGTCGACGATGCGGGCGCGGTCGGCCAGCCCGAGCATGGCGCGCACGGCGCCGGCATCGACCATGCCGCTACCGTGGGCGATCGCCTGGTCGAGGATGGAGAGCGAATCGCGGGCCGAGCCCTCGGCGGCGCGGGCGATCATCGCCAGCGCCTCGGCGTCGACGGCGATGCCTTCCTTTTCGGCGATCGAAGCGAGATGCCCGACCAGCGCGCCGGCGTCGATGCGGCGCAGGTCGAAGCGCTGGCCGCGCGACAGCACCGTGATCGGCACCTTGCGGATCTCGGTGGTGGCGAAGATGAACTTAACGTGCGGCGGCGGCTCCTCCAGCGTCTTCAACAGGCCGTTGAAGGCGGGCGTGGAGAGCATGTGCACTTCGTCGATGATGTAGACCTTGTAGCGCGCGGCGACGGGCGCGTAGCGCACGCGGTCGATGATGTCGCGGATGTCGTCGATGCCGGTGTGGGAGGCGGCGTCCATCTCGATGACGTCGACATGGCGGCCTTCCATGATGGCTTGGCAATGCTCTCCGGGCACCGAAAGATCGACGGAGGGACGGTCGACGTCGGCCGTCCTGTAGTTGAGCGCACGCGCGAGGATGCGCGCCGTCGTCGTCTTGCCGACGCCGCGCACGCCGGTCAGCATCCAGGCCTGGGCGATGCGGCCGGTGGCGAACGCATTGGTGAGCGTGCGCACCATCGGCTCCTGGCCGATCAGTTCGGAGAAATCGGAAGGGCGGTACTTGCGCGCCAGAACGCGATAGGCGCCGGACGTCTTTTCAGTCACGCCCTTTTCCGATTCGCTTGGTCCGGCTTCGCTCATCGGCCTCGACGGGGTTTCTGCTGAGGCTGCGGGAGCAGCCGATTCCGCAACGAGTTTCGCCCGCGTGCCGATGCGCCGTCAACATCACCAAAGGGGTCGCCGAACGGAGGTCGCGGAAGGAGAAGGCGGGAGGCTGGAACAATGACCCGTTCCGGGCTCGTTAGGGCTGCTTCCTTCCGGACCTGACCCGGTTGGCGAGTGGATCGTCCACCACCAACCTCCCATCTTCCATATCGTCAATCCGGCGCGAGAATGCAAGGCCCGGCAAAAATCCGCATGGGCTTGCCGTTGTCCCCTCATGAATCGCTTGCGGGGGGCGTGGCGCCGCAATAGCCTCGTCACAAACGAGGAAAACGCCGATGATGCCTGGCCTCAAGGCCGGATTCACGCTCGACGCCCGGCTGGAAGCGGACAGCGAGCCGTTGCTATGGCTGGGCCTGTGCGAGTTGAGGGTGATGAACGACCGCCGCTGGCCCTGGCTCATCCTGGTTCCGCAGCGGCCGGGCATCGAGGAGATCCATGACCTCACCCCGCTCGACCAGGCGATGCTGACCTTCGAGGTCAACATGGTGGCGCAGGCGCTGAAGAAGACCACCGACTGCACCAAGATCAACACGGCGGCCCTCGGCAACATCGTGCGGCAGTTGCACATCCATGTGGTGGCGCGCTCGGAGGGCGACCCCGGCTGGCCCGGCCCGGTCTGGGGCTACGGCCTGCGCGAACCCTACCAGCGCGCGGACTTCCACCAGTTTGCCCAGACCGTGAAGGCGGCGCTATAAGAGCCACCCACCAACCGAACACATCCTCCGACAGCAGCCATGACCTTTGCCCTTTTCGACGCGCCTTCGGCCGAGCCCAGCCAGTTTGTCGGCTTCGCCTGCAACCAGATCGACCGGCAGTCGGAAAATCGCGCCGACGACTGCATCGACAAGGCGCTGGCCGATCCCGGCGCGCGCCTCATGCTGATGCGCGACAACCGCGTTTGCCTGAAGCTCGACGGCGAGGCCTTCGATCCATGGTACGGGCTCGGCGAAAGTGCCGCACTCCAGCCGCTGCTCGGCGAGGCGGTGCTTCTGGGCTTCGACGCGCACGGCCCGGTGCTGGCCGCGCCGGCCGGCATAGGCGCCGACGACTTGCCGCCGACGATCAAGGCCATCGACTACCGTTCGGTCTATATGCAGGGCCTCATCGATGCCGCGGCGCTCGGCGCACTGGCGCAGGGCGCGGCGCTGCTCGCCTGGAACGCCAGCCACCGCTTCTGCTCGAAATGCGGCCATGCCAGTGAGACCCGCGCCGGCGGCTACCGGCGCCACTGCCCGTCCTGCGGCGCCGACCACTTTCCGCGCACCGACCCGGTGGCGATCATGCTGACCGCGACGCGGGAAAAATGCCTGCTCGGGCGCAGCCCCCACTTCGCGCCGGGCATGTATTCGGCGCTGGCCGGCTTCATCGAGCCGGGCGAGACCATCGAGAACGCAGTGCGCCGGGAGACGCTGGAGGAGGCCGGCATCCGCCTCGGCCGCGTCGTCTACCATGCCAGCCAGCCGTGGCCGTTCCCCTATTCGCTGATGATAGGCTGCTTCGGCGAACCGCTCAACGAGGACATCCAGCCTGACCTCGGCGAGTTGGAGGACTGCCGCTGGTTCTTCCGCGACGAAGTGCGGCAGATGCTGGAGCGCGAGCATCCGGACGGGCTCATCACGCCGCCGAAGGGCGCGATCGCCCACACGCTCATCCGTGCCTGGGTTGAAAACGGCACCTGAACCGGCGGGTTTTTGCCCCTGCCGGCAGGGCTATCGCATAGGGCGCCGTACCCCCACCCCTAACCCCTCCCCGCAAGGGGGAGGGGGACTTTGCGGCGCTTCCATACCCACCAACGTTACCGGTTTTGGACGAAACGACGGTGTCAGCCTCCCCCTCCCCCTTGCGGGGAGGGGTTAGGGGTGGGGGTATCAGCCGCCGTGCTTTTCAGCCGAAAGCCGGCTCGGCCAGCCGCCGCGCATGGTCGCGCAGGTCCGCCGGCCATGGCTCGGACACCGCAAGGAAGCGGTTCCGGTTGCCGGCGTAGAGCGCGCGCGCGGCTTCCTCGTAGCCCGGCCGGTTGCCCAGCATGGCCGCCATGAAGCGGTCGGCCGCCTGTTGCGCCGTGCGCGCGGCCGCCTTGCCGGCGTCGGCGGCGCGGGCGGCATCGACCAGCTTGCGCAAGGTCACCGAGGCGCCGCCCGGCTGCTCGGCCAGCCATTGCCAATGACGCGGCAGAAGCGTGACCTCGCGCGCCACGACACCGAGCTTCGGCCGGCCGGCACCGCGCCGCGCGGCCGGTTCGCCGCGGTCGGCGCAGTCCTGTGCCGGCGCCAGCCGGGCCACGATCTCGGCGTCGGTTCCGCTCAAGTCGAAATCGACCTGCCGGCCGCTGCGGTCGTCGAAAGCCAGCAACGGCACGTCGCCGGGCATGGCGGCGGCCGCCTTCAGGGCAAGCGCAACCTCGGCCGGCTGCCCGGAGGCGAAAAGCCGGTCGCCGGCGAAGGCTGTGACGGTGATGATGTTCTGTTCCATGCCGCACATTTAACAATCCGGCGCGCGCTCGTCAATATTACCCGGGTAAATTTATGAAAGCGGCCTCACGACGATCTCCTCGCTATCCCGGAAGCCGATTGCAGTGCAGCGAAGATCTGCTTCCGGGATGACGAAAGCGAAGCGAAAAAACCTTCCGGAAACTTATCCCCGCCCTTTCCGCCTCCCCCATACTCACCGCCAGCTTCCCGCGCGGGAACACCGGTCATGACGGTGATTGCGTGGCGGGGAGCCGGCGCCTCCGGTGGCTGCTCAACGTAAGCGGCCATCCGGGGAGGTTCCGTCCAAGGGTTCCCCTGGGGGTATTACGGCCCGTGTGCGCTGGACGAGCGCTGCAAGCCATCGGCCGGTGGCGGTTTTTGCAAGAAAACCGAAGCCGTGAGCTGCGGTGAAGCGGAACGGACGGGAACAGAAATCGCCGGCGGGTGCGGCAAGCCGCGCCAGTTTTTAACTTAGCAGGCACGGCAGACCGCGCCCGCTTCCCGACCTCAAGCAGCGAGGTCAGTTCTTTGACAATGGCCAGACGGGCGAGAGTCCGGGCGTGGCGACGAAGAAGTGCGCCGTCTTCCCCCTCCCCCTTGAGGGGAGGGTGCCGAGCGAAGCGAGGTGGGAGGGGTCGCTGATCGTAGAGCGAGGGCTTCATAGCGTCAGAGCGGTTGAGATGACCCCTCCCGACCGGGCTTCGCCCGGCCACCCTCCCCTCGAGAGGGAGGGGGACGCTGGCGCCGCTTCGCCGCCGCTCACACCCGCCCCAATTCCTCCAGGAACGCCGGCAGGTCGGCCACCGAGTCCAGCACCACGTCGGCCATCGACGCCAGCGAGGCGCGCGTGCCGGTGCCGGACAGCACGGCGACCGCCAGGCCGCAGCCGCCCGCGCGGGCCATATCGAGGTCGTGGCGGTTGTCGCCCACCATTGCGATCTCGGCCGGCTTCAGTCCGGTCAAGTCGCAGAAGGACAGCACCACGTCGGGCGCCGGCTTGGGGTTGGCCACGGCGTCGTAGCCGTAGGCGGCGTCGAAAAGCTGGGCGATACCGAGCGCCAACAGCGTCTTTTCCGCGCCGCTGGTGGAATCGTTGGTGGCGACGCCCAGCCGGTAGTCGCGCCCGTGCAGCGCCGCCAGCGCCGCCGGTATGCCCGGCAACGCCACCGCCTTGCGCGATCCTTCCACGGCCGTGATCTCGTTGAAGCGGGCAAGGGCAGCGCCCTGCTCCTGCCGCGACAGCTGCGGAAACCACGCCTCCACCACGTCGCGGTTGGTGCCGGCGGCGAAGATCGAGTCGGCCTTGAAACGCCGCGCATCGAAATCGTATCCGGCCACGGTGAGCAGTTCGTCGGCCGCCGGCCGGTCGCCGCCC
>JBQCHN010000372.1:0-18042 GCA_051954615.1 Mesorhizobium sp. | reverse complement strand
TAGACGGCGTCGCGCGTCTCGTTGAAGCTCATCTCGGCGCCGGCGTCGTCGAGGCTCGTCTGGAAGGCGTCGCTGTCGAGATCGCCGGCCCCCTCGTCGAACAGGCCGGTCATCAGGTTCGCCAGCCCCTCCTTGCCGGGCGGGTCCTGCGTCGAACCGCCGTCGAAGGCGAAACGCACCGCGACGATCGGCACCGTGTAATCCTCGACCAGCCAGGCGGTGATGCCCTTGTCGGATTTCACTTCCTGGATGGCGACGGCCGCGCGCGCCGAAAGCGCCGGCAGGATCAGGAAGAAAGCCGACAGGAAAAGCGTGGCGACGCCGAGAACAAGGCGTGCATGGACAGGCTTCGGAGCGGCTTCCATCAGTTGGCCACCTGCGTCTTGGGCAGAAGATAGCCCGTCACTGAGCGGTCCGGCACCAGATAACGCGCCGCGGCCGTCTTGATCTGGTCCGCCGTCACCTTGGCGATGCGGTCGGGCCAGTCGGTGATGTCCTCGATCGTTCCGCCGGTGGCAAGCGTCGCGCCATACATGTTGGCCATCGCATCCTGTCTGTCGCGGGCGAAAACGGTCGAGCGGATAAAACGGTCCTTCGCGCGTTCAAGTTCCTCTGTGGTGACCCCGGCGGTCGCGATGCGCGCCACCTCGGCATTGGCCGCCGCTTCGACATCGGCGATGCTGTTGCCGTCGCGCGGCTCGGCGTAGACGGCGAAATTGGTATCGTCCAGCATGCTGCCCTGGAAGGAAGCGCCGGCACTGGTGGCGATCTTCTTCCTGACCACGAGTTCCTGGTAGAGCCGGCTGCGCGGGCCGCCGCCGAGGATTTCCGACAACAGGTCCAACGCCTCGGCCTCGCCGGGTTTCGCCGTATGGTAGGACGGCACCACCCATTGCGTCGAAAAGCTCGGCTCACCGACGCGGGCGTCGGTCAGCGTCACCGTGCGGCGCGCATTCTGCTCGGGCTCGACCGGGCGAATGCGCGGCGGCAAGTCCGGTCCGCGCTCGAGCTTGCCGTAGGTCTTTTGCGCCAGCGCGCGCACCGTCTCGGCATCGACGTCGCCGGCCACCACGAGGATCGCGTTGTTGGGGCGATAGTAGTGGTCGTAGAAGGTCAGCGCGTCGGCGCGGTCCAGCTTCTCGATCTCCTGCTTCCAGCCGATGACCGGGATGCGATAGGGCTGGTTCTGCCACAGCGTGGCGTCCACCTCCTCCTCCAGAAGGGAGCTCGGATCGTTGTCGACGCGGGCGCGGCGCTCTTCAAGGATGACGTCGCGCTCGGTGACGATGGTCTTGTCGTCGAGGATGAGGTTACGCATCCGGTCGGCCTCGAACGCCATCATCTCGCCCAGCGCCGCAGGCGGCACGGTCTCATAGAAGGCAGTGTAGTCGTAAGAGGTGAAGGCGTTGTTGCTGCCGCCGATGGCAGCGATGGCCTTGTCGAAGACGCCTTCCGGATAGGTCTTCGTCGCCTTGAACATCAGGTGCTCGAAGAAATGGGCGATGCCGGACTTGCCGGGCGGCTCGTCGGCGCTGCCCACCTTGTACCAGACCATATGGGTGACGATCGGCGCGCGGCGGTCGGGAATGACGACGACCTGCATGCCGTTGGCGAGGGTGAAATCGGTGATATCGGCCTGCCCGGCCTTCTGTTCGGCCGCCGCCGGAACGACGGAGCCGGCCACCAGCACCAGGATGACGAAGCAGGAGCGGAGCCGCGCGGCCAGCATTGTCATCGACGACTCCGGTGGAAAATCATTGCGAAACGATAGGTTGGGCGCAAGGGCGCGGGAAATGAATTATCCGTCATCTGCGCGGCAAACGCGGCCGAAGTCGGGCAGAGCGCCGTCATTCGGCCTCGATGAAGCGGATGACGGTTTCGCCGTAGCCGCGTTCGTCGATGATCGCGAAGCCGGTTCCCGGCTCGAACGGAGCAGAGGCCGCCTCCTCGACCACGCACAACGCTCCGGGCGCCAGCCAGCCGCCGTCGGCGGCCGAACGCAGCGCGCGCTCCCCCAATCCCTTGCCGTATGGCGGATCGGCGAAGACCAGGCCGAAAGGCGCCATCGTGCCCGCTTCGCCCAACGCCGTGGCATCGCGGCGGAATATCTTGGTGCGGCCGGTGAGCCCGAAGGCCTCGACATTGGAGCGGATCAGGCCGCGGCCTTCGGCCGATTCCTCGATGAACAGGGCAAAACCAGCCCCCCGCGACAGCGCCTCCAGCCCCAGTGCGCCGGTGCCGGCGAACAGGTCGAGCACCCGCGCGCCCTCCAGCCGATTCGCGAAGCGATGCGCCAGCACGTTGAAGACGGCCTCGCGCGCGCGGTCGGTGGTCGGGCGGATGGAGTGATCGCGCGGCGTGGCCAACGGCCGTCCGCGCAAGGCGCCGCCAACGATGCGCATCAGCGCTTCTTCGGTCCGCCCGACTTCGGTCGTGGCCGATCGCCACCCGATCCGGAGCGAGGCGGCCTGGTACTATCGCGCGGCTTGCGGCCTTCTTCGCCCTCGGCTTTCTTGCTTTGCGGCCTCGCCCCCGGCGCCATCCAGACATTGGCACGGCGCTGGCCGGGCGGGTCCATCGGGCGCTCGTCGCGTTCGCGTTTGCCGCCGCGCGCCGGGCCACGGTCGAGAGCCCGGTTGGGCTTGTCGGAGAAATCCCGGCCCGGCTTGCCGCCGAACCCCGACTTTTCACTGAGGCCACCTCGCTCCGGCCGGGTCGAAAGCTTGCCAAGCGCCTCGTCGCGGCTGTTCTCGCGGCGCTTGCGCGCCTTGATCAACCCGCCCTCGCCGATCGGCTGGCGGTTGCCGTCGCGCACCGGCCGCGCGCGCTCAGGCTGCTCCGGCCTCGACTCCGTCCGGCGCACCGGCTTGTTGGAGAAAGGCTTGAGCACGTCGGCCTCGAAATTTGCACCGGACTCTTCGACCAGCCGCTCGCCAAGCTGCTCGCGCAGCGTGCGCCCCTTGATCTCCAGCACATGGCCTTCCGGCAGTTCGCCAAGCTGGAACGGCCCGTAGGAGATACGGATCAGCCGCGTCACGTCGAGGCCGAGCGCGCCGAGGATATTCTTCACCTCGCGGTTCTTGCCCTCGCGCAGGCCGATGGTCAGCCAGGCGTTGGTGCCCTGCGTGCGCTCCAGCGCAGCCTCGACCGCGCCGTAAAAGACGCCGTCGACGGCGATGCCGTCCTTCAGGCCCGCCAGCGCAGATTCCTCCACCTTGCCGTGGACGCGGACGCGGTAGCGGCGCAGCCAGCCGGTGGCCGGCAGCTCCAGCACGCGCGACAGGCCGCCGTCATTGGTCAGAAGGAGCAGTCCCTCGGTGTTGATGTCGAGCCGCCCGACCGTCATCAGCCGCGGCAGGTCGGCCGGCAGGACGTCGAACACGGTCTTTCGCCCTTCCGGATCGCGGTTGGTGGTCACCACGCCGGCCGGCTTATGGAACAGGAACAGGCGCGTGCGCTCGACCGGCGGGATCTCTGTGCCGTCGAGATGGATGACGTCGCTTGCCGAGACGTTGAAAGCGGGCGTCTCGACAACCTTGCCGTTCACCTTCACCCGGCCCGCGGCGATCAGCTCCTCGGCGTCGCGGCGCGAGGCGATGCCGGCACGCGCCAGCCGCTTGGCGATACGCTCGCCGCTTTCCTCAGCCGCATCCTCGATGCGCGGACGGGGCTTGAAGCCGCCGGGCTTACGGTCGCCGAAGTCGCGCCTGAGGCGCTCCTCGAAATCGCGTTTCGGACGGTCGCCGAAATCGCGTTTCGGCTTGTCGAAGCGAGCCTCCCGCTCCCCGCCCGCGGCCTTATCGTATGGCTTGCGCGGCGGCCTCGGCCCGTCGGAGAACTGTCGCGGCGGGCGTTCGCCGCGTACCGCATCGGTATCGCCGCGCGTGGCGCTGCGCTCGAAACGGCCGGGGCGTGGACCGGACGGTCGCCTGTCGTCCCCTTCGCGCTTTTGGAACGGCTTGCGATCGCCGCGAAATCCACCGCCTGCCCTTTCGCCTTCCGGGCGCTCGTCGCGTCGAAACGGGCGTCCCGTCCCTTCGCCGTCATTGCCGGCCGGGCGTTCGCCACGCGGCCTGAACGGCTTGCGCGTTTCATCGCGCTTTTCGTAGGGCTTGCCGCCCTCGCGCGTCCGGTAAGGCTTGTCGCCAGCGAACGGTCGGCGGTCGCCTTCCTCGCGCTTCTGATACGGTTTGCGGAAAGGCCGCGCCTCCCCGCCTTCGGCCGTCGCATCCTTGCGGAACGGACGCTCGCCTGCGAAGGCGCGCTGCGGCCGTTCGCCGGGCTCGCCGCTTCGCTCCTCGCGCGGCTTGTAAGGCTTGCGGTCGCGCTTGAAATCGCGCTCCGCCCCGCCGGCAGCCGTGCGCGGCTTGCCGAATTGCTTCTTGCCGCCGCCAAAGGCGGGCTTGCCGCCCTTGCCGGCGCCAGAGGAGCGCGGGCCGGAATGGCCTGCACCTGAGGGGCGTTGTCCGCCCGGCTTGCGGCCGCGCGGCGGTTTGTTGTCTCTATCGTCCATGGTCTTTGCCCGTTTGCGCGGCTAGATAACAGGATCGTCGCCGGGAGGCGAGGTTAATCGGGACCCGACAACGCGTGAAACGACCGAATTTCATGGCCCTGGCGCTGGAACAGGCAGAAGCGGCGGCGGCGCGCGGCGAAGTACCGATCGGCGCCGTCGTCACCCAGGGCGATAAGGTCGTCGCCTCGGCCGGCAACCGCACCCGCGAACTCGCCGATCCGACCGCACATGCCGAGATGCTGGCGATCCGCGAAGCCTGCCGCGCGCTTGCCAGCGAACGGCTCGCCGGTTGCGACCTTTATGTGACGCTGGAGCCCTGCACCATGTGCGCGGGAGCCATTTCCTTCGCGCGCCTGCGACGGCTCTACTTCGGCGCCGCCGACGACAAGGGCGGCGCGGTGACGAGCGGCGTGCGCTTCTTCGCCCAGCCCACCTGCCACCATGTCCCGGATGTCTATGCCGGCCTCGGCGAAGTCGAATCGGCGGCGATCCTCAGGACGTTCTTCGGCAACCGGCGCTGACGAACGGTTTTGCGTAGCCCGGTATTCGACGGGCGGGCAGCGGCCCTTACGCGGCCGCCCTTACCAGGGCCACCAGCTGCCCCAGCTGCTCTTGCCCTGCGCCTCCCTCTTCAGGCGGCGTTCCTTCTTGTATTCGTCCTCGCCGATGTCGTTCTGCGGGGCGTCGGTGGCGGGCTGTCGGTAAGTCAGCGGCGGCTCGCTCAGATATTTGCGCGATGTCGGGCTGCCCTGCCTGCTTTCGGCCAGCTTGGCGTTGATCGCGGCCCGGCGCGCCCTGGAGCCGCCGCCCGAGTCCTCCGGTGACCAGGCCGGCGGATGGCTTGAACCGGATTCCCTCATCGCCTTCCTTACGGCAGCAGGATTGGTCTGGATGTCTTCCTCGATCTGCGACTGATAGTTCGGATCGTTCTCGTGCTCCGTCGCCTCGGCGCGCAGGCGGGCGCGGCGCTGCTCCGGCGATTCGGGCCATTCGGCGCTGGCGGTCTGGGTGATGCTGTCCTGCGGCTGCGGCAGCGATTCCTTCTGCCCCGGCGCCGGCTTCACCAGTTCGGGACGCGGCTTGTAGTCGATCTTCTCGCGCTGCGGCGGCGCCAACGAGAAAGCGTTGCTGAGGTCGCCGGCAAGCTGCTCGGCCGCCGTCTTGTCGGTGCCGTAGGTGGGCGAACCCATGCAGCCGGCCAGAGCGAGCGCCGAGACGACAAGCGGCGCCACAAGAGCCGCGCGCCTGCAATGTCCGTGGTTCATACCCAAAATCCCACTCTCGCTCTCTGCCGTGCCGTCGTTGCCGGCATCGTGCCCGCCCGCTCATCCGACGAAAATCCGGCGACAATTTGTCTTGCGCGTCATCCGGCACGGCTCGGGCGTGTTTATCTCAACAGACAGCCGGGAGCAACGCGGGGCCGGCCTTATCGATCCGGCCGTGACATTTGTGCACCGCCTACAGGCGGCCGAGCGCCTGCAGTTCGTGCAGCACCGCGGCGTCGCGGGCCGACACGTCGGGAAACGCCGGGTCGGAGCCGACATCGTCGGTGTAGCACCAGGACCGCGCGCATTTGCGCAGACCCTTGTCCTCGGCCCGCTCGACCACCACCGCGACGCCTTCGACGTCGTCGAGCCTGAAGGCTTCGGCCGGCGCGCCGTCGTAGGAAAAGACGAGACCGCTGGTGATGGCGATCTCGGCCATGTCGACGCCGGCGAGTTCCTGCTCCAGCTTGCGGTCGCGGAGATAGGCCACCGGCACGGCCTCCAGCGAGGAACCGATGCGCTTTTCGGCGCGCGCGATTTCCAGCGCACCGGTAACGACACGCCGCATCTGCCTGACTTTACGCCATTTTCCGGCGAGCGTCTCATTGCGCCACGTCGCCGGCACATCCGGCATCTGGTCGAGATGCAGCGATTGCGCGTCGGGGTGGCGGTCAAGCCATGCCTCCTCGGTGGTGAACGGCAGGATCGGCGCCCACCATTTCGTCAGACACTCGAACAGGTGGCGCACCACCTGCAAGGCGGCCTTGCGCTTCACGCTCGACGGCCCGTCGCAGTAGAGCGCGTCCTTGCGGATGTCGAAATAGAAGGCCGACAGATCCACCACCATGAAATCGAGCAGCGACTTGGCGACACGCTTGAAGTCGAAGGCGTCATAGCCGGCGCGCACGATCTCGTTCAATTCCGACAGGCGGTGGAGCATCAGCCGCTCAAGTTCCGGCATCTCGGCCAGCGGCACGTCCTCGCCCTCGTCGTGCGCCAGCGTGCCCAGCATCCAGCGGACGGTGTTGCGCAGCTTGCGATAGGCGTCGACATTCGTCTGGATCACCGATTTGCCGAGGCGCTGGTCTTCCCAATAGTCGGTGGTGGCGACCCACAGGCGCAGGATATCGGCGCCCGACTGCTTGATGACGTCCTGCGGGAACACCTGGTTGCCCAGCGATTTCGACATCTTGCGGCCGTCCTCGGCCATGGTGAAGCCATGGGTGATGACGGCATTGTAGGGCGCCCTGCCGCGCGTGCCGCAGCTTTCGAGCAGCGAGGAATGGAACCAGCCGCGATGCTGGTCCGATCCTTCGAGATAAACGTCGGCCGGCCATTTCAGGTCGGGCCTGTCCTCCAGCGTGAAGGTGTGCGTGGAGCCGGAATCGAACCAGACGTCGAGGATGTCCTTGACCATGACCCAAGGTTCGTTGGCGCGGGAGCCGAGGAAACGCTCGCGCGCGCCGGCGGCGAACCATGCGTCGGCGCCTTCCTTCTCGAAGGCCTCGACAATGCGGGCGTTGACCGCCTCGTCCTTCAGGACGTTGCCGTCTGCGTCGGCGAAGACGGCGATCGGCACGCCCCAGGCGCGCTGGCGCGACAGCACCCAGTCCGGCCGCTCCTCGATCATCGCCCTCAACCGGGTTTGCCCGGCCGCCGGCACGAAGCGCGTGTCGTCGATGGCTTTCAGCGCGCGGTCGCGCAGCGTGTCGGATTCGCCGGCAACAACCGCTTGGCCTTCCGTGGACAGGCCGTAACCGCCCAGTTCCCTGTCCATGTAGACGAACCACTGCGGCGTGTTGCGGAAGATGATCGGCTTCTTGGAGCGCCACGAATGCGGATAGCTGTGCTTCAACCGGCCACGCGCGAACAGCGCGTTGCGGGCGATCAGTTCCTCGATGACGGCTTTGTTGGCGTCACCCTTCTTGCCGTTGTCGTCGATGACGCGCGCCGGGCCGCCCTCGCGATCCGGGCCGAAGCCGGGCGCATCCTTGGTGAAATAGCCGCCGTCGTCCACGGTGAACGGGATCGCCGGATCGATGCCCCTGCCCTGCAACTCGCGGGCATGATCCATCCACGCCTCGAAGTCCTCACGGCCATGGCCGGGCGCGGTGTGGACGAAACCGGTGCCGGCGTCGTCGGTGACGTGGTCGCCGGCAAGCATCGGAACGGCGAATTCGTAGCCACCGCCGAGCCCTTTGAAGGGGTGGGAAAGCGTAAGGCTTCCAAGTTCTTCGGCGGAAACGTCGCGAACCCTGCTCAGGGTTACCTTGGCCTTCTCGGCCGAGGGATCGGCCAGAGCGTCGGCGAAGATCAGCCGTTCTCCCGGCTGCGGGCCGAAATCGTTCTCGGCGGCCGTGACCTCATAGAGACCGTAGGCGATGCGCGGGGAATAGGCGACCGCGCGGTTGCCGGGGATCGTCCACGGCGTGGTCGTCCAGATGACGACGAACGAGCCAGCGACGTCGCTGGAGCCCCCGGCCACCGGGAACTTCACCCAGATCGTGTCGCTCTCGTAGTCGTGGTACTCGATCTCGGCCTCGGCCAGCGCGGTGCGCTCGACGACGGACCACATGACCGGCTTGGAGCCGCGATAGAGCTGACCGCTGGCGGCGAATTTCAGCAATTCGCCGGCGATGCGCGCCTCGGCGTGGTAGCTCATCGTCAGGTACGGGTTCTTGAAGTCGCCGATGACGCCGAGCCGCTGGAACTCGTCGCCCTGCACCTTGATCCAGTGCTCGGCATAGGCGCGGCATTCGCGGCGGAACTCGATCATCGCCGCAGGATCGGTGAGGTCGGGCTTGGCCTTGCCCTTGGAGCGGTAGTTCTCCTCCTCGATCTTCCATTCGATCGGCAGGCCGTGGCAATCCCAGCCCGGCACGTAGTTGGCGTCGTAGCCGCGCATCTGGAAGGAGCGGTTGATGATGTCCTTGAGGATCTTGTTCAGCGCGTGACCGATATGGATGTTGCCGTTGGCATAGGGCGGGCCGTCATGCAGCACGTATTTCGGCCGGCCGGCGGAGGTCTCGCGCAGGCGCCGGTAGAGGTCCATGTCCTGCCAGCGCTCGACCAGCAGCGGCTCCTTCTCCGGCAGGCCGGCGCGCATCGGAAACTCCGTCTGCGGCAGGTAGAGCGTCCTGGAATAGTCGATCGTCTCGGTGCTGGGAGTGTCGGTCATCGGTCTGCCATATGCGTTGGCCCAAAGGCCGCGAAAAGCCCGGGCGTTGAACTATCATGTTCTGGAAAAAGCGCGAGGGGTTCGTCGCGCGAAAAATCCCGGCGGCTCCGGCGGCGTTTCAGGCCGCCCGGAACACCGGGCCGGTAATTCGTATCGCGATGGCACGCCGGAACGTCATGGGCCGGCTTCTAGCGGATGAAGCGGCCGGAATAAAGCCGTCACATCGAGAAATCGAAACGATAGGAGGTCGACACGCCAATCATGAACTGGTCGGGCGAGCCGCGCTCCTTCACCAGGCTGGAATCGGCTGCCGGCCCCATCAGGCGGGTATATTCACCGAACAGGCTCGCCGTCATAGGGTCCGTGACCTTCCAGGTGATGGCACCGCCGACGCCGACCGATTTCAGCCCGCTGTCCGGATGGTATTCGCCAAGGCCGGAAGCCACCGATTCCGCAGCGTCGACGCCATAATAGGCATCGAAATACTTGGCCGTGGCCAGCGACAGGCGCGGACCGCCGGAAATGCGCACGTCCGGGGTCACATCATAGAAGGCGTCGGCGGCGAAATCGGCGACGACGCCGTCATGGGAGCGGATGCCGTGGCGAATTTCGGAGCGCACGCGCATCCAGTCGGTGGGATAGAACTCGAAGAAGCCGCCGGCCTCGCCGCCCCACTTCACGGGATCCAGCCCCTTGAGTTCCTCGGTGGAATTGTCGCGTCCCCACAGGAACTTGCCGGTCAGGCCGGCGCGAACATGGCCGTCGTCGATCAGCGCCAGCGATATGTTGTCGTTGCGCGAGGAGAAACGCGCTTCGGGGCCGGTCTTGCCCAACGAAATGATCGGCTGGGCGCTGAGCAGATACTTCTTGCTGCCCTCGAAATTCGGCGCGACGAGCCCGGTCACGCCGACGGTCAGATACCAGTCGCCGGAAAGCCAGCCGGATGCCCCCTCGCCCGCCTCGGCTGCCGACGGCGCCATCAAAAGCAGAGCCGCGGCCGCAGCCACCATCGAAGAACGAGTCATTCTGGCACCTTACGCACAACTTGCCGTTGACGGGAAGCCTTGCGCCGAATTCGGTAAAATTTGATTTAATTCCCTTCGATCCCCGGGGGCGAGCCGGCGCGAACTTGCCCATGGACGCCGACCACAACCGGCGCTAGCTTTTCAGCCGTGGTTCAACTTCCTGCGGCGGAGACTGGAACGATGACACTGCAAGGCGACTCCCTGAAAAAGGCCATCGGCGAAACCCGCGACAAATGGGGCTGGTTCATCGCGCTCGGCGTGCTGCTGCTCATCTTCGGCGGCATCGCCTTCGGAAACCTGTTCATCGCCACGGTGGCGTCGGTCTACATGATCGGCTGGCTGATGTTGTTCGCCGGCGCGATCGAGATCGTGCATTCGTTCGGCGTCAAGACGTGGGGACGGTTCTTCTACTGGTTCCTGTCCGGCCTGCTCTATGCCGTGGCCGGCTTCTTCGCCTTCTACAATCCCCTGCTCGCCTCGGCGGTGTTCACATTCCTGCTGGCGGTCGCGTTGATCGCGGCGGGGCTGCTCAGGGCCTGGGTCGGCTACCAGCACTGGTCGGAAAAGGGTTCGGGCTGGATCGTCACCGCCGGCGTGGTCACAGCGCTGGCCGGCCTGGTCATCGCCATGCACTGGCCGGTCAACAGCCTGTGGGTGCTCGGCCTGTTCCTGGCCATCGACCTGGTGTTCCAGGGCTGGACGTTCATCGCCTTCGGCCTGGCGTTGAAGAAGGCAGCCTAGAAGGTAATTTTCCCGTCGAGTTCCGACAGCGGGCGCACGCCGGAAAGCAGCGCCCGCGCTTCCGCGTCATCGCGCTTTATCTGGGCGACCAGCGCATCCAGCCCGTCGAACTTCACTTCGCCGCGCAGCCAGCCGAACAGCGACACCGCGCACGTCTCGCCATAGAGATCGCCGGAGAAATCGAACACGAAGGTTTCCAGAAGCGGCGCGCCGTTGTCGTCGACGGTCGGGCGGCGGCCGAAGTTGGCTACGCCGTCGTGCAGCGTGCCGTCGGCGCGGCGGAAGCGCACCGCATAGATGCCGTGCCGCAAGGCCGTGTCGGCGGGCAGCGCCATGTTCGCGGTCGGAAAGCCGAGCGTGCGGCCAAGCTGCTGGCCGCCGACGACCTCGGCCTCGACGGTGAAGCGGTAACCCAGCAGGCCGGCGGCCTCGGCCACGTCTCCTTCGGTGAGCAGCTTGCGGATGCGGCTGGACGAAATCACGTCCGTGCCCTCGTCGCGGAAAGCGTCCACCAGCGTCACGCCGAAGCCGTGCCGCTCGCCCGCTTCCATGAGATAGGCCGGCCCGCCCTGGCGGTCCTTGCCGAAATGGAAATCGAAGCCGGTGACGACATGGGTGACGCCGAGACACCGCTCCAGCACGTCGGTGATGAAGGTCTCGGGCGACTGCGCGGCGAAGGCGCGCGTGAACGTCTGCTCGACCATGGCGTCGAAGCCGAGCAGCGAGAGCAGCCGGGCCTTCATCGGCGGCGGCGTCAGCACGAACAGCGGCTGGTCCGGCCGGAACACTTTTCGCGGATGCGGCTCGAAGGTCAGCACCAAAGCGGGCACCCCGCGCCGCGTCGCCTCCTCCAGCGCGCGGCCTAGCACCGCCTGGTGGCCGCGATGGACGCCGTCGAAATTGCCGATGGCCACGACCCCGCCGCGCAGGTGCTGCGGCAGCGGCGCGTCAGCCGGAAGGTGCATGAACGAGCCTGCCATGGACGCCTACCGCAGCCTCGGCATGATCGCCACCGGCCGGTAGCCGCCATGCGTTTCCAGGAAGGCGGCAAGGCGCGCGGGATCGGGCGCCAGCGGCTCGCCGTATTCGCGCGCATGCAGGCCGCCGGAGACGTAGAGCACGTCGAAGCCGTTGTCGGCGGCGCCCTTCACATCCGTCATCATGCCGTCGCCGATCGCCAGCACCTCGCTGCGCGCAAGCTCGCGGCCGAGCACCTCGCCGGCCACCCTCAGCGCAACGTCGTAGATCGGCGCATGCGGCTTGCCGGCGATAAGGGTGCGGCCGCCGAGCTGAGCATAGTCGCGGGTAATGGCGCCGGCGCACCAGATCAGCCGCTCGCCCCGTTCCACGGCGATATCGGGGTTGGCGCAGATGAACGGCAGGTTCCTCGCCCGCAACCGCATGAGCAGGTCGCGATAGTCTTCCGGCGTCTCGGTTTCGTCGTCGTAGAGGCCGGTGCAGACGGCGGCCTGCGCCTCGAACTCCTCAACCAGTTCGACATCGAGCCCGTCATAGAGGCTGAAATCCCGGTCCGGACCGATATGCAGCACCATGCGCGGACCGTGGGCGATCAGGTCGCGGGTGACGTCGCCGGAACTGACGACGCGGTCGAAGGCCTCAGTCGGAAGGCCGATGGCGCGGATCTGCGCAATCACGTCGTCACTGCGCCGCGGCGAATTGGTGACGAGCACGACCGCCAGCCCGGTCTCTCGCGCGCGCTGCAAGGCCGCGGCGGCGGCCGGGAAATGCGTCTCGCCGTTGTGGACCACGCCCCACACGTCGCACAGCAGCGCCGCATAGCGGGGGCTGAGCGCATCGAGAGAACCGATCGTTTCGGGCAACTGCGCCATACCGCGTCCCATGCGCCATGCTTCCGGATAATGCCGGCGGACGGCCGGCAGCACGAATTAACCGAAGCTTTCCATCCTGTCACCAGCTTTCGCCCCGCATAGCGCGATACTCGCCGAACCGGCCCGTGGCGGGCCGCACCGGACAGGGTTAACGAAGATGCAACGGCGAGTTCAGCTTTGCCGGCATTTCAGGAACCTGAAATTTAAGGTTTTCTGCGATCTTGCCGCCATCGTGTGGGTGGCGGGATCAAGTTCATGTTGCGGAGTTTCTGGAAAGATCGGCGGGGCAACTTTGCGATGATGACGGTCATCGCCATGATTCCCATTATGGGCAGCGTGGCGCTGGCGGTCGATTACACCGAGATGGTGCGTGAAAAGCAGGATACGCTGAACGCGCTCGACGCCGCCGGCATCGCCACGGCGCGCTACATCTCGTCAGGCGCCACGGACGCGCAGGCGGTCAGCTACGCCAACGATTTCTTCATGGCCAACCTCAGTGCCGTCTCTCCGTCCAACGTCACGCTGAACGTGCTCCTGCCGACGAACAATACCGGCGGCGGTACGCTGAAACTGACCGCCAACCTGACATACGATCCCTATTTCCTCCCCACGGCCGCCATGCTCATCGGCAAGAGCAGCAAGGCGCTCACGTTCAGCGCAAGCTCCGAAATCCAGCTCAAGAACACGGTCGAGGTCGCGCTCGTGCTCGATAATTCCGGCTCCATGGACTATTACGGTACCGGCTCGGGCAAGAAGCGCATCGACCTCCTGAAAGCTGCAGCCAAGCAGTTGATCGACACGCTGGCGGGACAGGCCGCGCTGGTCAAGCAGGTCGCCGAGCCCGTCCGCTTCGGGCTCGTGCCGTTCGCGGCTTCCGTCAACATCGGTTCCGATAAAGAAGGCCAGCCCTGGATGGACATGGACGGCCTGTCGCCGATCCATCATGAGAATTTCAATTGGGACAGCTTTGCCTACAGCAACAACAAGAGCAATCGCCGGGTCGTCAAGGATCCTACGACCGGCATGTTCGTAAAGAAGGGCAGCGACTGGGGAACCCAGCAAAACGAGAAAGTGACGCGCTTCACCCTCTACAAGGAAATGAAGTACTACACCGACAGCGCCAAGAAGAACAAAGCTCCCTATACGTCCTGGCAAGGGTGCGTTGAGCAGCGCCCCAGCCCCTACGACGTCAACGACGCGCCGGCGAGCATCTACGATCCGGCCAGCTTGTTCGTGCCGATGTTCGCGCCCGACCAGATAAGCGGCGACTACAACCACTACTGGGACGAGGTGGTGTCATCCAGGGACTACAACGCCGCGCAGCGGCAGGCTTACATGCCGAAATATTTCGATATTTCGACCATCGGCTACGTCGGAGCCTATGGGACCAAAAAGCCTGGATTGGATGAGGGTCCGAGTAAAAGCTGCTCCACACAACCGATCACGCCCCTCACGGATGTCACCAACGTCGACGGCATGAAAAAGGTCAAGGACGCCATAGACGCCATGCAGCCGTCGGGGGCCACCAGCGTCGGCAGCGGCATGGCCTGGGGCTGGCGCGTCGTCTCCAGCGGGGCGCCGTTCACGGAGGGCCGGCCGGAAACGGAAAAGGGCAACGACAAGGTCGTCATCGTGCTGACCGACGGCGCCAACACCTACTACACGCCGGGCTCTCTCGGCTGGAGCGACAACGCCGGCGTCAAATCCACCTATGCCGACTACGGCTTCATGGCGCCCTACAACGCCGACAGCAAATATTCACCCCGCATGTTTCTCAACACCGGCAACACGGTCACGAAAAGCGGAAGCGGGACCTTCAGCAACGACAACTACACCAAGGCCATGAACGACCAGATGGCCACGTTGTGCGCGAACGCCAAGGCTTCCAAGATCCTCATCATGACGGTGTCACTGGACATCGATCCGAGCAAGATCTCCAACGCCAGCGACCGGGCGGCGGCGCAGGCGCAGATCGACGGCCTGAAGTCGTGCGCCTCCGAGTCCCGCTACCGCAAGGATCCGGGCGACCCGTCGAAGCCGGCGAAACTCTACTGGAACGCCACCGGCGCCGATCTCTCCGAAAAATTCAAGGAGATCGCCGACGAGCTTTCCAACCTGCGCATCGTCGGCTGACGACGCAGGACGGCATTTAGCCATCCGAGGCCGGTCCGGTTGAACGGGCCGGCCTTTTTGCTCGTCCTAGCCTACATCGGCCGCCGGACGGGCTGGCCGCGTTCCGGCTCGACCACCTTGCGATAAAGATGCCAGGTGGCGTGGCCGAGGATCGGCACGACGACCGCCAGCCCGGCGAACAGCGGTATGGAGCCGATCACCAGCAGGACGGCGACGGTCAGCCCCCAGACCACCATCGGCCCCGGATTGGCGATCACCGCCCGCGCCGACGTCTCTATCGCCGCGACGGCGCCGACATCGCGGTCGAGCATGAGGGGAAAGGCGACAACGGTCGTCGCCAGCACCACGATGGCGAAGACGAGCCCGGCGGCATTGCCGAACAGCATCAGCCGCCAGCCGCGCTCCGTCGTCAGAACCTCGTTGAGGAAGCCCGTCATCGAAGCCGGCGCGGTATCGCCGTACAGGTTCGTGTAGATGGATTGCGCGGTGAACAGCCACAACAGGAACAGCACCACCAGCAAGGCGCCGATGACGGCGATCGACGGCAACGCCGGCGAATGGCGTACGTCCAGCGCATGGTGCCAGTTCGAATTCATGCCGAGTTCGCGCCGCCGGCTGATCTCGTAAAGGCCGATCGCGGCGAATGGGCCAACCAACGCGAAGCCGGTCATCAGCGGATAGACGAGATGGATGGCGTTCGAGCCCGTCGACCACTGGGTCAGGATCAGGCCGACGATCGGGTAGATCAGGCAAAGGAACACGTAATGCGAGGGCTTGGCCCAGAAATCCTGGGCTCCCAGCCGGAGCGCGTCCCAGAGATCGGCGACATGAATGCGACGCACGACGGGCTGAACACGCATGCCGCGCGCGTCCGCCATGACATGAAAGCTGGCCATAACCATCCTCCCGTTGCTGCGGGGACGGTCACCGCCACGGTGGCCGCCCGAGGCTGCCACTTGCTGAACAGGAAGGATGATAGCCGATCGGAGGCGGCTTGTCGTGCCTTGCGGCCCGCCGGACGATCACAACTCGGTAAGAAGCGAAAGAAGAATGGTGGGCGATGTAGGGATTGAACCTACGACCCCACCCGTGTGAAGGGTGTGCTCTCCCGCTGAGCTAATCGCCCGCCCGCAGCCCGAAGGCCGAAGCGCGCCGCGATATAAGGGAGGGCAGCTCCTTAAGTCAACACCTCAGAGCCGGTCCGGAAATTCTGTTCCTGCAGCCGTCCGGCGGCTCGCGGGAGCGAATTTCGAAACGGGCTCTCAGCTCGTCGGCGCGCGCACCTCCGCGGTGGCGTCGATGGCCTGCTGAAGCTTCGCGTCGCGGCCGTAGACGTCCGGAAAATATTCCACCTTGCCCGACATGGTCGGCCATGCGGTGAAATAAGCGACGTAGACGGGCACGTTGCGCGTCACCTTCTCCTCCGAATGCCCGCCCTTCAGCTTGTCGGCGACGTAATCGACGCTCTTGCCGAGCACGGCGGCCGCCATGCCGCGCGGGTCCTCCAGCCGCACGCAGCCATGGCTGAAGGCGCGCGTGTCCCGTTTGAAGAAGGACTTCTGCGGCGTGTCGTGCATGTAGATGGCGAACTTGTTGGGGAACAGGATCTTCAGTTCGCCCAAGGCGTTGGCCTCGCCCGGCTGCTGGCGCACGTTGTAGGGAACCTTGGCGCCGTAGGCACCCCAGTTGATCGCCGAGGACGGGATGCGCTTGCCGCGCGAATCGGTCACCTCGTAGCCGGCGCGGTCCAGATAGCCGGGATCGGAGCGCAGCTTGGGCAGCATCTCGTTGACGATGATGGACTGCGGCACGCCCCAATAGGGATGGTAGTTCACGGTCTTGATGGTGTCGTAGAAGAACGCCGTCTGGTTGGTCACCTTGCCGATGACGGCGCGCATCTTGAGCTTTTCCTCGCCGCCTTCGATGTAGGACGCTGTGAAGGCAGGCTGGTTGATGAAGACGCGCGGACTGCCGAGGTCGGAGGGCATCCAGCGCAGTTCCTCCAGCGCATACTGCACCTTGGCCAGCCGGTCGGCCTTCGAGCTGCCGGCCAGCGCCTCCACCGTGCGCGGGCCGATGACGCCGTCGGGTTTCAGGCCGGCCTTCTTCTGTGCGGCCTCGATGACGGGCACCAGTTCGGGAGCGTAGGTTTCGCTGCCCACAAGCCGCGACAAGGTCTCGCCATAGGCGCCGCCCATGTCGTCGTCGAGATCGCGCGCGATCAGCGTCAAGAGCTTCGGCAGCTCGGCGCTCGTCTCGCCCGGCTTCAGCAGCAGCTTCGGGTCGACGACGATCTCGTTCTCCTCGCTGGCGCGCAGCCCTTCGAGCTCGGTGCGCAGCGCCTGGTATTCCGGGTTCTGCGGATGGCGCGATTCGAGGTAGGTCTGCACCTCCGTGGTATGGGAAAGCGCCTGGAGCGTCGCCGCCATGTCGAGCGGCTTGTCCGGGAAATCGTAGTAGCCGGAAGAAATCCGGTTGGGGTCGATGCGGCCATCCTGGGCATCGTGGATGTAGCGCAGCACCCGCGCCGACAGCGCCATCTCGAAGCGAATCAGCTCGTTGGCGCGCGCGGCGGCATCGCCGGCCGTCTGTGCCGCGGGCGGAAGGTCCACCGTGTAGTCGGCAGGCGAAAGGCCGTAGCTCGCCGCGTCGTTGAGGACGCGAAGCGCCTCGGCGGCGCGCGCGTTCGGCTCCGTGCCCGTCACCCAGATGAAGTCCGGGTTGGCGGAGTAATAAGAAACCAGCGCCTTGGCGATGCCCGACTCGGCGAACAGCTCGTAGCCGTCCAGTCCCGCCAGCGCCTGGCGGAACGCGGCGCCGTCCGGCTGCGGCTGGAACGCGGCGTCCTGCGGGGTGGCGTCGGCGGTTGTCGCTCCGGTCGTCTGCGGCGTGGCCAGTGCCGCGAAATCGACGCGCACCAGCCGGTCGGGCTTGTAGGTGTTGTAGCTGGGCGCCGAGATCCGGGCTGGAGCGACCTTGGGCGCCCGCTTCGGCGGCGGCGGAAATTCCCCCTTGAGCGGCTTTTCGTGCCGCACCGGACCTCCGAACAGCATATCGAGGAAGGTCTGCGCACCCGCCTGCGGCGCGCCCAGCGCCAGCGTCGCGGCCAGCGCGGTCGCGGGCACAAGCACGCTCGTCTTCCAGAAAACCTTCATGGATCACCCTCTCCGGCATTCTGCCGGATCCCGTTCCGCCGGCTCTACGATCTCGCCAAGGGAATGGCGGATGTGTGGCGCGACTATATCGATTCAACCCGATTTGGTTAAGCTTCGGTGAACTTTCCGCCTTCGATACCACTCCCGGTGTCACCATATCGCGACAATCGACGGGAGCAGGA
>JBQCHN010000371.1:0-3152 GCA_051954615.1 Mesorhizobium sp. | reverse complement strand
GAAGCGTTAAAGCGGCTTGTGGCCTTTTCGCGAGTTGCGAAGCCAAGGGCGGGCCTATACGACTGGCGCGGAAAACCGGCCTCAGCCGGCAAAGGGAAGCTTTTCTGACAGGTATGCGCATAACCGCCGCCAGCCTTGCCGTCGCTGCCGCCCTCGCCTGGAGCGGTCCTGCCCGCGCGCAGGAACTTGCCATCGGCGTGGCAGCGTCCTTGTCGGGACCGTCCACGCCGCTAGGCCGCCAGGTCGAGGCTGGCGCCGCTGTCGCCGCCAGGGCGCTGGCGGTGCAGGTCAATACCGCCGACGATGCCTGCACGGCAGAAGGCGGGGCTGCGGCGGCCCGGCAGTTCGCGGCCGAAAAGGTCGCCGCCGTCGTCGGTTTCCTGTGCACGGAATCGATCGAGGCCGCTCTGCCCATCCTCAAGGACGCCGGCATTCCGGTCATCACCGTCGGTGTCAGGACCGAAAGCCTCACCGACCGGCGCGAAAAGACCGGCTGGCCGGTGTTCCGGCTGGCGCCGCGCGGCGACGACGAGCGCAACGCCGCCGCCGCGATCCTGACAAGGCTGTGGCGCGCGCAGCCTTTCGCCATCGTCGACGATGGCACCATCTACGGCCGCGAACTGGCCGAGACGGTGCGCAACGCGGCCGAGCAGGCGGCGCTGAAACCTGTCTTCATCGACACCTATCGTCCCGACATGGACAACCAGATCGGTCTTGCCGGCCGGCTGAAGAAGGCGGGGGCCGAACAGGTCTTCGTCGGCGGCGACGGCGACGACGTCGCCATTCTCGGGCGCGACGCGGGCAAGCTGGACGCCGGCATCACCATCGCCGGCGGCGAGGCGCTGCGCGCTGCACCGTCCGACGTGCCCTATGCGGACGGCACGCTGATGATCGCCGAACCCGAATGGGCACAGGTGGCGGATGGGAATACGCTTGCAGCCTTCAGCGCCGCCGACGTCATCCCGGAAGGCTATGCCCTGCCCGCCTATGCCGCCGTACAAATCGTCAAGGCGGCGGCGCAGGCGGCTGGACGCCCCTTGGCCGATGTGCTTGGCGGCCAGGATTTCGCCACCGCCATCGGGTCAATCCGTTTCGACGCCAAGGGCGACCTGACACAGAACCCCTACCGCGCCTTCCGCTTCGAAGGCGGAACTTTTGTGCCGTTGCCGCAACCGGAAAATCAGTAATGTTCCGCACCGGGCCGAAGAACCTCATCACCGACGTCGCGGGCCTCAAGGTCGGCAACGCCGAGGACGCCAAGCTGAAATCCGGTGTCACCGCCGTTCTGTGCGAGAAGCCGGCCGTCGCTTCCGTGCAGGTTCTCGGCGGCGCGCCGGGCACGCGCGAAACCGACCTGCTGGAGCCGCACAATACGGTGGAAGCCGTCAACGCCGTCGTGCTTTCGGGTGGGTCGGCGTTCGGCCTCGACGCCGCCTCAGGGGTGCAGGCGGCCTTGCGGGAAAAGGGCATCGGCTTCGAGGTCGGCGGTCACCACATCCCCATCGTGCCGGCGGCGATCCTGTTCGACCTCATCAACGGCGGCGACAAGGACTGGGGCCGCTACCCGCCCTATCGCGAACTCGGCTATGCGGCCGTGCAAGCCGCCGCTAGCGCCTTTTCGCTGGGCAGCGCCGGCGCCGGGACAGGCGCGCTGGTTGCAGGCCTGAAAGGCGGCCTCGGCTCGGCCTCTACGGCGCTCGCCAGCGGCATAACCCTCGGCGCGTTGGTCGCCGTCAACGCGGTCGGCTCAGCGACTGTCGGATCGAGCCGACACTTCTGGGCAGCCCCTTTCGAGATCGGCACGGAGTTCGGCGGGCTCGGCCTGCCGGCGGTGCAGCCGGCGGACGCCACGGCGATCCGGCTGAAAATCCGCCAGGAGATGGCCAGCACCACCATCGCGGTCATCGCCACCGACGCGGTGCTGACCAAGGCGGCCGCCAAGCGGCTGGCGATTTCGGCACATGACGGCTTCGCGCGGGCGCTGTGGCCGGCGCACACGCCGATGGACGGCGACCTCGTCTTTGCGTTGGCGACGGGGGCCAGCGGCATCGCCCCGTCGCCCGACGAAGCGATCGACCTCTATGCCGCCGCCGGCGCAACCATGGCGAGAGCCATCGCGCGCGGCGTCTTCGCCGCCACGCCGGCTTCCGGCGACCTCACGCCGACGTGGTCGCAGCGCCACGGCTGATCTTCGTTCGGCGTCAGGGCCTCACGTCGGGTCGCCCTCTTCCTCTTCGAACTCGTCCACGGCAACATCGGCGTTCGACGACAGGCGCACCCTGTCGCCCTCGACGCCGGCCACGAGGCTCGCCGGAATATAGTGGTGATGCCCCTTGTGCGAGCCCATGCCGCTGTCGGCCTTGGTCAGCTTGATGCGGTCGCCCTCCATCCTGTCGACGGTGCCGATATGCACGCCGTCGGCACCGATCACTTCCATATGTTCGCGGATATTGCTGTTCATGGTGGTTCTCCGTTTGGGCAGGAACGCAAAACGGCCGACCGGCCGTTTGGATGCTTCTCCGCAGCGATATTTCTGATGCACAGCCGCCCGCCTCCTGCCATCATGAAGGCAAAGCGAGGGATTCCATGGAAATACGACCCGCCCTGTTCGCCGCCGCCATGGTCGCGCTATCGGCAGCCCCTGCCCTTGCCGGCGATGCCGCGCAACTGGAAATCCTCGGCTTCTCCAAGGACGGCGGCGTCTTCGCCTTCGAGGAATACGGCGTGCAGGACGGGTCCGGCTTTCCCTATGCCAACCGCTACTACGTCGATACGGCGAGCGACACTTTCGTGAAGGGCACGCCGGTCAAGGTGCGGCTGGACGACGAGAATGCCTCGCTGGCCGACGTCCGCAAAGAGGCGCGCGCCAAGGGCGAAGCGATCGTCAAGGAAGACGAACTCGCAGCCAATCGCGGCTTCACGGCCGGGTTCAACGCGATCACCGAACTTTCGGCCGATCCACACCGCATGGTCGTCAACCCGCGGCCGGTCTTCCCCGCCATCGACCCGCTGCTGGAATTCCGGCTGGAGGAAGTCGCTCTCAACAACCTGCCCGGCATGGAAACCTGCAACAGCCAGGGCGCGATCAACGGCTTCCGGCTGACCAGCATCGACGCCAGCGACGGCGGCCGCACGAAAGTCCTGCACGAGGA
>JBQCHN010000370.1:0-3274 GCA_051954615.1 Mesorhizobium sp. | reverse complement strand
AGGCGTATGGAAGGACAACCGCCGCCGCCTTTCCGAGACGCTGCCGACCTTCGACGTGCTCAACAAATACGGACCGGACTACAAGGTCGTCTTCGTCGGCGATGCCTCGATGAGCCCCTACGAGATCGCCACGCCGGGCGGTTCGGTCGAACACTGGAACAAGGAGGCCGGAGCGGTCTGGCTTACCCGCGTGCTCGACCAGTGGCCGCATGCCGTCTGGCTTAACCCGACGCCGGAAAAATACTGGGGCTACACGCATTCGATCGGCATGGTGCGCGAACTCTTCGCCGGCCGCATGTATGCGCTGACGCTGGCCGGGCTGGAAGCGGCGACGAAGGAACTGTCGAGGCGGCATTGAAGAAGTGGCGAGCGTCGTAACAAATGCCTATGTTGAGGCGAAGTAACCGACGCAGCCAACAACAAGCCGCAAAGGCAGGAGACAAGCATGGACACCCACACCTATCCCGTGACCCGCACCGACGCCGAATGGCGCGCCCTGCTGACGCCGGAACAATACGCCGTCATGCGTGGCCACGGCACCGAGCGGCCGGGAAGCTGCGCGCTGCTGCACGAACACCGCGCGGGCGCCTTCCATTGCGCCGGCTGCGACAGTGCGCTCTTCGAGGCCACGCTGAAGTTCGAGAGCGGCACCGGCTGGCCGAGCTTCAACGATCCGGTTCCCGGTTCGGTCGAGACGACGACGGACCGCAGCCACGGCATGGTGCGTACCGAAGTCCATTGCGCCACCTGCGGCAGCCATCTCGGCCACGTCTTCCCGGACGGCCCGCCGCCGACCGGCCTGCGCTATTGCATCAACGGCGTGGCGCTGAAATTCGAGCCGGCCGCCTGAACGACGCGACGCCCGGCCGGTGGTTTTTCCATCAGAACTTCTTCGCCGCCGCCGCGATTTCAACGAGTTGCCCCTTCTTCAGCCGATAGAGCGGCAACAGCCGCTCGACGCGGCCGTCGGGGCGGAAGCGGAAGAGACCCGTCGTGCCACGGTATCCCTGGCCGCTCTCGATGATCGGCGGCACGATCCCCTTGACGCCGATGGCGCCTTCGACTCCCGCGAGCAGCGCCACGACATCGTAGGCATAGGCGGCACGCGGCGCCATCGGGCGGCCGAAACGGGCCTGGTAGCGCCCTGACACGGAACCCATCTCGCGCCGGTCGATATCCGCCACCAGCGCCCCTTCGAGGCTGGGATTGGCGGCATCGCGGTAGTTGTTCGCAATGATGATCGGAACAGCGCGCCGTTTCGCCCGCACCGCGTCGACGACCGCTCCTGAAAGATCGCCGCCGTCGATAACAACCGCGTCCGGCTCGGCCATGACGGCGAAGACGGTATCGACGGCCGCCTGCACGGAAGCCTGGCCGGAATAGCGGGCCTTGGCGGCCAGCCGGCCGCCATGGTTGGCCGCCGCGAAATCGACGGCCCGCTCGACCGCCGGTGCGCTTTTGCCCTCGGGCAGTATGAGCACGAAATTGCGGGATCCCTTGCGCGCCAGGGCATCGACCGCGGTGGCGATGCTGGTGGTCGCATCGAGCGGGACGGTGTAGACGCCGCCGGCGCCCTTGGCCGCATCGTTCATCAGGAAGATCGGCGCATGCTGCCCGCCCCGGATGGCTGCGACACCGGCGGCAGCACCCGCCCTGAAGGGCCCGACCACAGCGGCGGCGCCAGCGGCCATGGCCTTGAGCGCAACGGTCCGCGCCTTCTCGGATTCGGCCGGGGTGTCAACGAAATTGATCGTCAGCCTGTCCTTGCCGAGGTCGTCCATGGCAAGCGCGACGCCATCGTGGATATCGCGTGCATCGGCGGTATCGGCGCCGTTCGCCGAGAACGGCAACAGCACCGCGACCTTTGCCGCCCCGGTGCCGATGCTGGCGGTGCTGGAAAGCGACGCGCCCTGTTCGGTGGGCACGACCGCGGCAGGATCCAATACGTCGGCCGCCTTGTCCGACTGGCACCCGGCAACGGCCAGCATCAGAACCGCCGCCAGCAACCGGCCGGCTTGCGGATACCCCATTCTCATTGATCGCCTCCCATCTGCCCGCCCCTGGCATGAGGGGAGATGCCTGCCTTTGTCAATGAGCGATCGCACGTTCCCGGCCGGCTCCATCGGGCGAAGCCGACTTCGCCATCGTCGAGTTCCGCCGTCATCCGACCGTCGCTTTCGGGTGCGCAGGCTTCACGGGAACACCTCGGAAGGTGGCCGGGCCGTCCGTCAGCGCATATAGCCGACCATGCGGCTGTAGGCGCAACCGCAGTTTTCCAGGTTCTGCTCGTCGCGATAGCTCGACTTCAGATAGCCATAAGCCTTGCCGCAGGCATAGGTGGCCTGCTGCGCCCAGCGGAACACCGGCCGGGTGGAATGGATCCAGCGCTCGTCATGCGACACGGCGATGGCCTCGTTCATGCGGCGCGCGACATCCTCGCGGAGGGCCACGTCGCTTTCGGACGAGACCAGCGAGGCGCCGGCGACCGGGCAGGAATAATCCGCATAGCCGCCGATCATGTCTGCCGCACCGGCAGGCCCCAGGGCCAGAAGAATAGCACCGCATGCCGCTACCAGACGATTGTTCATCGTTCATCCTCCATTCCCGTCAAATCCGAAAGCGAAAGCCGGGGCGAAACGCCCCGGCCGATCATTGTCATGCCACCGGCGTATGAGGCGCCTGGTGCTCGTCGTAGAGGATCGAGATCACCGTTCCGCTGCCGACGCCGGTCAGCGAGGCGACCTCGACGGGTCCGGCGCCGCCGGCTCCATCGGTATCGACCGAGACGTGCGCGGCCCCACCGGAGACAGAGACGCTGATCATGCTGGCCGCTTCCGCCGCGCTGGTCGGCGCAGGCACGCCGCCAGGCAGGTTGGCAAGCAGGTCGGACAGGTCGAGGACGTCTTCCGACGCGTTGAAGTCGCTGATGACGTCGACCATGTTCATCTCGCTCATCGCAGACGGGTCGATGACGAACGTGTCGTGTCCGTCGCCGCCGGTGAGATGGTTGAGCCCGGCTCCGCCATAAAGCGTGTCGTTGCCGGCATCGCCGTAGAGCGTATCGTTGCCGATGCCGCCATAGATCACGTCGTCGCCGGTGCCGCCTCTCAGCACGTCGTTGCCGGTGCCGCCGTCGATGAGATCGTTGCCGGCCGAACCGACGACGCTGTCATCGCCGCCGCCCGTATAGATGCCTTCGATGCCGACGAGCTGCGTCTGCGAGAAATCCCAGACGTTGTGCTCTCCGTCGGAGCCGACGATGCGGACATGGTCA
>JBQCHN010000369.1:0-9276 GCA_051954615.1 Mesorhizobium sp. | reverse complement strand
CTGCACGGCAACCGCACCTATCTTCTGCAGAACGAGGACGGCCAGATCCTTGACGGCCACTCCATTTCGGCTGGCCTCGATTATCCCGGCGTCGGCCCCGAACATTCGTGGCTGCGTGATTCCGGTCGCGTCGACTATGTGCCGATCCTCGACGACGAGGCGCTGGAAGCCTTCCAGCTCTGCACCAAGGTGGAAGGCATCATCCCGGCGCTGGAATCGGCGCACGCCATCGCCCAGGCAATGAAGATCGCGCCGGCGATGGGCAAGGACGAGATCGTCATCGTCAATCTCTCCGGTCGCGGCGACAAGGACGTGCACACCGTTGCCGGCATGATGGGCATGGAGATTTGATCGTGACGGATACCCGCATCGACCGCCGCATGGCGAAACTGAAGGCCGAGGGCCGGCCGGCACTCGTCACCTATTTCATGGGCGGCGATCCCGACTACGCCACCTCGCTGTCGATCATGAAGGCGCTGCCGAAGGCGGGCGCCGACGTCATCGAACTCGGCATGCCCTTCTCCGATCCGATGGCCGACGGCCCGGCGATCCAGGCCGCCGGTCTGCGCGCGCTGAAGAGCGGCCAGACGCTCGTCAAGACCCTGGCGATGGCAGCCGACTTCCGCAAGGAAGACAACGACACGCCGATCGTTTTGATGGGCTATTACAATCCGATCTACAATCACGGCGTCGAACGCTTCCTCACTGACGCCAAGGCCTCCGGCGTCGACGGGTTGATCGTCGTCGACCTGCCGCCGGAGATGGACGAGGAACTCTGCATCCCGGCGCTCAAGGCCGGCATCAACTTCATCCGCCTCGCCACGCCGACCACGGACGACAGGCGTCTGCCCAAGGTTCTGGAGAACACGTCCGGCTTCGTCTATTACGTCTCGATGACCGGCATCACCGGCTCGGCGCTGGCCGACACCGCCAAGGTGGGTGAGGCGGTCAAGCGCATCAAGGGGCACACGATGCTGCCGGTCTGCGTCGGCTTCGGCGTCAAAACGGCAGAGCAGGCGCGGCTCATCGGCGCTTCGGCAGACGGCGTCGTCGTCGGCACGGCGATCGTCAATGCGGTTGCCAACGTGCTGGGACCGAAGGGCGAAAAGGTCGCCGACCCGGCCGAGGCTGTCGCCACGCTGGTCGGCGGACTGGCGCAGGGCGTGCGGCAAGCCCGCCTTGCTGCCGCCGAATAGTTTTCCTACTTGCCTGCGAAAGACAGGAGTTCAGCCATGAACTGGATCACCAATTTCGTCCGCCCGCGCATCAATTCCATGCTCGGCCGGCGCGACGTGCCGGAGAACCTGTGGGTGAAGGACCCCGAATCCGGCGAGATGGTCTTCCATAAGGATCTGGAGGAGAACCAGTTCGTCATCCCGTCCTCGGGCCATCACATGAAGATTTCGGCGAAGGAGCGGCTGAAGTTCTTCTTCGACGACGGCAAGTACGAGGTCATCGAGAACCCCAAGGTGGCGCAGGATCCGCTGAAGTTCCGCGACGAGAAGCGCTATACCGATCGTCTCAAGGAGGCCAAGGCCAAGACCAGTCTCGAGGACGCCATCCTCAACGCCACCGGCGCGATCGACGGCCTGCCGGTCGTCGTCACCGTGCAGGACTTCGCCTTCATGGGCGGCTCGCTCGGCATGGCGGCCGGCGAGGCGATCGTCCATGCCTTCGAGACGGCGGTGAAGCGCAAGCGGCCGCTCATCCTGTTCGCCGCCTCCGGCGGCGCGCGCATGCAGGAAGGCATCCTGTCCCTCATGCAGCTGCCGCGCACCACCGTCGCTGTCGACCGGCTGAAGGAGGCCGGCCTGCCCTATATCGTCGTGCTCACCAACCCGACCACCGGCGGCGTCACCGCTTCCTATGCCATGCTGGGCGACGTCCACATCGCCGAGCCTGGCGCGCTGATCGGTTTCGCCGGCCCGCGCGTCATCGAGCAGACCATTCGCGAGAAGCTGCCGGACGGCTTCCAGCGCGCCGAGTACCTGATGGAGCACGGCATGGTCGACATGGTCGTCTCGCGGCTGGAGATGAAGAAGACGGTCGCCAACCTGCTCAAGCTCCTGATGAAGGTGCCGGTCGAGGAAAAGCCGGCGGAGCCCGAAATCCTGCCGCCGGCGGTGGCCAAGCCGGAAGCGCCGCGTCCTCCGGCCTGATTGGGACACGGCCTGCCGCAACGGCGACGGCGCGCCTACTCGGTCACGCTTAAAGCGTGTCGCGATCTTCCGGATTCGATCCGCAAGCCCTAGATTTGATTTACGCCCGTCTTCGTCCCGAAACCGGTCCTCGCTTTCGGGAGACGGACGTCAGGAAACATTCCATGACCACCCTTTCCGCCGACCGCGAAATCGAGCGCCTGATGGCGCTGCACCCGAAGGGGTTCGACCTGTCGCTGGAGCGGGTTTCGCGCCTGCTCGACAGGCTCGGCAACCCGCAGGACAGGTTGCCGCCGGTCGTCCACATCGCCGGCACCAACGGCAAGGGTTCCTGCGCCGCCTTCTCGCGCGCGCTGCTGGAGGCGGCTGGTTACAGCGTTCATGTCCATACCTCGCCGCATCTCGTCCATTGGCACGAGCGCTATCGGCTGGCCGCGCCCGGCGGCGGCCGGCTGGTCGAGGATCATGTCTTCGCCGAGGCCATCCACCGCGTCGCCGAGGCCAATGCCGGCCAGATGATCACCGTCTTCGAGATCCTGACGGCCGTCGGCTTCGTCCTGTTCTCCGAGCATCCGGCGGATGCCGTGATCATGGAGGTGGGCCTGGGCGGCCGTTTCGACGCCACCAACGTCATCAAGCGGCCGGCTGTCTCCGTCGTCATGCCGATCTCGCTCGACCACGAAGCCTATCTCGGCGACCGTGTCGAACTGATCGCGGCGGAGAAGGCCGGCATTCTCAAGCGCGGCTGTCCGGCCGTCATCGGCCAGCAGGAGTTCGACGCCGCGCGCGACGTGCTCGTCGAAACCGCCGAGCGGCTTGGCTGTCCGCTCTCCGTCTACGGCCAGGATTTCCTCGCCCATGGCGAGAACGGCCGCATGGTCTACCAGGATGAGGACGGGCTGATGGACCTGTCGCCGCCGCGCCTGCCCGGCCGGCACCAGTTCGCCAATGCGGCGGCGGCAATCGCGGCCGTCAAGGCGGCCGGCTTCGACATCGGCCAAGGCACCGCCGACCGGGCGATGACGACGGTCGCCTGGCCGGGCCGCATGCAGCGGCTCACCCAAGGAAGGCTCGTCAATCTGGCGCCTGCGGGTGCCGATATCTGGCTCGATGGGGGCCACAATCCGGGCGCCGGCATGGTGGTGGCCGAAGCGCTGGCCGAGCAGGAGGAGAAGAACCCGCGGCCGCTCTACATGATCGCCGGCATGATCAACACCAAGGATCAGGCCGGCTATTTCGCCGCCTTCAAGGGGCTGGTCCGGCACGTCTATACCGTGCCCGTGTCGATGAGCGAATCCAGCGTGCCGAACGACGAGCTGGCGGTGCGCGCCGCGAAAGCTGGATTGTCGGCCGAGCCGGTCAGTTCGGTTGCGGCCGCGCTCATGCTGCTCACCGATACGCTGGGCGAGGACGAGGCGCCGCCGCGCATCCTGATCGGCGGTTCGCTCTATCTGGCCGGCGCGGTATTGGCCGAGAACGGTACGCCGCCGGTGTAGGATTGGAAATCGTTTCTCAGCCGCCGAGCAGGCGAAGCGCCGCCGGCAGGGCCAAAGAGACGCCGGACAGGAACAGGAGCACGAAGACGACGACCTTCAACGCCGCCGCCGACAGCGGCGGCGGCCAGCGGCGCGCGGCATAGGTCATGCCCATGACGACCGGCACGGCCGCCACGCCGGCCAGTGTCGAAGGTGGCGGGATGTTGCCGCTCAGCGCCACCAGCGACAGGCGCACCACCTGCGCTGCCCCGAAGGCGGCGACGAGCGTCTCGCGGATCTGGGCGGTCGGCATCGGCTGACGATAGAAGTGGTAGACGAGCGGCGGCCCGCCGGTCGAGAACAGACCGCCCATGACGCCCGATATGATGCCGAAGCCGACGAAGCTGGCGTCCGACGATTGCCGTGGCAGCGCCTTGCGCTGCACAGCCAGTTGCAGGCTGGAGGCCATGATGATGACGCCGAGCACGACCTTCAGCGCGTCGGCGCGGGTATCGGCCAGCCACTCCAGCAGAAAATAGCCGACGACCAGTGTCGGCAGGCTGGCGGACAGGACCAGGCGCAGCAGATGCCGGACGACGTGGTGCCGGCCGCCGTGGAGCATCATCTGCGTGGCGTTGACCAATGTCAGCAGGCCCACCATGGCGGCGGCATCGGGAAGCGGCAGCAGGCCGACAAGCGCGATCAGCCCCATCATGACGAGGCCGAAGGCGAAGCCGGTGATGGTCTGCACATAGGCGGCGACGCCGGCAATGAACAGAAAGGCAGCCAGGGCGGCGAGGCTCATCGCGCCTCACCGCCGTAGCCGCCGCCGGAAAGCGGCATGGAGCAAGCTCTACTTCAGTTCGATCTCGATGAAGGCGTATTCGCCGTCGGTGGCGTTGATGACGTCGTGCTCGACGCCTTCGTTGCGGAAATACGGCACGCCGCCCTTCATGTCGAAGACGTTCTCGCCATCCTTGCCGACGATTTTCAGCTTGCCGTCCATCAGTGGCACCACGACATAGTCGTGGCCGTGGCGATGCCAGCCTGTGCTGGCGCCGGGCGCGAAGCGCCATTCGGTGACGACGACACGGTCGTTGTCGACGAAGACTGTTGCTTTGGCTTCTGTCGTCATGGCGAACTCTCCTTTGGGACGAACAAAGACGACCGCTTGAGCCGTCGTCAGGACCACGGGCCAGGTTTCGATCCCGCCAGCAGGCGTTCGCCAAACAAAAAAGCCCGGCGCATCGGCCGGGCTTTTCAAGAAAGCAGGCGACGGATCAGGCGACGGCGCCGCCGATCCAGTGCGACAGGGCAGTCTTCGGCGCTGCGCCGACCTTGATGTCGGCCACTTCGCCGCCCTTGAAGATCATCAGCGTCGGGATGGAGCGCACGCCGAACTGCGCGGCGAGTTCCGGGTTCTCGTCGATGTTCAGCTTGGCGACCTTGACCTTGCCGCTGAGCTCGGTGGCGATCTCTTCCAGCGACGGGCCGATCATCTTGCAGGGACCGCACCACTCCGCCCAGAAATCGACCACGACGGGCTCCTTGGCCTCGAGCACGTCGGTACGGAAGTTGCTGTTGTCGACCTTGACGGTGGCCATGGAGGAATCCTTTCGGGTTGGACAGTTCTGCCAGATGTGGTGGTTGCGGTGCCGTTCTTCAAGCAAATCCGAGCAGGTCTTGTGTCACGAGCCGGTGAGTCGGGCAAGCGCCGCATCCATCGCCTCTTCCGGCAGTTCGATCAGGCCGGGCGCCTCGGTGAACAGCAGCGCCGCGCGCACCGCCTTGCCGGGATAAAGCGGTTTCAGCAGCGCCCTGTAGAGCGCAAGCTGGAGGATGTATGCGGACGGGACGGCCTCAAGCGCCGCCGGCGCCGGGCGGTTGGTCTTGAAATCGACGATCATGACGTCGGAGCCGGTGACCGCGAGTCGGTCGATCTTGCCGGCGACCGCGCGCGACTTGCCCTTGAGGTCGATGGTGCCGACGACCGAGACCTCGGCGCGTGAGCCGAGCGCAAACAGCGGTGCGAAGCGTCGGTCTGTCAGGATCGCCCCGACGGCGGCCAGCGCCTTGTCGCGCTCGATCTCCGGCCAGCCGGCACCAGCACGCTCCAGATAGCGCCGGGCGGCGTCTATACGCGTCTCGTTGGCAAGGCCGGGGAGCATCTGCAACAGCTTGTGAACGGCCAGCCCGCGCTGCACGGCGAAACCCGGCTCGACTTCGGCGTCCAGCACCGGCGAACGCGGGTCGGCCACCGGCTCCTTTTCCGCTTCGACCAGCGCCGAGGCGCCGGACGGCGACAGTGGTTTCGGCAAGTCCTCGAGTTCGGGTAACGGTTTGAAGAGCGTCGCCGGCACCGGGCCGAAATCCGCCGGTGCGTGGTCCGCCGTCTCAGCCTCGCCGACGAGTGGAGGCAGGGCAGTGGCGCGGAAGCGATGCACCGACTCGCCGGTCACCGGGTGCGGCAATTCCCCGGTTTCCGGCGCGTCGATCAGCGCTCGCCAAACCAGCGCGTGCCATGTCGCGTCGGAAGGTTCGCGCTTGCCGTGGTAGCCGGCGACGATCAGCCGATCCTCGGCACGCGTCATGCCGACATAGAGCAGGCGGCGGTATTCGTCGTCGGCCAGCTGTCTTGCCCGTTCGGCGGCGCCGCGCGAAAAGCCGTTGGCGACATCGGAGGCCGAGCGCCACAGATAGCCCTTGCCGCGCCATTCGGCGCCGGCCGGCGGATCGAAGGGCATCAGGCGCGGCAGGTGCTGGTCGCTGAAGGGCGCGGCGCCGCTGTCGACCAGGAACACCACTGGCGCCTCCAGCCCCTTGGCGGCATGCACGGTCATGATGCGCACCTCGTCGCGTGTCTGGTCCATCTCGCGCTTGATCTCGGGGCCGGCGTTCTCCAGCGTCGATAGGAAAGCGTCCAGCCCGGGCAGGCCGGTGCGCTCCTCGGCCAGCGCGAAGTTGAGGAACTCGTCGAGGATGTCGCCGGCCTCCGGCCCCAGCCGCGCGATCATCTTGCGGCGCACGCCATCGCGCGCCAAGAGGCCGGCGTAGAACTCGAACACCGGCCGGAACGCCGCCTCGTTGGCCCAGCCGTCGAGTTGGGCGGCGACGGCAGAAAGCGCCGCATCGGAACTGGCTTTCTTGCTGAGCGAATCGATCAGCGAAACGCCGCGTTCCCGCCCACTTGCGAGATCGAACAGGGTTCCCTCCGACACGTCGAAGATCGGCGAGCGCAGCACCGCCGCCAGCGACAGGTCGTCATGCGGCTGCAACAGGAAGCGGCCGACCGCGATCAGGTCCTGCACGGCGATATGGGCGGGCAGCGACAGCCGGTCAGCACCGGCGACGGGAATGTTCTTTTCCTTGAGACTCTTGGCCAGCGCATGGACGAAGCGGTCGCGCTTCCTCACCAGCACCACGACATCGCCGGCCGTCAGCTTCCGCCCCTTGCCCTCGAGCGTCTCGCCCGTCCGCAGCCAGTGGCGGATGGTGGCGGCGATCATCTCGGCGAGACGCACGGCCGGCGCACTGGCGTGGTTGACCGGCAGCGTCCAGTCGTCCGGTTCCTCCACCTGCTCGGCGCCGAGCGACGGCCAGACCTCGACATAGCCCGCCGCGTCGTTGCGGATCGGCTTGTGGTCGAGCGGGTCGGGGTCGTGGCTGATGCCGCGCCGTACCGCCGGATCGGTGAAGACACGGTCCACCGCACCGAGCACATCGCCGGAGGAGCGGAACGACCAGGTGAGCTTCAGGTCGGCGAAGGCGGCCCCGCCCCCGCGCGCATTGGCGGCAAACAGCGTGCGGCTCTCATGGAAGGAGTCCGGCGCCGCGCCCTGGAAGGAATAGATCGATTGTTTCTCGTCGCCGACGGCGAAGATCGTGCGGGCAACGCCCTCGCGTGCGCCCATGCCGGCAAAGAAGTCTCCGGCCAGCCGCTTGACCACTTCCCATTGATCGGGGCTGGTGTCCTGCGCCTCGTCGAGCAGGATGTGGTCGATGCCCTGGTCGAGCTTGTATTGCACCCAGGGCCCTGCGTCGGCGCGGGCAAGCAGGCCGACGGTGCGGGTGATCAGGTCATTGAAGTCGAGGAAACCGCGGCCACGCTTGACCTGCTCGTAGCGGGCGATCAGCCAGTCCGCGACGGTGAGTGCCGCGCGCGTGCCCTCCAGCATGGACAGCAGCGCCACCCGGTCGGCGGTCGCCATGATTGACTCCGCCGCCTCCAGATAACGCTCGGGCAAGTCCGGCATCTGGCCGAGCAGCGCCTTACCGAACAGCCAGCCCGGCTTGTAGGGCTCCCCCTTGCCGCCGAGAAACGCTTTCGCCAGCAGGCCGAGCCGACGCAGCGGGTCGGCCTCGGCAAAGGCGGTTTGGGCGTCCGTGACGAGGCTGTCCTGCGTGCGCGCGGCGCCCAGCTGCCGGCAGGCGAGCGCCAGCGTTTCCAGATAGGCCGGCGCAAATCCCGGCAGCGGCCACAGCCCGGCGGCGATCACGGCGGGCGTCTCGCCCGGCGCGAAGCCGAAGGCGTCGAACAGCGCGACAAAACCGCTGCCGTCGCCACCGACCTGACCGATGAAGGCGCGCAAGCCGTCGCGCTTGCGCACGATCTCGCCAAGCAGTGCGTCCAGCCCCGCCTCGCCGCCCCGCTCCAGCACCGTGGCGAAGGCTTCCGCCAGCTCGCCGCCGTCGGCGGCTCCCGCGCCCGAGATCATGTCGCGACGGGTGGCGGCGAAAAGGGCGGCCTCCATCTGCGGGTCGAGCATCTCGAAATGGGCGGCGATGTTGGCTTCCAGCGGGAATTGGTGCAGCACCCATTCGCAGAAGGCGTGGATGGTCTGGATCTTCAGTCCGCCGGGCGTCTCGAGCGCCTCGGCGAACAGCCGTCGCGCCCGCCGCATGGTGGTCGAGCCCGGCTGCTTTCCTTCCAATGCGGTTATGCGCTCCGCGAGTTCCGCGTCGGGCAGCGCCGTCCACTCCGACAGGGTGGAAAAAACGCGGTTCGCCATATTGGCCGCCGCCGCGCGCGTATAGGTGAGGCAGAGAATCCGTGACGGGTCGGTGCCGGCAAGCAAAAGGCGGATGACGCGTTGCGCAAGCACGTGCGTCTTGCCCGAGCCGGCATTGGCCGACACCCAGGCCGAGGTGGCGGGATCGGCGGCCTGCGCCTGGCTGCGGGCAGTATCGGTCGGAATGGGGTAGCGGCGCTTCATTCCTCGCCCCCCGGATCGTCACCTTCGCCGCCGGCCGACCATTCCAGCACGCGGGCGAGATGGTCGTAGTCGCCGCCGGGCTCGCCTTCGCGGAACGGCAGCGCCCGCGATAGGTAGCCGGTCGCGGGGCTCTGATAGTGGACGAGCAGCTTTTCCAGTCGTGCCCAGGCTTCCTCGGAGAGGTCGGCGGCACTGCGTGGCTTGCGGTTGTATTCGAGAATCGATTCCTGCACGACCTCGCCGTTCGCCTTCAGGCGCACGAAGGCAAGGTCGGCCGGCTCGCGCGCGCCGAGTTCGGCGAAAGCGCCGCGCTTGAGAAGCGCGCCTTCCAGCGCAAGCTGCGGCGACAGCAGCGTATGCGCCTGCCCCTTGGAGGGGTAGGAGCCGGTCTTGTAGTCGAGAATGTCGGCCATGCCGCCGGCGAGAAGA
>JBQCHN010000368.1:0-8143 GCA_051954615.1 Mesorhizobium sp. | reverse complement strand
ATGCGCTCGCCGGCATAGCGCACGCCCTTGCCCTTGTAGGGCTCGGGACCGCGGTATTCGCGGATCTCGGCGGCGACCTGGCCGACCTGCTGCTTGTCGATGCCGACGACGCTGATCTCGGTCGGCTTCGGCGTCGAGATGGTGATGCCGGCCGGCGTCTTGTAGACGACGTCGTGCGAGAAGCCGAGCGCGAGCTGCAGGTCCTTGCCCTGCATGGCGGCGCGATAGCCGACGCCGGTGATCTCGAGCTTCTTTTCGAAGCCGTCCTTCACGCCGGTCAGGATGTTGACGATCTGCGTGCGCGACATGCCCCACTTGGAGCGCGCGCCCTTGGAATCGTCACGCGGCTGGACGGAGATGTTGCCATCCTCCAGCTTCACCAGAACCTCGTCGTTGACGACGAACTTCAGCTCGCCCTTCGGCCCCTTGGCCGAGACGGTCTGGCCGTTCACCGAAGCGGTCACGCCCTGCGGCACCGCGACGGGTTTCTTTCCAATACGAGACATCTTCGTCTCCTCGCTTCTTACAGTTCGCTCTTCGAGATCAGACGATCTGGCAGAGCACTTCGCCGCCGACGTTCTGCTCGCGGGCCTCATGATCGGCCATCACGCCCTTCGGCGTCGAAAGGATGGCGATGCCGAGGCCGTTGGCGACGTGCGGGATGGACTTGGCCGAAACATAGACGCGGCGGCCCGGCTTGGAGACGCGGGAAATCTCGCGCACCACCGGATTGCCGTCGAAATACTTCAGCTCGATCTCGATCTCGGACTTGCCGTTGTCGAAATCGGTCTGGCTGTAGTCGCGGATGTAGCCTTCCGCCTTCAGCACGTCGAGAACGCGGGCGCGCAGACGCGAGGCCGGGGTCGAAACGCTCGACTTCTTACGGCCGTAGGCGTTGCGGATGCGGGTCAGCATATCGCCGAGAGGATCGCTCAATGACATATCGTGTCCTCCTTACCAGCTCGACTTGACCAGGCCCGGAACCTGCCCGGTATTGCCCAGATCGCGAAGCGCGATACGCGACAGGCCGAGCTTGCGATAGTAGGCGCGCGGACGGCCGGTCACTTCGCAACGGTTGCGGATGCGGATCTTGGCCGAGTTGCGCGGCAGCGCCGAAAGCTTCAACTGGGCGCGGAAGCGCTCGTCCATCGGCTTGGACTGGTCCATGACGATGGCCTTGAGCGCCGCACGCTTGGCAGCGTACTGGGCGACGAGCTTGCGCCGCCGGTTGTTCTTTTCGACTGAGCTGGTCTTTGCCATTTCAGATTTTTCCTTTGCTCGCTGCCGTTACTGGCGGAAGGGGAAGTTGAAGGCCTTGAGCAAAGCCCTGGCCTCGTCGTCCGTCTTCGCAGTCGTACAAACGATGATGTCCATGCCCCAGATCTGATCGACCTTGTCGTAGTTGATCTCCGGGAACACGATGTGCTCCTTGATGCCCATGGCGTAGTTGCCACGGCCGTCGAAGCTCTTCGGGTTCAGGCCGCGGAAGTCGCGAACGCGCGGCAGCGCGATGTTGACCAGGCGGTCGAGGAACTCGTACATGCGCTCGGCGCGCAGGGTCACCTTGGTGCCGATCGGCATGTGCTCGCGCACCTTGAAGGTGGCGATGGACTTGCGCGCGCGGGTCACGACGGCCTTCTGGCCGGCGATCTGCGACAGGTCCTCGGCGGCGACCGTGGGCTTCTTGGAATCGCCCGTCGCTTCGCCGACGCCCATGTTCAGCACGATCTTGTCGAGACGCGGGATCTGCATCTCGTTGTCGTACTTGAACTGCTCCTGCAGCGCCTTGCGGATGGTCTCTTTGTAGACCTTCTTCAGGCGCGGCGTGTTGTTGGCTTCTGCCTGCGCTGCCTTAGCCATTGATCGTTTCTCCCGAGCGCTTGGCGAAGCGCACCTTCTTGCCGTCCTTCTCGAACTTGAAGCCGACGCGGGTCGGCTTGCCGTCCTTGGGATCGGCTACGGCGAGGTTCGAAAGATGGATCGGCGCTTCCTTGCGAATGAGGCCGCCTTCCTGCGACTGGGTCTGGCGCTGGTGGCGAACCACGATGTTGATGCCGCGAACGATCGCGGTGTCTTCCTTCGGCTGCACGGACACGACTTCGCCGGAGCGGCCCTTGTCCTTGCCGGAAAGCACGACGACCTTGTCGCCCTTACGGATCTTCTGCATTTGTCCGGCTCCTTACAGCACTTCGGGGGCCAGCGAGATGATCTTCATGTGGTTCTTGGCGCGAAGCTCGCGCGGAACCGGGCCGAAGATACGCGTGCCCACCGGCTCTTTCTTGTTGTCGACGAGAACGGCCGCGTTCTTGTCGAAACGGATCACGCTGCCGTCGGGGCGGCGGATGTCCTTGGCGGTACGAACCACCACGGCCTTCATCACGTCGCCCTTCTTCACGCGGCCGCGCGGAATGGCTTCCTTGATCGACACCACGATGATGTCGCCGACGGAGGCATACTTCCGCTTCGAGCCGCCCAGCACCTTGATGCACATGACACGGCGCGCGCCGGAATTGTCGGCAACGTCCAGGTTAGTTTGCATCTGAATCATGACTGGCCGCCTTCTTCTTTTCTATCGGGACGGGCGCATCGCCCTTCCCCGGTCTGTCCAAAATTCGTTCGTTACGCCTAGGCCTGTTCGGCCTGCTCGGCGGTGACGACCACCCAG
The DNA here is from genome assembly GCA_051954615.1 of Mesorhizobium sp. Taxonomy (GTDB): domain Bacteria; phylum Pseudomonadota; class Alphaproteobacteria; order Rhizobiales; family Rhizobiaceae; genus Mesorhizobium. Next base: position 5,478 of record JBQCHN010000368.1, on the reverse strand, counting down.
CGCTTGTCCTTCGAGATCGGCGCCGATTCCTGAATGAACACGGTATCGCCGACCTTGTGGGCGTTGTTCTCGTCGTGCGCCTTGTACTTCTTCGACATACGCACGGTCTTCTTCATCACCGGGTGGGTGAAGCGACGCTCGACCTTGACCACGACGGTCTTCTCGTTCTTGTCGCTGACGACGGTGCCCTGCAGGATGCGCTTCGGCATGGTCTTATCCTTAAGCCTTCTTGGCCGCTGCCTTCTCGGCAGCGATGGTCTTGATGCGGGCGATGTCCTTGCGGACCTGCTTGACGCGCGCGGTCTTCTCGAGCTGGCCGGTGGCCTTCTGGAAGCGCAGGTTGAACTGCTCCTTCTTGAGGGCCGCCAGATCGTCCGAGAGCTGGTCCTGCGTCTTCGAGCGGAGTTCTTCGACTTTCATCTTCGGCGTCCTTATTCGGCGATGCGCTGTACGAAGCGCGTGCGGACCGACAGCTTGGCGGCGCCGAGGCGCAGGGCCTCGCGGGCAATGTCTTCCGGCACGCCGTCGATCTCGAACATGATGCGGCCGGGCTTGACGCGGCAGGCCCAGTAGTCGATCGCGCCCTTGCCCTTGCCCATGCGGACTTCGGTCGGCTTCGAAGTGACCGGAACGTCCGGGAACACCCGGATCCAAACACGGCCGGCGCGCTTCATCTCACGCGTGATCGCACGGCGGGCCGCCTCGATCTCGCGCGCGGTGACGCGGTTCGGCTCCAGCGCCTTCAGCCCGAAGCCGCCGAAATCCAGGTTGGTGCCGCCCTTGGCGGTACCGTGGATGCGGCCCTTGAACTGCTTGCGGAACTTTGTGCGCTTTGGCTGCAGCATCTTACTTGCTCCAAATTCTCTCTATGCTCAGGCGTTCTCGCGACGGCGTGCGCCCGAACGCTCGCCGGCGTGATCGCCCTCGGTGGCGCGGCGCTCCGAAGCCATCGGGTCGTGCTCCAGGATCTCGCCCTTGAACACCCAGACCTTGACGCCGCAGATGCCGTAGGCGGTGTGTGCCTCGGCCGTGCCGTAGTCGACATCGGCGCGCAGCGTGTGCAGCGGAACGCGACCTTCGCGATACCACTCCATGCGCGCAATCTCGGCGCCGCCGAGACGGCCGGCGCAGTTGATACGGATGCCCTCGGCACCCAGGCGCATGGCCGACTGCACGGCGCGCTTCATGGCGCGGCGGAAAGCGATACGGCGCTCGAGCTGCTGGGCGATCGACTGGGCGATCAGCGTGGCGTCGGTCTCCGGCTTGCGCACCTCGACGATGTTGAGGTGGGTCTCGGACTTCGTCATCTCGGTCAGCTTCTTGCGCAGCTTCTCGATGTCGGCGCCCTTCTTGCCGATGATCAGGCCCGGACGCGCCGCATGGATGGTGACGCGGCACTTCTTGTGCGGACGCTCGATGACGATCTTCGAGATCGCGGCCTGCTTGAGTTCCTTCTCAAGATACTCGCGGATCTTGAGGTCCTCGTGCAGCAGCTTGCCGTACTCGCCGGTATTGGCGTACCAGCGCGAATCCCAGGTGCGGTTGATGCCGAGGCGCAGCCCGATCGGATTGATTTTCTGGCCCATCAGGCGGCCTCCCCTTTTTCCTCGACTTCACGAACAACGATCGTGAGGTGCGAAAACGGCTTTTCGATACGGCTGGCGCGACCGCGGCCACGAGCGTGGAAGCGCTTCATGACGATCGACTTGCCGACATAGGCCTCGGCCACGACCAGCGCGTCGACGTCGAGGTCATGATTGTTCTCGGCGTTGGCGATCGCCGACTCCAGCGTCTTCTTGACGGTACCGGAGATGCGCTTGCGCGAGAATTCGAGGTCGCTCAGCGCAGCCGCTACCTTCTTGCCGCGGATCATGGCGGCAACCAGGTTCAGCTTCTGCGGGCTGATGCGGATCGTGCGCAGGACCGCGCGCGCCTCATTGTCGGCGAGCTTGCGCGGTGCTTTGGCCTTGCCCATCGTTACTTCCTCTTTGCCTTCTTGTCCGCGCCGTGGCCGTAGTAGGTACGGGTCGGGGCGAACTCACCGAACTTGTGGCCGACCATGTCCTCGTTCACCGAGACCGGGACATGCTTCTGGCCGTTGTAGACGCCGAAGGTGAGGCCGACGAACTGCGGCAGGATGGTGGAGCGACGGCTCCACATCTTGATCACTTCGTTGCGGCCGCCATCACGGACCTTGTCTGCCTTCTTCAGCAGATAGCCGTCGACGAACGGGCCTTTCCAGACTGAACGAGTCACTTCAGCTACCTCTTCTTAGCTCTTGCGCGCGTGGCGCGAGCGCACGATGAACTTGTCGGTCGACTTGTTCGACCGCGTCTTCTTGCCCTTGGTCGGCTTGCCCCACGGAGTGACCGGGTGGCGGCCGCCCGAGGTGCGGCCTTCGCCGCCGCCGTGCGGGTGGTCGACAGGGTTCATCACGACGCCGCGGTTGTGCGGGCGCTTGCCACGCCAGACGGTGCGGCCGGCCTTGCCGTCGTTGATGTTGCCGTGATCGGGGTTCGAGACGGCGCCGATGGTGGCGAAGCACGAACCGTGGACGATGCGCTGCTCACCGGAGTTGAGGCGCAGGATCGCCATGCCCTGATCGCGGCCGACGAGCTGGGCGTAGGCACCCGCCGAACGGGCGACCTGGCCGCCCTTGCCGGGCTTCAGCTCGATGTTGTGGACGATGGTGCCGACGGGCATGGCCGACAGCGGCATCGCGTTGCCCGGCTTCACGTCGGCGGCCATGGAGGCCACAACCTTGTCACCAGCCTGCAGACGCTGCGGGGCGATGATGTAGTTCAGCTCGCCGTCCTCGTACTTGATCAGCGCGATGAAGGCGGTGCGGTTGGGGTCGTATTCGATACGCTCGACGGTGCCGACGACATCCAGCTTGCGGCGCTTGAAGTCGATGATGCGGTACGAACGCTTGTGACCGCCGCCGATGAAGCGTGCCGTGATGCGACCGTAGTTGTTGCGGCCGCCCGACTTGGTCAGGCCCTCGGTCAGCCCCTTGACGGGCTTGCCCTTGTAGAGGTCCGAGCGGTCGACGATGACGAGCTGACGGGTGCTCGGCGTGATCGGGTTAAAATGTTTCAAAGCCATTTTCTTGTCCTCAGCGCCCTAGCTCAGAGACCGGTCGCGACGTCGATCGACTGGCCGTCGGCCAGTGTCACGACAGCCTTCTTGACGTCGCCCTGACGGCCGATCGTGCCGCGGAAGCGCTTGACCTTGCCCTTGCGCACCAGCGTGTTGACGGCGGTGACCTTGACACCGAACAGCGCCTCGACGGCCGCCTTGATCTCGGGCTTGGAAGCCTTCTTGGCGACGTTGAAGACCACCTGGTTCTGCTCGGACGCCATGGTCGACTTTTCGGTGATCGCCGGCGAGACGATCACATCGTAATGACGAAGGTCGGTCATTTGAAGCGCTCCTCGAGGGCCTCGATCGCGGCCTTCGAAAGGACCAGCGTGCCGCGGCGCAGGATATCGTAGACGTTGATGCCCTGGATCGGCAGCACGTCGATGTTCGGAATGTTGGCAGCGGCCTTCTTGAAGCCCTGGTCCAGTTCGGCGCCGCCGATGAACAGAGCGTTGGTGAGGCCGAGCGTGGCGAAGTTGGCCGCCAGCGCCTTGGTCTTGGCCTCGGCGAGCTTCAGATCGTCGACGACGATGATGGAGGCAGCCTTGGCCTTGGCCGACAGCGCATGCTTGAGGCCGAGAGCGCGGACCTTCTTGGGCAGGTCGTGCTCGTGGCTGCGCGCCACCGGGCCGTGCGCCTTGCCGCCGCCGCGGAACTGCGGAGCGCGCGCCGAATGGTGACGGGCGCGGCCGGTGCCCTTCTGCTTGTACATCTTGGCGCCGGTGCGGGCGATGTCCGCGCGGCCCTTGGCCTGGTGCGTGCCCTGCTGCTTCTTGGCCAGTTGCCAGCGCACGACGCGCTGCAGGATGTCCTCGCGCGGGTCGAGGCCGAAAATCTCATCCGAGAGCTTGACCTTGCCAGCGTCCTTGCCGGCGAGCGTGGTGATCTTGATGTCCATTATTCCGCTCCTTCAGCGGCCGGAGCCTCGGTCTTGCCGGCCGCGCGGATGGCCGCGGGCTTCGGCGCGTTGGCCGGCAGCGGCACCTTGACGGCGTCGCGGACCAGGATCCAGGCGCCCTTGGTGCCGGGAACGGCGCCGCGGATCAGGATCAGGCCGCGATCGGTATCGGTGGAGACGACCTCGACGTTCTGCGTGGTGACGCGCACGTTGCCCATGTGGCCGGCCATCTTCTTGCCCTTGAACACCTTGCCGGGGTCCTGGCGCTGGCCGGTCGAACCGGCGATGCGGTGCGACAGCGAGTTACCGTGGGTGGCGCGACCGCCGCCGAAATTGTGGCGCTTCATGACGCCCTGGAAGCCCTTGCCGGTCGAAGTGCCGGTGACGTCGACCTTCTGGCCGGCGACGAAGTGATCGACGGTGATCTCGGCGCCGATGTCGAGCAGGTTCTCGGGGGAGACGCGGAACTCCGCGACTTTCGCCTTCGGCTCGACCGAGGCGGTGGCGAAATGGCCGCGCATCGCCTTCGGCGTGTTCTTCACCTTGGCCAGGCCGACGCCGAGCTGGACGGCGGTGTAGCCGTTCTTCTCCTGCGTGCGCTGGGCCACGACCTGGCAGTTCTCCATGCGGAGAACGGTGACGGGAACGTGCTCGCCGGCATCGTTATAGATGCGGGTCATCCCGACCTTCTGTGCAATCACTCCTGAACGCATCGGTTCATCTTCCTTTAGAGCTTCCCGCCGGGCTCGAAGCCGCTGCAGGCGCTTGTTTTCCAGAGGAGCCGTCCGGGCTGGCCGTCGGGCTCATGTGTCCGCTCTTTAGAGCTTGATCTCTACGTCGACGCCGGCGGCAAGATCGAGCTTCATCAGCGCATCGACCGTCTGCGGGGTCGGGTCGACGATGTCGAGCAGGCGCTTGTGGGTGCGCATCTCGAACTGCTCGCGGCTCTTCTTGTCGACGTGGGGCGAGCGGTTGACCGTGAACTTCTCGATCCGGGTCGGCAGCGGGATGGGGCCGCGCACGTTGGCGCCGGTGCGCTTGGCGGTCGACACGATCTCGCGCGTCGAGGCATCCAGCACGCGGTGATCAAACGCTTTAAGTCGGATGCGGATATTCTGACCGTTCATCTCGTCATTCCTTGTTCTGGCGCGGCGCGGGCGTTACCCCGCCCGCGACAGATCTCTTTTTTCTCTTACTCGACGATGGCGGCGACGATGCCGGAGCCGACGGTACGGCCGCCCTCGCGGATGGCGAAGCGCAGGCGGTCTTCCATGGCGATCGGCACGATCAGCTCGACATCCACCGACACGTTGTCGCCGGGCATCACCATCTCGGTGCCCGCCGGCAGGGTGACGATGCCCGTCACGTCCGTCGTGCGGAAGTAGAACTGCGGACGGTAGTTGGTGAAGAACGGCGTGTGACGGCCACCCTCCTCCTTC
>JBQCHN010000367.1:0-8301 GCA_051954615.1 Mesorhizobium sp. | reverse complement strand
GTCGCGGATCACGCGGCTGTCGCCTCCTTCTGCCGCGAGAAGGGCATCGACCTCGTCGTCGTCGGGCCGGAGGCGCCGCTGGTCGCCGGCCTTGCCGACGACCTGCGCGCCGCTGGCATCCGCGTCTTCGGCCCGTCGAAGGCAGCGGCCCAGCTCGAAGGCTCGAAGGGTTTCACCAAGGATTTCTGCGCCGAGTTCGGCATCCCGACCGCCGCATACGGCCGCTTCGACACGCTTGCAGCGGCGAAAGGCTATGTCGAAAAGGTCGGCGCGCCGATCGTTGTCAAGGCCGACGGACTGGCCGCCGGCAAGGGCGTGACGGTGGCGATGACGCAGGCCGAGGCAATCGCCGCGCTGGAAGCCTGTTTCGAGGGCACGTTCGGCGGTGCCGGCGCAGAGGTCGTGGTGGAGGAGATGCTGGTCGGCGAGGAAGCGAGCTTCTTTTGCCTGTGCGACGGCACGACCGCGCTGCCTTTCGGCACGGCGCAGGACCATAAGCGCGTCGGTGACGGCGATACCGGCCCCAACACCGGCGGCATGGGCGCCTATTCGCCGGCGCCGGTGATGACGCCGGAGATGGTCGAGCGCACCATGCACGAGATCGTCCAGCCGACCATGCGCGGCATGGCGGCGCGGGGAACGCCGTTTTCCGGCGTGCTGTTCGCCGGTCTGATGATTGCCGCCGACGGGCCGAAACTGATCGAATACAACGTCCGCTTCGGCGATCCCGAATGCCAGGTTCTGATGATGCGGCTGAAGGACGACCTGCTGGTGCTTCTGAACGCCGCCGCCGACGGCCAGCTTGCTCACACCTCGGTGCGCTGGCTGGACGAGACGGCGCTGACGGTGGTGATGGCCGCTGCCGGCTATCCCGGGACGCCGGAAAAAGGCTCCGTCATTCGCGGCCTGGACGAAGCCGCGCGCGACGGCGTCGAGATCTTCCATGCCGGCACGGCCGTCAACGCCGGCGCGCTGGTCGCCAATGGCGGGCGCGTGCTCAATGTCACGGCTACCGGTGCTTCCGTCGCCGATGCGCAGAAGAAGGCTTATGACGCGGTCGATCGCATCGACTGGCCGCAGGGCTTTTGCCGCCGCGACATAGGTTGGCGCGCCGTGGAACGGGAGCGGCACTGACCGGTTTCCGCACCGGTCGGGCGGGTATGATCGTTCCCGTCACGACCGGATCTATGCCGGCCGTCGGGAAGGCTTCGGCGACGGGGACCATCCGCCGCTCATCCTGTTTCGCAGCTGCATATTCGGCCATGCCGTTGGCGTAAGGCGCCGGCTGGTTCGCCGGCATGTGGAAGCCGGCGACAAAACCCCTCCATCCCTTGACGAGTGCGGCGGAGAGTTCACCCAGCGTCGGCAGCGGCGCGACGTCGGCATAGGCGATTGTCACGTTGCCCTTAAGGCCATCCTCGCGCGACACCGGGATCGGCACGCTGAGCAGCGTGTCGGGCGGCACGTCGAGCAGGCCGCCGAACGGCCATGCCGCCCTGAGCTCCACCGCGCTCATGGCGGCCACGTTGACGTCTATGTCGTCCGGCGTGCCCGCGACACGATAGGGGCAGCGGATGCGGCCGCAATTGCTGTGCGAGGAGAACTGCCACAGCGCGTAGCTCTCCCAATGGCCCTTTGGGAAATGCAGGCCGATTTCCGGCTTGTAGCGTGCGTACCACAAGGGCAGGCGCGACAGCAGCCGGTAGCGGCCGCGGTTGTCGGCGATGTGGCGGGCGGTGGAATCGTTGGTGTAGAGCAACGGAAAGCGGCCGACGCGGCGATGCACCTGACGCACGAACTCTTCCGCGTCCTCCAGCGACATCCATTGCGCGGGATCGTTGTCCTCAATGTCGAGCGCCAAAAGGTCGTCGGGAGCCGGGTCGGCGAAATCGATGAAATTGTCCGCCTGCTCGACCGGGTTGCCGGGGCGGGCGAGATGATAGGCACCCCATTTCAGCCCGAGCGCCTTGGCGACGGTACGCCGCGTCTGGAACAGTTCGCGTGTCACCGCATGGCGTTTCCACAACGCCTTGCAGAGCCGGATCTGGGTGTCGTCGCCCGAGCATGAATAGGGCGGCGGCAGGCCGTCGGACGCCTTGTTGATGAAGGCGACGATACGTTTGTCGCCGGCAAGTGCTGCCCAGTCGATGGAATTGTACTCATAGGCGTCGATGACCAGCGCGCGGTCGGGGTTCTTCCACGGCTCGGAGAAGTCGGAGGCGGCGGCAGGTCGAGCAAGGACGACCGCGCCGCAGAACGCCGCCGTCGCAATGCGCAAAACCTGTCGGGCGAACCCCTTCAATCCGCACCCCCGCTGAATATCGGTGGATGCTGCGCGCGATATGGTTAACGAACGCTTGCGATGCGCCTAACGGCGAAAGGCCGGGTCGAACTCGAAAGGATCGGGTGCCGGCGTGGTCGGCAGCGTGCCTTCCGCCTTGCGGCGCCGGTAGTGGGCGAGCGAACAGGCCGGCGAGCACAGGATTCCGCGATCGGACCAGTAGGCCGGCCCGTTCTCGATGCGTCCTTCATGGTAACCGAAAGCATCGGTTCCATAGGCGAGGCCGCATTCGACGCAGCGGCGGGTCTCCGGCCTGGCAAGCATGGCGTGCTCCTTTCGATCCTTATCTACCGCGCTCGCGCGGATTGCAAAATCCGCGTGACAAAGTTTGACGTTTACGTAAAAAGAAAGTGGTTTTGGCACCGGGCGCGATCTATGATGAGCCGCGCCGGCAGGCGCCGCTTGAGGAGGAAGGCATGTACAAGGCACCGCTCGAGGACATCGCCTTCACGCTCAAGCAGGTGGCCGGGCTGAAGCCGGCCATTGATGCCGGGCTGCTCGGCGATCTTGGCGAGGATCTCGTCGATGCGATCCTGTCGGAGGCCGGCCGCTTTGCCGGTGAGGAAGTGGCGCCGCTCTATAAGGTCGGCGACGAGGTCGGCGCCGTGCTGAAGGATGCCGAGGTCACCATGCCGCCCGGCTGGCGCGATCTCTATCGGCGCTGGGTCGAGGGCGGCTGGAACGGCCTGTCCGGGCCGGAAGAATTCGGCGGCCAGGCGCTGCCGACCAGCGTCGCCATGGCGGTGCTGGAAATGTGGAACTCGGCCTCAATGGCCTTCGGCATCGGTCCGACGCTGACCATGGGCGCCATCGAGGCGCTGGAAAAGCATGCCTCTCCGGCCTTGAGGGACAAATACCTGGCGAAGCTCGTGTCGGGCGAGTGGATGGCGACCATGAACCTGACCGAGCCGCAGGCGGGCTCCGACCTCGCGGCACTGCGCGCGCGCGCCGAGCGGGCGGACGACGGCACTTACCGCATCTTCGGCCAGAAGATCTTCATCACCTATGGCGAGCACGATTTCACCGACAACATCGTGCATCTGGTTCTGGCTCGGCTGCCGGACGCACCGGCCGGCACGCGCGGCATCTCGCTGTTCCTGGTGCCGAAGTTCATCGTCGGAGAAGAGGGCGCGCCGGGTGTCCGCAACGACGTGTTCTGCTCCGGCATCGAGCACAAGCTGGGCATCCATGCCTCGCCCACCTGCACCATGATCTACGGCGACGGTTTCAGGGGCCAGACGCCCGGCGCGGTCGGCTGGCTGATCGGCGAAGAGAACAAGGGGCTGGCCTGCATGTTCACCATGATGAACAACGCCCGCCTTGCCGTCGGCATGCAGGGCGTGGCCGTGGCCGAGGCCGCCACCCAGAAGGCGATTGCCTATGCCAATGAGCGCAGGCAGGGCAAGGCGGCGAGCTATGAAGGGCAGGGCATGGCGCCGATCGTCCATCACCCGGACGTGCAGCGCAATCTCCTGACGATGAAGGCTCTGACGCAGGCTGCGCGCGCGATTGCCTACAATTGCGCCCACGCCATCGACATGGGCCGGCTTGCCTCCACCGAGGCTGAGCGCGGCCACTGGCAGGCGCGCGCCAATCTTCTGACGCCGCTCGCTAAGGCGTTCTCCACCGATGTCGGTGTCGATGTCGCTTCGCTCGGCGTGCAGGTGCATGGCGGCATGGGCTTCATCGAGGAGACGGGCGCAGCCGCCTATCTGCGCGACGCGCGCATCGCGCCGATCTACGAGGGCACCAACGGAATCCAGGCGATCGACCTCGTGACCCGCAAGCTGCCGCTGGAAGGCGGAGAGCATGTCCACGGCTACATCGCCGAATTGAAGGCGGTCGCCGACGCGGTGCGCGACTCCAACCGCGACGGCTTCGGCCGCACAGCCGAGCGGCTGGACAAGGCGCTGGCCGCCGTCACCGAGGCGACCCGCTTTCTCCAGACGGCGCTGACCGAAGGCCGGCAGGAAGAGGCGCTGGCGGGGGCGACGCCGTATCTCAGGCTGATTTCGCTGGCCGCCGGCGGTGCCTATATCGCGCAAGGCGCGCTTGCCGATGAAACCGATGGCCGCATCGCGCTCTGCCGCTTCTTCGCCGAGAACCTGCTCGGCGAGGCGCGGGCGCTGGCCGACCGCGTGCTGGGAGGCGCGGCGAGCCTTGCGGCCGCCGGCCAATCGCTCATCTCGGCCTGATCGCAACGGGAAACAGCATGACCGACCATATCCTCATCGAGCGCCGCGGCGCGGTTCAGACCATCCGCATGAACCGTCCCGATAAGAAGAACGCGCTGACGCGCGCCATGTATGCCGCGATGGCCGCCGCTCTTGCCGAAGGCGACGCCGATCCGGACGTGCGCGTGCACGTCTTCCTCGGCCTGCCCGGCATGTTCAGCGCCGGCAACGACCTTGCCGACTTCCTGGCGGTGGCGACCGGCGGCGAAGGCGGCAACGAGGTCTGGGATTTCCTGATGATGCTGGCGAGGGCCGAGAAGCCGATGGTGTCGGGTGTCGACGGCATCGCGGTCGGCATCGGCACGACGCTGAACCTGCATTGCGACCTCACCTTCGCCACACCGCGCACCACCTTCCGCACGCCCTTCGTCGATCTTGGACTGGTGCCGGAGGCGGGGTCGAGCTTGCTGGTGCCGCAGATCCTCGGCCGTCAGGCGGCCTTTGCCATGCTGGGGCTGGGCGAAGGCTTGCCGGCGGAACAGGCGAAAGCGGCCGGCCTGATCCATGCCGTCGTGTCGGAGAACGAGTTGGAGGCGGCCACGCTCGCCGCTGCCGAAACCGTCGCCGCCAAGCCGCCGCAGGCCCTGAAGATCGCCCGCGACCTGATGCGCGGCTCGCGCGAGGACCTGGTCGCCCGCATCGGCGAGGAGGCGGAACGGTTCCGCGAGCGCCTGCAATCGGACGAGGCGCGTGCTGCCTTCGTCGCCTTCATGAACCGCAAGAAGGGGTGAGGGAGGTTCCGCGAGGCATATGAAAAGCCGGCGTTTGGCTTTCCGAGCGGCGAGTGCCCGGAGCCACGGCAAGCGCCGGCCTTCAGGCCAGCCCGTGGTCCTTCATCGCCTGCTGCTCGTCCGGGGTGATCCACGCGAAGATTTTTGGCTCGCCGCCGGCGAAGTTGACGAAATAGATGTTACGGAAGGCGATCGTCCCTTTTACGCTGTCGCGCGGACGGACATAGTCGAACTCCCAGTCGGCGCGGACCATGACGTTGAAATCGTCGAGCGGCTCGACCGCAAGGTGGACGATCTCGAAGCGCGTGCCGCCCATGGCACGATAGGCTTCGAAGCCTTTCCGAAGCGTCGCGGCAAAAGCCTTGTCCTTTGCCGCGCCCATCACGCCCGCCGGACTGGCACCGACCAAATGATCCGCGAAGGCGCTGGCCAGCGCGTCGATGTCTGCCTGCGCAGGATCGCGCAACGCCTCGTTGCTGCGCCGGCTGTAGTCCTGGAAAAGCGCCTGCGCCTTCTCCTCCAGCGCCTTCATCTCCACCTCACGGGTAAAGCCGCGTCTTATCCCAGCCGCCGTCGCCCTTGCGTGAGAACACGATCCGGTCATGCAACCGGAACGCCCCATTGTGCCAGAACTCGATCGTCTGCGGCAGGATACGGAAGCCTGACCAGTGCTTGGGCCGCGGAATGTCGCCGATGGCGTAGCGGGCGGTGTATTCGGCGACCGCTTTTTCCAGCGCGAAGCGGCTTTCCAGCGGCCGCGACTGCTTCGAGGCCCAGGCGCCGATGCGGCTGCCGCGCGGGCGCGTGGCGTAATAGGCGTCGGCTTCCGCGTCGCTGACCACTTCGACCGGCCCGCGTACCCGCACCTGCCGGCGCAACGATTTCCAGTGGAAGCACATGGCCGCCTTCATCGAGCCGAGGATCTCGCGACCCTTGGCGCTCTCGAAGTTTGTGTAGAAGACGAAACCGCGCTCGTCGAACCCCTTGAGCAACACCATGCGCACGTCCGGCAGGCCGTCCGCGTCGACGCTCGCCAGCGCGACCGCGTTCGGATCGTTCGGCTCAGCGCCGGTGGCGTCCTCGAGCCATTCGGCGAACAGCTTGTAAGGCTCGCTTCGTTCGGTGAAGTCACCGGTTGTTAACTCGGTCTCGCTCATAGTTTCATAAAATTCCGGTTCGGCATTTGGGGGGGGGCCGATCGCCGCGTGCCCGCAAGCTTTCGACCATGATCCGACCGCATTGAAACCGTTCCCCGACGATCCACACAACGGACCAGCCGCACTTTTCGTTTCGGCCTGTTGCCGCGGGATCGCCATGGCCGCGGGTATCCTTGCCCTGGCCGGCTGCGGCGCCGGCGGCTTCAGCCTCGAAAAGGTCGACGTGGACCGCTCCCTGATAACCAGCAGCGTGAGTGCCGATCAGGCTTCGGGATCGGGCGGCATCGAGGCGGACCAGGCCACCATCCGCAACGCCGTTTCCTCCGCCGACGTCGAGGAGGTCGCCGGCAAGGAGATCGCCTGGGCCAATGCCGACACCGGCGCGCGCGGCACGATAACCCGGCTGACCGAAGCGAGGCGGGACGGCCGCCTGTGCCGCAGCTTCACCGGTTCACGCGAAAGCTTCGACGGCGTCGCCATCTTCGAGGGGGAGGCCTGTCTCGCCGGCCAGGGCGCCTGGCGCCTCGAAACGTTCAAGGCGCTTTGATTTCGTTCGTCCCGGCGGCGACCGGCACTGGAATTTCTTCCTATGCGGGCGCATATAGGGAAGGACTTTTGAACCCACGGTGCAGAACAGGCATGCGCGACCCTTACGAGGTGCTGGGCGTTGCGAAGAACGCTTCGGCCAAGGACATAAAATCGGCCTATCGCAAGCTGGCCAAGAAGTATCATCCGGACCAGAACCCGGACGATCCCAAGGCCAAGGATCGCTTTGCCGCGGCCAATACGGCCTATGAGATCCTCGGCGACGAGAAGGCGCGCGCAGCTTTCGACCGCGGCGAGATCGATGCCGACGGCAAGCCGCGCTTCCACGGTTTCGAAGGCGCGCCCGGCGGCGGCGATCCATTCGCCGGTTTCCGCCGTTCCGGCAACGGGCCGGGCGGCGCCCATTTCGAATTCCGCGGCGGCGGTCCGGGTGGCGGCAATCCCTTCGGTGGCGATGCGGCTGGTGACATCTTCAGCCAGATTTTCGGCGACGCCTTCAACCAGCAGCGGCCCGGGGCGGGTGGGCGCCGGCAGCAGGCAGCACCTGGCGGCTCCGACCTCAACGTGACGCTGGACATCACCGTCGAGGAAGCTGCCACCGCGCCCAAGGTGACGGCGGTGTTCCCGGGTGGCCGCAAGATCGCGGTCAAGCTGCCGACCTATGTCGAGGACGGCCAGGTGATCCGCCTGAAAGGGCAGGGCGAGGCCTCGCCCTTCGGCGGTCAGCCGGGCGACGCGCTGGTGACGCTGCGCCTGCGTCCACACGGTCGATACCGGGTGGAAGGCCGCGACCTGCACGCCGATCTCCCTGTGCCGCTCAAGGATGCGGTTCTTGGCGCCAAAGTGGCGGTCGAGACGCCGGCAGGCCGTGTGGCGGTCAACGTTCCGGCCTGGTCGAGCTCCGACAAGGTACTGCGCATCAAGGGCAGGGGCCTGCCGCTCAAGGCCGGCGGTCATGGCGATCTTTACGCCCACGTCCGCATCATGCTGCCGGAGCATGGCGACGCAGCGCTGGAGAAGCTGCTGCGCGGCGAAGGTTGATCGCGTCTCGACGATGTGAGGCTTGATGGCCCTTCAACCGTTTGAAGCTTGAAGGCACGGTGTGCCTGTGCGATAGGCTGTCGCAAAGCAGACAACCTCGCGGAGAACGCTTAAATGGCGGGTGGACAGGGCCTGATGGCCGGCAAGCGCGGCCTCATTCTCGGCGTCGCCAACAATCGCTCGATTGCCTGGGGCATCGCCAAGGCTTGCGTCGACCAGGGCGCGGAGATCGCGCTGACCTATCAGGGCGA
>JBQCHN010000366.1:0-2524 GCA_051954615.1 Mesorhizobium sp. | reverse complement strand
TGCCGCCGGTCTCCAACGTGCACGCCCGCCTTCTGACGCCCTGGGCGAAAGCCATAGAAGACGAGAGCCAGGGCAAGCTGAAGATCCAGATCTTCCCGGCCATGCAGCTCGGCGGCAAGCCGCCGCAGCTCTACGATCAGGCTGCCAACGGCGTCGTCGACATCGTCTGGACGCTGCCCGGCAACACGCCCGGTCGCTTCCCCTCCACCGAGGTGTTCGAGCTGCCCTTCGTGGCGGCGGCAGAGGCCAAGGCCAATGCGCCGGCCTGCCAGGAATTCGGCGAGACGCATATCGCCAAGGAGACGGCCGACACCAAGATCCTGTGTTTCTGGGCGCACGATGCCGGGCTGATCCACACCAACAAGGAAATCACCAAGATGGAGGACCTAGCGGGCCTCAAGCTGCGCAATCCGACGCGGCTGGCCGGCGAGGCGCTGACGGCGCTCGGCGCCACTTCGGTCGGCATGCCGGTGCCGCAGGTGCCCGAGGCGCTGGCGCAACGCGCCATCGACGGCTGCGTCATCCCGTGGGAGGTGGTGCCTTCGGTCAAAGTGGACGAACTGACCAAGTACCACACCGCCATTCCCGGCTCGCCGACGCTCTACACGACGACCTTCTTCCTGGCGATGAACAAGGGCAGCTACGAGCGCCTGTCGGACGACCAGCGCGGCGTCCTCGACAAGCTGAGCGGCATGCACTTTGCCAACCTCGCCGGCGAAATGTGGGACACCGTCGGCAAGGAAGTCGGCGACAAGATCAAGGCCGACGGCAAGGGTGTCGTCTCCTCGATTTCCGAGGAAGAGAAAGCCCGCTGGATCGAGGCCACCAAACCGGTCCACGTCAAATGGGTCGAGGACGTCAAGGCCAAGGGGCTCGACGGCGACGCACTGATCAAGACCGCGCAGGAGCTGATCGCGAAATACGGCAAGGCGTGACCAGCAGCGTGACGGCGAGCAGGAGCGGGCGGCGGCGACGCCGCCCTGATTGGCAGGCGGCAGGGGGTTGACCATGGAAACACCGGCAGCCCCCGACAGCGCGCCAGACGTGCGGTGGATCGACCGGTTGGCCGCCGCGCTCGCCGTGGCGGGTGGCACGTTGACCTGCCTGGCCGCCGCACTGGTGACGGTCAGCGTCGTCGGTCGCTGGCTGTTCAACAGCCCGATCCCGGCCGACTACGAAATGGTCGAGATCGCGGTGGGCGTATCCGTCTTCGCCTTCCTCGGCCAGACGCAGGCGCGCAGCGGCCATATCGCGGTCGACACCTTCACGCTCAAGCTGCCGGCCAGGGTGAATGCGACGATAGACGGTGTGTGGGACCTGGTGCTGGCGGCGTTCCTCGGCTTCTTCGCCTGGGGCCTGTTCGCCGGCGGCATGGATGCGCGCACGAACGGGCTGACGCTGATCCAGCTCCCCTGGCCGGTGTGGCCGGTCTACCTGCTCTGTTCCGTGCTTGCCGGGCTCGCCTGCGTGATCGCGGTGGCGACGGCGATCCTGAAAATCATCCACCGGCTCCCGCCCGCGGTGCATACATCGTCGGAGGTGCGCGAATGAGCGGGTTCTCCATCGCGCTGCTCGGCTTCGGCGCCATGCTGGTGCTGATCGCCATCCGCATGCCGATCGCGCTCGCCATGCTGGCCGTAGGTTCCGCCGGTTATGCGTATCTCAACGGCACGCATGCACTGATCTATTACCTGCGTGTCAACGCCTACAGCCAGTTCGCCAGCTACACGCTTTCGGTCATCCCGCTGTTCATTCTGATGGGCGCGCTCGCTGAGGGATCGGGCATGGCCTCGACGCTGTTCCGTGCGGCGGAACGAAGGCTGGGGCGCGTGCGCGGCGGCATGCCGATGGCGGTGATCGCCGCCTGTACCGGCTTCGGCGCCATCTGCGGCTCCTCGGTGGCGACCGCCGCCACCTTCGGCCGGGCAGCGCTGCCGGAACTGCGCCGCGCCAAGGTCGATCCCGGTTTCGGCACCGGCACCATCGCCGCCGGCGGCACGCTGGGCATCCTGATCCCGCCTTCCGTCATCCTGGTGATCTATGCCATCACCGCCGAGCAGAACATCGCCAAGCTGTTCCAGGCAGCGCTCATCCCCGGGCTGATGGCGGCCACCTTCTACTGCATCGCCATCGCCATCATCGTGCGGCGAAAGCCCGAACTGGCGCCGCCGCTGGAGATCGCGCCGCCGCAGGCGACGCCCCGCCCGGTCTGGGCGCGGCCATTGGGAGCGATAGCGGTGATCGCGGCCACAGGTCTATGGTCGGTCGGCTATGCCAACACCGTCGGCGCCCTTCTGCTCGGCATCGTCGGCCTGGTTTTCCTGCTCCTCGACTTCGCCATCATACCGGCGGCGGCGGTGGCGATCATCGTGGTCGGCGGCATCTACGGCGAAGTGTTCACGCCGACGGAAGGGGCTGCGGTGGGGGCGGCGATCATGCTGGCGATCGGCGTCGCACAGGGAACGCTGGACTGGAAGCGCATCAAGGTGGCTTTCCTGCAGACGGCCGAGACGACCGGCATGAT
>JBQCHN010000365.1:0-24171 GCA_051954615.1 Mesorhizobium sp. | reverse complement strand
GAAGGTTCGCCTGCTCATGCTCGCCCCGACCTTGCGTGAATGGCTGATATCCAAGGGGGAAATCCGCGCGAGCCGTTATTCCTGGCGTTGGATCGCCTGGAAATACCTCGAACTCATGGTGCAGGTCGACGCCGATTTCGGTGTGTTCGATCTGCGATGACGACGGGTGTCGATCGCTGAGAACAAAGGTGCCGCAATGTTGAAACCCATGTTGACTGCAGCCGCCTGCTTCCTGGCTTTGGCTTCGCCCGCCGCAGCCGACCTTCTGTGGGGGGCAAACGGCCATCCCATCACCGCCTATCCGGGCATCGCGATCGAGCGTCAGTTCGACTACCTCGAAGACCTCGGCATGAAGTCCTATCGCGTGAACGTCTCCGACGCTTCGTCGGCGGATAGTCTGGCCACGATTCTGGCGGAAGGCAGGAAACGGGGAATAGAGGTTCTGCCCGTCATTACGCCTGGCGGCGTCGACCTCGACAAGGACAGCGTCGAGGAACTCTACGGCAAGGCCCGCGCGCTCGCCATCGCGCTGGGCTCCCGGTTCAAGGGTGAAATCCGGACCTGGGAGCTGGGCAACGAGATGGAAAACTACGCCATCATCAAGCCCTGCGAGAAGCGCGACGACGGCACCACATATCCCTGTGCATGGGGCCTGGCCGGCGGGACCGGCGCGCTGGATTACTTCGGTCCGCGCTGGGCCAAGGTCAGCGCCGTCCTGAAAGGACTTTCGGATGGCATGACGGCAGTCAACCCTGGCATCCGCAAGGCGATAGGCACCGCGGGATGGGGTCACACCGGCGCCTTCGAACGCATGAAGCGTGACGGCATCGCGTGGGATATCTCGGTATGGCACATGTATGGAGAGGATCCCGAGCCCGCCTTCAAAGTGCTCGCCGGCTACGGTAAGCCGATCTGGGTCACGGAATTCAACAATCCATACGGCAGCCGCTCCGGCGAGCAGCAACAGGCCGAGGGGCTGGCGCAGTCGATGATGCGGCTGCGCGCGCTGCAACGCAGGTACAAGGTGGAAGCCGCCTATGTCTACGAACTCCTGGACGAGACCTACTGGGCGCCGGACTTCGAGGCGTCGATGGGGCTGGTACGCCTCGTCGGCTCGGCCGAACACGGCTGGCGTGCGGGAGGACCCAAAGCCGCCTACATCGCCGCCCGGGACCTGATCCGCGGACCGCAGCCCATGCGTGAGCCGCGGCGCGACTGCGACCTCGCCGACAGCGACGGGATCGTCACCTTCACGATCCGCAAGGTGAGTTTCTCCCATTGCCTGATCCTCGGGCGCAAGGCGAGCGCCGAGGACATCGAACTCTGGTCTGCGGCGCTGGACGAGGGCAAGGTCAATGTCCCCAACATGATGGTCCAGCTCATGCAGACGCGGGAATTCATGGAGAAATACGCCATCGTCGGTCTCGCCGACCGCGCCTACGTGCGCTTCGTCTACCATCTGCTCTTGGGCCGCGAAGCCGATGGAGCGGGGCTCGATGTCTACTCCGACCAGCTGAGGACCGGAGTGATGACGCGAGAGTCCGTCGCCCTCGGCCTCGTGACGTCCAGCGAGTTCGCGACCAAATATTCCACCTACCTGGCCGAGAACACGAAGGCGGTCCCCGAAGCCCAGGCGGCGAACTAGGCTAGTGCCGGCGACGGCCTGTTTGCCGCCGCCCGGCCATCCTTGCCGAGCCAGGACAGAAACGGGCCGTAACACGCGTCGCAGGAAAAGAGTTCGGCAAAGACACGCGCGGTTCCTTCGGATTTCCGGCGCCGGAGGTCCGCATCGCTCAGCAGCGCGATGACCGCCCGCGCGAAGTCGGCGGCGCCGTCCGCTACGATCGCTCCTTCGTCGAGTTGATTGGCGTCGCCTGCATCGACCCCGATCGGGGTCGTCACCAGCGGGCGGCCGTAGGACATCGCCTCGGCCACCTTGACCTTGACGCCGGCCGTGCCGGACACGAGCGGAGCCACGACGAGCCGGGCGCGTCGGTATTCGGGAGCGAGGTCCGGGAGCGGTCCGACGCGCTCGAAGCCGTCCACCGACGCGATCTCGGGCGCCAGGGCGGCGGTTCCGACTGCCCGGAACCTTGCCGTCGGGCACGAGGTCCGGACTGCCGGCCAGACCTCCGACAGGAACCATAACAGCGCGGCACGATTGGGCGGCGTCGCGTTGCCGACGAAGAGGACGACAGGTTCGTCGCTGTCGGGCTGCTTCCTGTAGGCGTGGTAACCCATGCCCAGCGAGATCACGCGTTTCACGCCGAGCCGGTCGCGGGCATACGATACATCGTCCATGCTGTTGAAGCCGACGCAATCGGCCGCCTTCAGCGAGCGGACCAATCCCGTTTCCCCGGCCGCGGTCTCACCTGCCTTTCGCTGCGGCTTCCGATGAGGGGTGCCGTAGCGATGCTGGAGATGGCCGACGAGCGAGAAGATCCTGTGGCCGTTGCGGGCGAGAGAGGGGGCGAAATGCACGGCATCGTGAAACAGGATCACAGCGTCCGGTCCGAGCGCCTCGATGCGTTCCTGCACCCACCGGACTTCTGCTGCGGGGAAATCCTGCTCGGTCATCTCCGCAGCCGGAGCGGCTCTCCGTCCAAGCAGCCATCCGGCCAGATTTGCCGGGCCAAGCTGCTCGGCTGCGAGGAACGTCCTCCGGTTCAATCGGATGCTGTTGCGAACCTGCCACGAAGAATACTTCTCTATTTCGTAGACGCTTCTGCCGACAGGGCTTCTTCTTCCACGCGTCATGTCGGAGACGAATCCGTGGACCTCATGGCCCGTTTGCAGGAGATACTGCCCGAGCGCCTGGACGTAGGCGCCGTCGCCGCCGAAGAACGCGTCGTAGGGATAGCTGTGGACGATTGCCAGTACGGCCATTTCTCCCCCCGGAGAGCTCTGATTTCCCGACAGCGGGCGATGCCCGGTCGCGGTGACCCGGGCGGCTTCAGGCGCCAGCCCGCGCCTCACGCCGAAAGCTCAGCAGCACGTCCCGGAACAGGGTCAACTGTCCAAGAACAAAGAGCAGAACGAAACCGTATATGCCGGCCAGCACCGCGCCTCCCGCGAGGAGCCGGAGAAGCGTCGGGGATTCCGGACCGAGATAGTGCTGGACGGCCAGTGCGCCGGCCGAAGCCGCCATTCCCGCTATCCACGGCTTGACGATCGTTCCGAGCAGATCCCCGACCGAGACCGGTGTATTGTGCAGGCTCCAGACCAGGTGCGGATAAAGCCACAGCACCAGAGCCGTCGAATAGCTCAGGGCCACTCCTTCCGGACCGAAGGAGATTCCGATGCAATAAGACGTGATGACGAGGGGGGCGATGACGAAGGCCATGTAGAGGCTACGCTTCTGCTTGCCGGTCGCGATCAGCAGCCAATAGGTGAGGTTGATGATCCCGAACACCAGGATGGTCGGGGCGAGCAGGCGGAAGATGGTCGCCGCCTCCGTCCATTTCGGGCCCAGCACGATGGTGACGATCTCGTGGGCGAAGACGAAGGAGAACATCGTGATCGGTACGGTGAACGCGATGACGATCGAATAGCCCTTGAGGTAGAAGCTCCGCAGGCGCGCGGGATCGTTCTGTATGCGCGACAAGGCAGAGAACAGGACAGCACCGACGGCGCTGTTGATGGTCGCCGTCGGAATGCCGATGAGCTGGAAGGCGCGGGTATACATGCCGAGGGGGCCGGCGCCCCAGAACCGCCCGAGCAGGACCTTCTCGGCGTTGTAGCCGACATAGACGACAAGATTGTTCAGCGTGACGACCCCGCCGAAATGTAGGAGCGAGCGGATATTGGCATCGCGCCGGGGCAGGCCGGGAATCCATCCCGTTGCGATCCAGCAGCCAAGGCTGCTGACAGCCGGGGAGACGAGGGTGGGGGCGATCAGCGCCCAGTAGCCGTAGCCGCCCAATCCCAGCAGAACGGCCGTCACGACGCCCGTGCACAGCGCGCCGGTTTCGATTCCGCTCAAGGTGACATAGCGCAGATTGCGCTCCAGCAGGGCGGCATGCTGCACGCCTGCCGCGTTGAGCAGGAAACCCGGAGCGATCGCGACGGTGATCCAGATCAGGCGCGGGTCGTGGTAGAAGTCGGAGATGAAGTAGGCGCTTGCCGCGCACAAAAGCATCAGCAGGGTTCCGACGAGTATGTTGACCCAGAATAGTGCTGAGACCTCGGCATGCGAGATATCGTCCTTCTGGATGGTCGCTGAGGAAAGCCCGGCCGTTGTGAAGACGTCGAAGATGCCGGTGAGCGCAACCACCATCGCGACCAGGCCGAAATCACTGGGGCTGAGCAGCCGTGCTAGGATGGCGATATAGCCCACCCGCAGCATCAGATTCACACCTTGGCTCACCATGCGGGCGAGGCCGCTTTGAACGGCTTCGCCCTTGAGACTGTGGTGGCCGCGTTTGGCGGACAGGATGTCGTCCTTCATGAGGTGCTCGCAACAGGCGTGCGTGTCTCTTCCAGGTCCGCCTGCGCCTGACTTCCTGTGTTGGATGTGTCGCCGGTCACCCTTTCGAGCCATATCTCGCGCCACCAGGGGAAAATTGCCCTCGGACACTGCATGCGGCAGTCGCTGTAGCGTGAATTGCACCAGACATTGTCCAGTATGACGGCCGGCCCCCGGAGCCTGTTGATCAGCCCGGTCTTCTCGTTGACGAAGGTGGTCACGCGCGAGCGAACCCGGAAGGTGTGGCCGCAATAGGGAACCATCTCCGCATCGAAGGAGAGGCCGCGGTTCCTGTTGTTCACGTCGATCGTGCTGAGGATGTCTTCATAGGATTTGACCCTGACCAGTTCGCCGGGCTGGAGATCCAGCGTGGCGCTCGGGACCTGCTGGTCCGCTGGGATGGTCCCCCGATAGCGCGGAAAGGGAATGCCGCCGTAAAGGCGTTGGGCTGCGTCATAGGCGCGGGTGAAGCGCCTCGCCTGGCCGCCGAGGCCAAAACTGGGCAGGTAGCAATACAGGGTAAATACCGTGGCGTAGACGGACCCCGTCAGTAGACGCCACGCGCTGGTATTTCCGGATGTGAGATCCTCCGCGTATTGGCGCACGTCCCACCAGGGAAGGCGGGTGGTCGCCTCCAGGACCTCGGTGGCCTGGCATGAATATCGTGGGCCGCCGACCGGCGGCTGGTCTGCGGCAAGCGTGCCGGCAATCAGGTCGGCTTCCGTGCAGCCCGTCGCCGCCGGCATGACGGCTGCGTCGTCCGGCTGGTCGGCCGGCTTCAGCCATGCCTCCTTCCAGAAGATCAGGCACGCCGCCTGGCAGCCGCCGAAGGCGGCGCCGTCGCAGCGCAGGTTTTCCAGGTGGATGCCGCCCGGCAATTTGCGCCCGCCAGCGAAGTTTATCGTGTCGCAGGTCTTGTGCGCGCGTTTGTAGACACGAAAGCGCTTGCCGCAATACTGAAGCATCTGCGGCATGAACGGAAGGTTCTCAAGCCGGCCGTTGCTGTCGAGGCTGCTGAGGATTTCTTCTCTGGATCTCACTTCGACCCAGTCGCCAGCTCTCAGTGACATGCACCCTCCCCGTTTTCCGGAACGTTCGGGAACCCATCGCGCTTTCATGTGCCGGGACGATACCATCCCTGGATTCGGCTGACCGATCCCGAAATTAGCGGTAGCCCCCATCCACCTTTGACGGAGTGGACGGACGGTCCTGGCGTCTCTACGACAACGGCCAGTGGGCGGATCGGCATCGACGCGCGCACGCCAGCGCCACCGGCAGACGATCCGCGACAGGGAGGAGCGTGCCAGTGCCCAGCATCGACGTCATCATTCCGAACTATCAATACGCGCGCTACCTGCCCGCCTGTATCGGCAGCGTGCTGTCGCAGGATGTCGAAAACCTGCGGGTGCTTGTCATAGACAACGCCTCGACCGACGACAGTCTCGAAGTGGCCCGCGCCCTGGCCGCGACGGACGCCCGGATCAGGATCATTGCGCATCCGGTCAATGTCGGGGTTGTCGCCTCTTTCAATGAAGGCATCGATGAGGCGCAGGCCGACTATTTCACGATACTGTGCGCGGACGACATGCTCACGCCCGGCAGCCTGAAGCGCGCCATCTCCATACTGGAAAAAAATCCCGCCGTGTCCGTCGCGCAGGGAAGGGGGCATATCGTCAGCGCCGGAAATGCGGTGCCGGACGAACTGTCTGCTGCGGAGCCTGCAGTCTGGACGGTGGTTCCCGGTCCGGCATTCATCGAAAATATCTGCCGTCACCCCAGGCAAGGTTTTGTAGACTTTACGGTGGTTCGCACCACCATTCAGAAACGCGCCGGCCACTACCGGAAAGACCTGCCGTTCACCTGCGATCGCGAGATGCTGATGCAGTTGGCTGCGCTTGGAGATGTCGCCAGGACGGACACCATCCAGGGAATCCAGCAAGAGCACAGCAACAATATTTCCAGCGCTTACTGGCAGGATTTCAGGCTCTTTCTGGAATCTCTCTACGGTGCCATCGACAAGTTCCTGTCGACCGGGGCCATGGACGGGAGCCAGTCCGACAGGCTGCGTGCGCTCGCGCGGGCGAGCCTTGCGCGCGACGCCTATTGGTCCGCCGTGTCGCATCTCGTTCGGGCGAAGTATCGTGAAGCTGCGGGCCTGTTCCGGCTTGCCTTCGGTCTCCTGCCGCGTCTGGCGATCCTGCCTCCGCTCGGCCACCTGTTCAGGACGAAGGGCGTTCTTTCACGGGCGCGAGAGATTTTCGTCGAAGCTTCCGGGCGGAGCTGAGGCGCGATTTCAACGGCGCTCACAACACCTTTCGTAACGGAAATCCCCCAAACGGATGAAGGGGCGCACCATCCGAAGGAACGAGCCGGGGGCCCGACTTCCTCCAAGGGCGCATATCGATCTCCCATCGGCGTTCTCCTTCGTTCTGCGGCGCCCGCATAGCCTTTCATCTGCAATGCAAGACAGAGGTGTGCGATGAAAGTCATGGTAACCGGCCATCAAGGCTACATAGGCTCGGTGATGGTGCCGATGCTGCTCCAGGCTGGTCATTCAGTGACCGGCTACGACAGCGATCTCTACCGGCGCTGTACCTTTGTCGCTGGCGGAACGCGGATTTCGATTCCCTCGATTCACAAGGATGTCCGCGACGTCTATGCGCGCGATCTCGAAGGGTTCGACGCCGTCATCCACCTCGCGGCTCTCTCCAACGACCCGTTGTCGAATCTCGATCCGGACATCACCTACGAGATCAATCACCGGGGCAGCGTCCGCTTCGCCGTGGCCGCCAAGGAGGCGGGCGTGTCGCGCTTCCTGTTCGCCTCCTCGTGCAGCAACTACGGGCAGGCGGGCGACGGCATGGTGGACGAGACGGGCGAGCTGAAACCCGTCACGCCTTACGGCTGGTCCAAGGTGCTGTCGGAGCGGGACATTTCCCAACTGGCCGACAGCCGTTTCTCGCCCGTCTATTTCCGCCCGGCCACGGCCTACGGCCTGTCGCCCAGGCTGCGCTTCGACATCGTCCTGAACAATCTCGTCGCCTGGGCGGTGACGAAAGGCGTCATCCTGCTGAAATCCGACGGAACGCCGTGGCGGCCGATCGTCCATATCGAGGACATTTCGCGGGCCTTCATCGCTGGGCTGGAGGCGCCGCGCGAGGTCGTCCATAACCAGGCCTTCAATGTCGGGCGGACCGATCATAACTACCGGATCCGTGACATCGCCGAGATCGTCGCCGAGGTGGTGCCGGGCTGTAGGCTCGAATATGCCTCCGACGCCGGGCCGGACAAACGGTCCTATCGCGTCAGCTTCGACAAGATTGCCCGCGTCCTACCCGCCTTCAAGCCGCAATGGGACGCGCGCAAGGGCGCCGAGCAGCTTTACCGGGCCTACCGGAAATCGAACGTCACGCTCGAGGAATTCGAAGGACCGCGCTTCCAGCGGATCGGCCATATCAAGTATCTGATGGCCAAAGGCTTGCTCGACGGGCGGATGCGGTTGTCCGAAGCGCCAAAAGCCCTGGTAGCGGCGGTGTAGCCGGCATGGAGCACGTCAGCCCCGGTGCGCTGGCTCAACTGGCCTCTGCGGGCATCGGCCAGGACATCTACGAACTGGCCGCACGCCTCTATCCGATCTGTAGGAGCATCACCGGAGACGGCGTGCGGCAAACGCTGGATATCCTGTCGAACTGCGTTCCTCTCGAACGCCACGAAGTACCAAGCGGAACGCAGGTGCTCGACTGGGTCGTCCCAGCCGAATGGACTATCCGCGCAGCGGGCATCGCCGGTCCGGACGGGCAAAAGATCGTCGACCTCGCCGACTCCAACCTGCATGTCGTCAACTACAGCCAGCCCTTCACGGGAACCTTGCCGCTCGCAGAGCTGAAGGCGCA
Source organism: Mesorhizobium sp. (assembly GCA_051954615.1). Lineage (GTDB taxonomy): Bacteria > Pseudomonadota > Alphaproteobacteria > Rhizobiales > Rhizobiaceae > Mesorhizobium. Next base: position 15,813 of record JBQCHN010000365.1, on the reverse strand, counting down.
CATCCATACGCTGCCAGACCAGCCCGACCTGATCCCCTATCGCACCAGTTACTACGCCCCGGCATGGGGCTTCTGCATGGCGCATGTGCACGCCGCTGCCCTGCCCGACGGCCTCTACCATGTGGAGATCGATACCGAACTCAAGGACGGCAGCCTCAGCTATGGCGAATACCTGCACCGCGGGCAGTCGGAGCGGGAATTCCTTCTGTCGGCCCACATTTGTCACCCCTCGCTCGCCAACGACAACTGCTCCGGCCTCGCCCTGCTGGCACTGCTGGCGAAAAGCCTGAGAGGCAGGAAAACGCGCTACAGCTATCGCTTTCTGTTCGCGCCGGGCACGATCGGCGCGATCACCTGGCTGTCGCGCAACGAGGATCGGCTGCATCTCATCGACCACGGTTTGGTGGTCTCCTGTGTCGGCGACGCCGGCCGGCCGGCCTACAAGCGAAGCCGGCGTGCCGACGCCTTCATCGACCGCGCCATGGCTCATGTGCTGGGTGACGAGCCCGGCGCGCGGATGCTCGACTTCTCACCCTATGGCTATGACGAACGACAATACTGCTCGCCGGGCTTTGATCTTCCGGTCGGCATGTTTCAGCGGAGCGTCCACGGCGAGTTTCCCGAGTACCATACGTCGGCCGACAATCTCGACTTCATCGCTCCCGAACATCTGGAGGACTCGTTCCGTATCCTGACCGGAGTGATCGACATCGTCGAAGAGGACTGGACCCCGCTGAACCTTTTTCCCAAGGGCGAGCCACAACTCGGTCGGCGTGGCCTCTACACGGCCCTGGGGGGAAACAAGGGCTCGGGCGCGACCTCGATGGCGCTGCTATGGGTGCTCAATCTCGCGGACGGCAGGCATTCGCTGCTCGCAATGGCGGAACGCTCGGGCCTGCCTTTCGGCGAACTCGCCGCCGCTGCCAGGCTCCTGGTCGAGCACGGCCTGCTGGCCGAGACTTCGTAAGCTCTGTCCAATGCGTTAGCGAACGGGCGGCCACGACCTGTCGCGTTCCGACATCGCCGTCGGGCTTTCGGGCCAGTCGATCGAGAAGGCGGGATCGTTGTAGCGAGCGCCCGTCGATGCGTGCGGCGTATAGAACTGGGATATGAGGTAGGAGACCTCGGTGTCGTCGGTCAGCGTCTGGAGCCCATGGGCGAAGCCGGCGGGAATGTAGAGCTGCTTCCTGTTTTCGTGCGTCAGCTCGAAACCCAGCCAGCGGTAGCGGGTCGGCGAGTTCGGCCGCATGTCGACGACGACATCGAAGATCGCCCCGCGCACGCAGGAGACGAGCTTGACCTCGGCATATGGTTCCCTCTGATAGTGCAGGCCGCGTAGCGTTCCCTTGGCTGTCGAGCAGGAGTGGCTGTGCTGTACGAAGCGCGTCACCAGCCCACAATCGGCCATCTCCTTTTCGCAGAAGAAGCGGGTGAACGAGCCCCGGTCGTCGACCATCGGCGTCGGCTCGATCAGCCAGACGCCCTTCAATTCCGTCTCGGTAAACCGCATGGCACTCCAGCCCCCGGCGGCCGATCACGACCGGCGGCCCGATTTTCCGGGGCCTCGGTGCGCGCCGGAAGAGCTACCTAAGCGCTAGCCGGCTTCTCCGATAGCGGTAGGCCGGGATGGGTCGCCTGACCATTCGGCGGTCGCGCCGTCGCCGCCGCCTGCCTCTTTCCCTATTAAGGATTAAGGCCCCCAACGGATTGGCAAATCGAACCCCGCAGCCCTCCCCCCTAGCCTGCCCAAGTGCCCACGAAGGCACGGCAGGCGACGCCAGGCCGGCGCGCCTGCGAATCTCAACCGGCCGGCGGGAGCGGGGAATGAATATTCAGGCAGTCGAAATCGTTCGCGAAGCCAAGGCCGCGCACGCGTTTGCGGGGTGCAGACTGTGCGGGTCGCGTTTGCGTCACGCTCTGGTCGACCTCGGCATGTCGCCGCCTTGCGAGAATTTCCTGCGGGCCGACCAGCTCGACCAGATGGAGGCCTACTATCCGCTGAACGTGCTGGTCTGCGACACCTGCTATCTGGTGCAGCTCAAGGAATATATGAGCCCCGAGTCGATCTTCAGCGAGTATGCCTATTTTTCCTCCTACTCGGCGAGCTGGGTGGCTCGTGCGAAGGCCTATTGCGAGGCCATAGCCAAACGGCTCGACCTTGGTTCCGACAGCCTCGCCGTCGAACTGGCCAGCAACGACGGCTATCTGCTGCAGCATTTCCTGCCGCTCGGCGTACCGGTGCTGGGCGTCGAGCCGGCGGCCAATGTCGCGCGCGCCGCGATCGAGAAGGGCGTGCCTACCCGCGTCGACTTCTTCGGCGTCCGGCTGGCGAGGCAGATGGTGGCCGAAGGGCTCCGTGCCGATCTCATCACCGGCAACAACGTGCTAGCCCAAGTGCCCGACCTCAACGACTTCGTCGCCGGCATGAAGATCCTGCTCAAGCCCGAGGGCGTCGTCACGCTGGAGTTTCCGCATATCGAGCGGCTGATGGCCGAGAACCAGTTCGATACGATCTACCACGAGCATTTTTCGTATTTTTCGCTGCTGACCATCAATCTGATGGCCGCCCGCCATGGGCTGCGGCTGGTCGATGTCGAGGAACTGCCCACCCACGGCGGTTCGCTCCGCGTCTATCTCGCCCACGAGAACAGCAGCCGGACGGTCGGCGAAAGGGTCGGCAGGCTGCTCGACCTCGAAAAGCGGCACGGGCTGACCGACATGGCCACCTATGCCTCTTTCGGCCACAAGGCGCAGCGCGCGAAGCACGATCTGCTGGCGTTCCTGATCGCGGCCAAGAGCGAAGGCAAGAAGGTCTGCGGCTACGGCGCGCCGGGCAAGGGCAACACGCTGCTCAACTACTGCGCCATCGGCACCGACTTCCTGGACTTCACGGTCGACCGCAACCCCTACAAGCACGGTCGCTTCACGCCCGGCATGCACATTCCGATCAGGCCCGTCGAGGCCATTGACCATGCCAAGCCCGACTACATCCTGATCCTGCCGTGGAATCTCAAGGACGAGATCGTCGAGCAGATGCATCACGTATCCGCATGGAACGCGAAATTCGTGGTGCCGATTCCCTTCGTCACAGTGATCGATCCAGCGGAGTTACGGACATGAAAGTCGTCTTGTTCTGCGGCGGCCGCGGCACGCGCATCCGCGATTATTCCGAGAGCATTCCCAAGCCCATGATCCCGCTCGGCCACCAGCCGATCCTGCGCCATGTCATGCAGTGGTACAGCGACTACGGGCACGACGAGTTCATCCTGTGCCTGGGCTTCAAGGCCAACGTCATCAAGGATTTCTTCCTGCACACACGGCCGGAGACCTTTTCCGACTGCGTGGTTTCGCATGGCGGGGAGAGCATCGAGTTGCTCGGCGATACGGTCAAGGACTGGAGCGTCACGCTGCTCGACACCGGCATCTGGCGCAACATCGGGGAGCGCCTGTGGGCCGCGCGCGACCACGTCAGGAACGAAAAGATGTTCCTGGCCAACTATTCCGACGGACTGACCGACGTGAATCTCGACGACATGATCGCCAGGTTCGAGGCAAGCGGCAAGATCGGCTGCTTCCTCGCCGTACACGCGCCGCTGACATACCATCTGGCCGATATCGCCGAAGACGGTCGCGTCCGCGAGATCCGTCCGGCGGAAACCTCGGAGATATGGATCAACGGCGGCTACTTTCTCTTCCGACCCGAAGTCTTCGACTACATGCGCGACGGCGAGGAACTGGTGATCGAGCCTTTCAAGCGGTTGATCGACGACAACATGCTGATGGCCTACAAATACGAAGGCTTCTGGCGCTCGATGGATACGCTGCGCGATTGGCAGTCGCTCGAAGACATGGTCGAGAAAGGCGACATGCCGTGGAACATGAAGGTCGCCGCCGAGAAGAACAGGCGCTCCATCATGCTGGCCGCGTCATGAAGGCACTCGGCCTCGCCCGGCGGGGGGAAAAGCTCTCGATCCTCTGCCTGGGCGCCCATTCCGACGACATCGAGATCGGCGCCGGCGGGACAATCCTCTCGTTGATCGATTCAGGGGTCGAGTTGCACGTCCATTGGTGCGTTCTGAGCGCTGGCGGAGAGCGCTCAAGGGAAGCGCGCGCCTCGGCGGAAGCCTTCCTGGAGGGTACGGCGTCGGCCGTCGTCGACGTCGCGGACTTCGAGGACAGCTATTTCCCCGCCTCCAGCCGGGCGATCAAACACTGGCTGATCGATCTCAGGGCGCGGACGCATCCCGACGTGGTGTTCACGCATGCCAGGCGGGATGCCCATCAGGATCATCGGGAAGTCAACCAGCTCACCTGGAATGTTTTTCGCGACCATTTGATACTCGAATACGAAATCCCGAAATGGGATGGCGACCTCGGCCGGCCGAATGCATACGTGCCGCTCGCCGCCGCGCTCCTCGAACGCAAGGTCGAACTTCTTCACGAGCATTTCGGAACCCAGCGTTCCAAAGATTGGTTCGACCGTGAGACTTTCACCGGGCTTGCCAGGCTGCGCGGCATGGAATGCCGGGCGCCCGAGCATTTCGCCGAGGCTTTCACGCTCCGCAAGGCGAGAATCCTCTAGTGAACATCTCGCCAAGAAAACCGTCAGCATATGTCGGTGGATGACGGTCGAAGGCCCTTTTAACCTATCTGCGTATCTGCTAATGAGCTTTTATTATTTCCCGGCGCAATAAAGCTCGCAGAAACGGCCGGCAAAGAAAAAATTCAAAAACAAGCGCATTTTGCCACGCATGCATAGGTGAGGGGGAGGGTTCATCGAGGTGGGCCACGGAAGATTTGCGGACGGGTTTTCGCTGAACGAAGCCCGCATCGGTACGGTTGAGGGCGGAGAGAGTGGTGTTCTTGTCTGGAAATCCGACCAGCTGGTCGCGATCCTGACACGGATCGACGAGGAAGAATACGCGACAAAAGGCAAGTGGTTCCTCGAGACGGGTTTCGGGCGGCTGAGCGGGCAGCACAGGAATTTCGATACGATCGAGGAAGCGGTAAGCTGGGTGGGCCGCCACACCTTCTCCGACCTTGCCCGCTCCGCCGATTGACCGGCGATCGCGCCGGCCGCGAGCACGCCATCCATGACTATGGAGTCCGCGAAGACATGATCCGCGCGGACTCCGCCGATACGAAAAATCCTTGGCCTACTTTTCGGTCAACATGCCTTCGGCGAAGAGATCGTTGACCTTGTAGGCGACTTCCGTGCGATTGGTCGCCTTCAGTTTCTTCATGATGTTCCGGATGTGGACCTTCACGGTGCTTTCGCGCAGATTCAATTCATAGGCGATGATCTTGTTCGCTTTGCCGCGTCGAAGCGCCTGGGCGACCTCGGCTTGCCTGAGGGTGAACATGCTCGACAGGGGCTGCGTGTCGCGATGGCCCGAGTCGATCAGGTGCCTGACGGAGAGGACGCTGCTGGCAGGCACGAAGATGCCTCCCGCCACCGCAAGGTTGATCGCCTCGACACAGACGTCGATGCCGACGGATGTCGGGATATAGCCTTTCGCGCCGCATTCGAGCGCCGCCAGTATCTGGGCAAGATCCTCGTTGTCGGCCAGGACAACGACCGGGATCGCCTTGAATTCAGACGCTATGCGGGCGATCTCGCCGGCCGTGGTGGGATCGGTGACTTTACGGCCGCCGAGATTGAAAAGTATGGCGACCAGCGGAGGAGCAGAAGCCTTCTTCACGCCCCAGTCTTCGATCGAACTGGCGGCGACGACCGCCATGCCGAGTTGGTGATCAACGAGAGCCGATGCGAGACATTCCCGATCGAGCGCCCTTCCATCCAATATGAGAAGACATTCCTTGTAGAAAGCACTGTCGGTTCCCCCCATGGGAACCACTGGCTGTCGTGCGGCCGTGTAACTATGAAGTCCCGCTGTTGAACTCATCGCGCCCACCTTTTGAACAAGGCGTTTCTCGGGCCGGTAAATCTTGGTTCCACAATCTAGAAGAATGACCCCGCCCTGAGAAAGCCTGAGACTGGATTGCATCAGCCGATTTTCGCGGCGGTTCCGCTGATGCCCGAATTAAGAACCGTCACATACATACTAGGGGCAAATTATCGGCGGTCTCTAACTTGGGTTAATTTTTTATAAATATCCGAGCGGAAAACGTATCTATGAAATGATCAAAATTCAGTGAGTGCGCCACTGTATTGCCGCACGGCATCTGCGAGCTGGAAACAGCTGAGGAAAGACTGAATAGGAGAAGAATACTAGGTCAGGTACTCTCTCTCGAAGCCTGATAATTTTACAAGATTTCTGCGGTTAAACATCTTTACATGGCTGGATTTGAAAGAGACCAGGTCGGCCTTCCGCAGTTCCCTCAGCGTCCGGTTAACGTGGACTGGGGTCATGCCCAGAATGTCCGCGAGCTCGTTCTGGGTGAGAGGACAGTCGTATTCCCCATGGGCCGACAGGCCGACATCCGTCAGCCGTTCATCCAGTTCGAGAAGGAAATGGGCGGTCCTGCATATCGCGTTCCGTCGCCCGATGTTTACCAGGTGCTCGGCAAGAATGGCGTTCAGGCGCGCCAGCGACCGGGTGATCTTACGGGCGAGATCACCGTCCGCCAGGAAATTCTCGAGCAACACCCTTGCCGATATTTCATAGACGGCCACCTCCGTTATGGACATCAGCGACGCGAAACGCGGTCCGCTCATGGACCGCAGACCGATAGTGTCGCCCGCAAGTGGAGTGTCGAGGATTTGACGTTCTCCGTCCGGCAATTCGCGGTAAAGGAGGCACCAACCCGATTTCACGATGAATATCGTGTCGTTTTCATCATCCTGGCGGCAGAGGATCGAATGCGGTTTGTAGACTTTCGGGACAACCCCGACGTGATTGTTGTTGCCCCAGTCGCTCGTCGATGGTGCTCCCCCGACCGGATGTGATGCCAAGAACTGCGACAGCGTCTGCATGAAGACCTGCGAGTTTTCACAACCTCAACACAACTTGTAACAATTGAATATGAAGCGCCAGATAAAGGCGGCCTTGTGGCGGCAAGCTGGGTTTTTGCGCTCGCAGACACTTTGCGTAACAAGCGGCGGCCGGCTGGATCATGATGGCGTCTTGCACATACCAAGACGTCAAAAGATAAGGATGCATTGTAACAGCACGTAGACGTTGCGACGGCCCCGCTGTTACTTTCATGCTACTCCTTGCCTTGCCGTCGACCCGCCGGACCGGATCGCCACGGCGCCGGCCGTCCGCATGCGCAACCGATGCCGCCCGGGCAGGGAGCCCGTGCGTCGTGCGCTGACCTTCGAGGCGGAAACGACGGCAAACCCTATGAAGAAGAGAATGCCGGGGTCGGCACTGCCGCCGGAGACGGCATTGGCGACGATGCTGGCGAGCGCGGCGTTCCTGACGCTCGTAACCACGGCGTAGGTTTCCGGCTCCATTCGCTCCCGCATCCGTGCGGTTCCCATGGCGAGGACCCCGATCAGGATCGCCATCATCAGCGACCCGAAGACGCCCAGTTGGGACAGGACCGCGATCGGCCAGCTCGATGCCCGCGAACTGCCGAAGCCGATTCCCAGCCCGCTGGTGTCGAGGAAGGATTGCAGACTCTTGATGTTCCAGTAGGCCCGCTCCTCGCCGGAAGCGGAGGTCGCCTTGTTGATAAGGGTTGTGTTGATCAGGCGGACGAAGGGGTCCAGGACGCCGGCATTGTAGAGGCTGATGCCCAGGACTGCGACGGCGGCCAGCACCACGATGGCGAGGATCTGTATCTCCGCGCGCTCGAACCTTCCCTTGAGGGCCGATACCGACATCGAGAGCGCAACCGGAACGCACAGGATCGCTAGGCCGACATAAGCGGTCGAAGACGTCGACAGGACGGTCAGAAGCAGCAACAGGCCGCTCAGACACTGCGCAAGGTGCGAGCCGGTCCTCCTCCAGTAGGTGTAGCAGAACGCCAGGCAGGCGAGGGAAGCGCCGGCGAAGGAAGATGCCTCGGAAAAGGCCCCCGTGATCCGTGCGAATCCCGCCTCGACCGCGTCTGTCAGAAGGGCGTAGCTGGCGGTCCTGATCGGAGCCAGCAGGTCTCCCGCTCCGACGTTCTTGCCGACGAGGTCGATCAATCCCATGCCCGTGTGCAGGCAGCACCAGAGGAAGAAGCCGCGGCGCAGTTCGGCGATTTTGTCTGTGCGCAGGAGCAGCACGCACAGCGCGATGGCGGTGAGCCCACCGAGGATGAAATAGCCGGTCTGCGAAATGTTGGCGGAGACCGGAGCCAGAGAGGCTTCGACGATCGCGCCCCGCGTCTTCGACTGGACGAAGACGGCGGTCTGGCCCGCGAAGAACCTTGGAAACAGCCATGCTCCGATGGCCGCATAAGCCATGAGGCTAATGAGAATCCAAAGCGAGTGGATGCTTCCCAGGGCACCGCCAAGCTCGTACCAGATGTGGCGTCTTGCGATGACCGCCGTCACGAGCAGCATCGCGAACAGCGTATAAATGAGAGGAGAGGAGCCACCGAGCGACGTCAGGGTCATGGCCGCCGTCGAGCCGAACGCGAGCGATGCGAGCAGGGCGACGATCAGCGTGCCGCGCGAATAGAAGGCGACGATCAGGATGACGGCGCATACGCTCAGTCCCGCAATCGAGAGCTGCATGGTCGCCGGCCTTTCCCGCTCAAGTCCCGGTCTCGATGCCTGCCAGGCGGCAGAGACTGCCCCTAGACTGCATCCTTCGGGAGATGGCAGGGAGAGACAAGAGCGCTAAATGAGGTAGCCGTCTGGCGTCCCGCAACGGAAGGATGCGCGGCGTATACGCCTTTTGGATGAGCCCACATGGGGCAGGTGACTGACAACCGCGTTGCGACGGGCGTCGTCGCAATCCCGGCGAAACGCTGATGTTAGTTTTTCAACTTCAATATTGACATATGTGTAAAATATAACATAGCTTTCCTCCAGCCTTGTACGGCTCCAGTCACTGTTTGGGAGGACAGCATGATGAATTCCAGCGCTCGGCTCCGGTTCGGAGCGGCTTTGCTTGCGCTCGGGATCGGCGCCGCGTCGCCGGCCTGGGCGGCCGATGTCATACGCATCGTTTCGCCTTATCAGACCACGACGCTCGACCCGATGCGCTCGGCCGCGGCCGGCAATATCGAGACCTACGGCCAGCTCTATTCGCGCCTGCTGCGCCGTAACGCCGAGACCGGCGCGCTGGAGCCGGGTCTCGCCGAAAAGTGGGATATCTCCGCCGACGGACTGACCTACACGTTCCACCTGCGCGAGGCGCAGTTCTCCGACGGCTCGCCGATCAGCGCCGACGATGTCGTTTTCAGCCTGGAGCGCATCCACAGCGACAAGAAATCGGCCTATCCGGCACCCCTCGGCGCGCTCGACACGATCAGCGCAGCCGACGCCAGGACGGTCGTCGTCAAGCTCAAGTCACCCTTCGCGCCGTTCCTCGGCAACCTCGAAATCTGGAACATGGGCATTGTTTCCAAGGCGGACGTGGACAAGCGCGGCGAGGATGCTTTCGTCAAGGCGCCGCTGACCTCCGGTCCCTATGCCGTCAAGGAGTGGAAGCCGAACGAGAAGTTGGTGCTCGAACCCAACACGCATTACTGGCGCGAGGGATATCCGAAATCGGACGCGACGGTCGAACTGATGGAGATCGCTTCGCCGGAAACGCGCCAGGCCATGATCACCGCCGGCGAGGTCGACGTCATGCGCGCCGTGCCGTGGGCGCAGATCGACGCGCTGAAGAAGATCGACACGATCGACATGCGGCTGGAACCCTCGACGACCATCTACATGACGCTGCTCAGCGAAAAGCGTGAGCCCTTCTCCAACATGAAGGCGCGGCAGGCGGCCGCCTACGCCATCGACAACAAGGCGATGACCAAGGCGATCACGCGCGGCTACGCAACGCCGGCGAACACGACCTTGCCGGGCAGCATCGAGTTTCACGACGACGACTATCCGGGCATTCCCTACGATCCCGCCAAGGCGAAGGAGCTTCTCGCCGAATCCGGCATGGCCGGCAAGGAGGTGAAAATCCTTGCGACGGCTGACGCAGCCGCGCAGCAGATGGCGCTGCTGTTGCAGGCGCAATGGCAGGCGATCGGCTTCAAGCCGGTGATCGTCAATGTCGACAGCGGCGCCTGGTGGGACGCCACAGGCAAGGGCGACTACGACGCCGCCGCCAATTGGTGGTACAACGAGACGCCCGACCCGGACCTCGCGGTGCGCTGGGCGGTGTGCGGTTCCTGCGGCTCGAACTCCTACAACACCTTCTACGAGAACCCGAAAGTGGACGAACTGGTGGAGCAGGGCACCAAGGAAGCCGACCCGGCCAAGCGCGCGGCGATCTACAAGGAGATCCAGAAGATCACCACCGAGGAAGTGGCGCAGATCCCGCTCTATTACGCACCGAACGCAGTCGCCTATTCCAAGCGCTTGCAGGGCATCAAGCTGACGCCGTCCTTGCAATGGACGCTGGAAGACACGACCATCGCCAAGTGATGCGGGTAAGGCAATCGGGGCGCGGCATGCCGCATGGTATGCCGCCCGCGACCACCGGCGGAGGGACGCCTTGAATCTCCTGTCCACAGTGGCGCGGCGCCTAGTGCAGCTTGTCGGCGTGATGGCGGGTGTCGCCGTCGTCACCTTCCTGCTGACGCGGCTGGCTCCCGGCGATCCGGCCCGGCTTCTGGCCGGTGAGCGGGCGAGCGCGGAAACCATCGCCGCCATCCGCCATCAATACGGACTGGACCTGCCGCTCTGGCAGCAGTTTTTTGTCTATATCGAGAACCTGCTCAGCGGCGATATCGGCCGGTCGCTGCGCTTCCAGCAGCCGGTTGCCGAACTGATCCAGCGTTTCATGTGGCCAACCCTGTTCCTGACCGGCTACGTCGTGTGCCTGGCGGTGCCTCCCACCGTGATACTGGCAATCGCCAGCGCGCGTCGGCCGGGCGGCCTGGCCGACCAGGCGATCCGCATGATCGGCATCGTCGGGCTGGCCATTCCCGTCTTCTGGCTGGGCATCATGATGTCGCGCCTGTTCGGCGTGACCCTTGGCTGGTTCCCCGTCTCCGGCTATGGCACCGGCTTCGCCGATCATCTTTACCACCTGTTCCTGCCGGCGCTGTCCACGGCGATCTGGGTGGTGCCGGTGCTGACGCAAAGCCTGCGTGCCGCATTGATCGACCGCGCCGGCGCCGACTTCGTCACCGCCGCCCGCGCGCAAGGGGCGAGCGAGCGCGAGATTTTCTGGAAGACGGTGTTGCCCAACGCCGTGCTGCCGACGCTCAACCTGCTCGGCGTCATGGTCGCCTTTCTGATCGGCGGCGCCATCATCGTCGAGACGGTCTATGCCGTTCCCGGCCTCGGTTCGCTGATGATCGGCGCGCTGCTCGGCCGCGACTACTATGTCGTCCAGGGGCTGACGCTGGTCTTTGCCTTGGCCACCGTGCTGGTGACGCTGACCGTCGATCTGTTGACGGCGCTCATCGATCCGCGCGTCAGGCTTTGAGGGGACCGCATGGCGAACGCTCTTCCCGCTTCCGCTCCTGCCACTCGCTCGCGACTTACCGTGCCGATGGCGGCTGCGATCGTCATCCTTGCCGGCTGGCTCGTCGTGGCGGTGGCCGCACCCACCATCGCGCCCTATGACCCCGATGCCGTCGATATCCTCAACATGCTGGCACCGCCGAGCGCCGCGCACTGGTTCGGCACCGACCAGGTCGGGCGCGACGTCTTCTCGCGCGTGTTGTTCGCCGCCCGCATCGACGTCTTCCTGTGCGTGATCGGCGTGCTGCCGCCGCTGCTGATCGGCACGACGGTCGGGCTGGCCAGCGGCTATTTCGGCGGCGTGGTCGACACCCTGTTCATGCGCCTCTACGACCTCTTCGTCGCCTTTCCCTTCTTCGTGCTGGTGCTGGCCATCGTCGGCGTGCTCGGGCCGGGGCTGGTCAATTTCGTCATCGCGCTGGCACTGGTCGGCTGGGTCAGTTACGCGCGGCTGGTGCGGGCGGAGGTGCTGACCATTCGCGAAAGCGAATATGTGCAGGCGGCCCAATGCCTCGGCTACGCGCCCGCCGTGATCGTGACGCGGCATGTCCTGCCCAATGCCGTCGGTCCCGTCATCGCCTACGCTGTCAGCGACGCGGTGCTGGTCATGCTGGCGGGCGCCAGCTTCGGTTTCCTCGGCATGGGCGCACAGCCGCCCAACGCCGAGTGGGGCGTCATGATCGCCGACGGCCAGGCCTTCGTGCAGCAGGCGTGGTGGATCTGCCTGTTCCCCGGCCTGGCGCTCGTCTCGCTCGGCCTCGGCTTCGCCTTCCTCGGCGACGGGCTCGGCCGGATGCAGCGACGGCAGGTCACGGCATGAGCACGGGGGCAAAACAGCAGCCGTTGCTGCGGGTCGAGAACCTCGCTGTCTCCTTTGGTGCGGTCGCCGCCGTGAAAGGTGTGTCATTCGACCTGCGGCCGGGCGAAATCCTCGGCATCGTCGGCGAGAGCGGCTCGGGCAAGTCCGTCACCTGCCGGGCGCTGATGGGGCTTCTGCCGGGCACCGCGCAGGCCGCCGGCAGTGTCAGACTGGAAGGACGCGACCTGCTCGCCCTCTCGGAGGCCGATTGGAACGCGATACGTGGCCGCGACGTAGGCATGATCTTCCAGAATCCGGCCTCGCATCTCGATCCGCTGCGCCGCATCGGCGCGCAGGTCGCCGCGCCCATGGTCCGCCATCTCGGCATCGGTCACAAGGAGGGCCTGCGGCGCGCCACAGCCCTGCTCGACGCGGTCGGCATCCGCGAGCCGGAGAAGCGGGCGCGATCCTATCCGCATGAGTTCTCCGGGGGCATGAAGCAGCGCGCCATGATCGCCGCCGCCATCGGCTGCGGCCCGAAGCTGCTGATCGCCGACGAGCCGACCACCGCCCTCGACGTCACCGTGCAGGCGCGCATCCTGATGCTGCTGAAGGATCTGAACCGCGAGCGCGGTATCGCAATCGTCCTCATTTCGCACGACCTCGGCGTGATCGCCGACATCTGCTCGCGCGTCATGGTAATGCGTCATGGCGAAGTCGTCGAGCAGGGCCCGGTGGACGAAGTGATCGCGCGGCCGCGCCACCCCTATACGCGGCTGCTGATCGACTCGCAGCCCGGCCGCAAGGCGCTGCCAATACCGGAGACGGCGGCCAAAGCCGCGCCGCTGCTCAGCGTCGAGAACCTCACCGTCTCCTTTCCAATGCGGCACGCGGCGGGGCTGATGAAGCGGACCAGTCACTTCCTCGCGCTCGACGGCGTCGAGGTCCATGTCGACGCCGGCGAGACGGTCGGCATCGTCGGCGAGAGCGGGTCGGGGAAATCCACGCTCGCCCGCGCCATCGTGCGGCAGAACCCGCTCAGCGGCGGTTCGCTGCGACTCGGCGGGGAAGACATCGCCGCGCTGTCGGGCGAGGCGCTAGCGCGCTTCCGCCGCCGCGTGCAGATGGTGTTTCAGAATCCCTACGACTCGCTCAATCCGCGCATGACGATTGTCGACGCCGTCGCCGAGCCGATCTGGCGCCACGGGCTCGCCGACCGCAAGTCGGCACTGCGCGAGGCGCACGAATTGCTTGAGATGATGGAGCTGCCGGCCACGCTGCACGGTCGCCGGCCGCGCCAGCTTTCCGGCGGCCAGTGCCAGCGCGTCGGCCTGGCGCGGGCACTGGCGCTGAAGCCGGACCTCTTGATCGCCGACGAGATCACCTCGGCGCTCGACGTCACCACGCAGGCGCAGATCCTCGAACTGCTGGTGCGGCTCCGGAAGGAGCGCGCACTGGCGCTGCTCTACATCTCGCACGACCTGTCCGTCGTGAGCAGCCTGTGCAGCAGGGTCTACGTCTTCAAGAGCGGCCGCGTTGTGGAGACGGGCGTGGCGCGCGACGTTCTGTCATCGCCGCAGCATCCTTATACGCGGGAACTGGTCGGCTCACTGTCGCATCTGTCGCCGGTAGCCGCAGCCGGCTCATATTCGCCCGGATTTCATCATGCGCCTTGACGACCATGTTGTCCGTCATGGAATAGGCCTGACGGAGAATTTCCGAACCGGTCCGGATGGCTCCTGCTGGCGGTGGCTGCGGGTAGCGTGCCTTGTTCCGGTTCGCGCCGGCAATCCTGGGGAGGGCTGATCTTGGCGAAAGCGCGCAAGGGTAAGGCATCGCCGGGCGGTGAGGACCAGAAGATCGATCTGGAGGCAATCCTGCGCGCCCGCATGGAGGAACTGTCGCCGTCGGAACAGAGCGTCGCCGGCTACATGCTGGACAATGTCCAGATCCTTCCCTTCGAGACGGGCGCCAGCATCGCCCAGGCGGCTGGCGTCAGCGAGATGACGGTGACGCGCTTCGTGCGTGGCCTCGGCTTCGACAATCTGCGCGACCTGAAGAACAGGCTGCGCGTCTCGTTCGCCGGCAAGGAGAGCGACGTCGACGACTACATGGCCCGTTTCCAGACCCGTGACGACGACCACAGCGTGGCGCTTCAGGAAAGCCTGAAGCTGGACCTCGAGGCCGTGGTCAAGGCCTATGAATTGACGACCTCGGAAATATGGCAGGAGGCCACCACGGCACTTGCCGGCGCGGGCACGATCTATGTCGTGGGTTTTCAGGCCTCCAAGGGGCTTGCGCTGGATTTCGCCAGCCGGCTCCTATGGGCGCGACCGAACGTCGTTTTCGTCGAGAATACCAGCGGCACCTACGGCGAGATCGTCCTGGCCGACCCGCGCGACAGCCTCGTCGTTATGGTGGACACCGCGGCCTACGCGGTGCGCGGCGTGAAGTTGGCGGGAAGGCTGAAGGAACTGGAAATCCCCCTCGTCATCGTCACCGACAAGTTCAGCCACTGGGCCTTCTCCTACACCCGCTTCGTGTTCGAGGCGCACACGCATGTCAGGACGTTCTGGGATTCGACGGCCGGCATCAGCGTCGTCCTCAACCTATTGATCGATGCCGTCGCGACACGGCTCGGCCCGAAGGCGCGGGACAATTTTTCCAGGATGAGCGACATGGCCGCGCTGCTCGGCGAGTTCGTCGGCGGCTCCTACCTGCGCCGCAAGGACTGATCCACACCGCTTCCCATTGAGAGATCGCATGTCATGACAAATGCCTATCCGTTCCGCGACCCCGCCAATCCCGGCGCCCCGATCATCCCGCGCCGGGACTGGGACCGTGCGCCGTGGAACCGCTGGACCTTCCAGCATGTGCGCGAGATGGTGCCGACGGCGCAGGTCTGGCGCGGTGAGGGCCCGGCAAGCCCATTGCCTGAAGCGCATCAGGACATCGAGCGGATCGGCTTCGAGGTCGATGGCCGCCGCGACACAATCGCCGGCTTTCTCGACACCAGCTTCAACGACGGCCTGCTCGTCCTGCACCGTGGCAAGATCGTCGCCGAGCGCTACCACAACGGCATGAACGCGCACGCGCTGCATCTGTCCCAATCGGTGGCGAAATCGGTCGTCGGCACCGTCGCTGGTATTCTAGTCGGCCGCGGTATCGTTGATCCGGCGGCGCCCGTCACCGAGTATCTGCCCGAGCTGGGCGCCACTGCCTATCGCGGCGCAACCGTGCAGAACGTCCTCGATATGACGAGCGGCGTGGTCTTCGACGAAACCTACACGGCGCTCGATTCGCATATGGCCAAGATCGACGCCGCCAGCGGCTGGAAGGAACGCCGGCATGCGGACTGGCCGGCTTCGGTGTGGGAATTGATCCTGACGCTGACCGAAGCGGAATGCGCGCATGACGCGTCCTTCCGCTATCGCTCGATCGAAACCGACGTGCTGTCCTTCGTCCTGCAGCG
>JBQCHN010000364.1:0-3862 GCA_051954615.1 Mesorhizobium sp. | reverse complement strand
GGCCAATCCGTTCTGGAAACAGGAAGTCGACTTCGCCAAGCGTGTGGCCGACGAGCTCGGCGGGGAACTCATCGTCGAGGACGCCAACCAGGACGAGGCGAAGCAGCTTCAGATCATGGACAACTTCGCGTCCCGCAAGGTTGACGCCATCATCACCGCGCCGGTGACGACCGCCGTCGCGCCCGCCCTCATCAAGGCCGCCGGCCGCGCCAACATTCCGATCTTCTTCGCCGAGCGCACGCCCGGCTTCGAGCCGGACCCGGAGAAGTATCCGCAGTATATCGGCTTCGTCGGCGCCGACAGCCACCAGGGCGCACTGGCCACAGCCAAGGCTCTCTACGATGCCGGCGCGCGCAAGATCGTCGCCACGACAGGCACCAAGGGCAGCTCCATTGCGGAAGACCGCATCGGCGGCCTGAAGGAGTTCGCCAGCCAGCATCCCGATTTCGAGGTCCTCCAGATCCAGTACGGCGTCGAACTGCGCGAGGACGGTATCAAGGCGACGGAGAACTATCTCTCCGCCTATCCGGGGCCCGGGTTCGACGGCATCTGGAACTATGACGACGGCGCGGCGATCGGTGCGGCCGCGGCTCTGAAGCAGGCCAATCTGACCGGCAAAGTGCTGGTCACCGGCTTCGATGCCGAGGCTGATGGTGCGCAGGCGATCAAGGCGGGTGACATCCTGGCCGATTCCGGTGGACAGTTCATTGACGGCGGCTTCGCCTATATCATGGCTTTCGACTATCTTAACGGCCACAAGCCGAAGAAGCCGTATGTGGTCATGGACTACCTGTTGGTCACCAAGGACAACGCCGACAAGTACATCGAGCAGTTCGGTTCGGGTTTCCCGCCCTACGACATCAAGAAGATGTCCGTGACCTACAATCCCGACGCGTCGACCGACGACTACAAGATCGCGATTCAGTAGCAGTCAGCGCGGGCGGCCCGGCACAACACGCCGGGCCGCCCCTTGTACGAAGCAGAGAGGCAAAGATGTCGGTTTCAGTCCGTCTGGCCTTGAAGGGCATACGAAAGGCCTATGACGTCTCGACCGTTCTGGATCTGACGGATTGCGGCGACGTGGTCTTTCGCCGTGGAGAAATTCATGCGCTCGCCGGCGAGAACGGCGCAGGCAAATCCACGCTTGTGAAAGTGGTGTGCGGACTGGTGCCCCCGACCGAGGGCACGATGGAGCTCGACGGCAAGCCCTACTCACCCGCCAATCTCGCCGACGCGCGGGCTGCCGGCGTGGAAATCGTGCTTCAGGAGCCCGGCCTTGTCCCGGGGTTGACCGTTGCCGACAACCTTTTCCTCGGGCGCGAGCGCCTGTATGCCCGTTTCCGGCTGCTGAATGGGCGCCGCCGTGACGAACTTGCCCGAAACGCGTTGCAGAGGGTCGGTGCCACCATACCCACCGGCATGCGCGCCGGTGATCTCGATCTTGAATCGCAGAAATTCGTGGAGCTCGCCCGGGCCCTGGCGTTCCAGCCGCGCGTTCTCGTGGTCGACGAGATGTCGGCCAGCCTGACCAAGCAGGGCGTCGTGCGCATGTCGCGCGTCCTGCGCGAAGTCGCGGCTGAGGGCACGACGATCCTGTTCATCTCCCACTATCTGGAGGAAACGTTCGATCTCTGCCAGCGCGTGACGGTGCTGAAGGACGGGCGGCATGTCCGCACCCTTGCCACGGCCGAGCTGGACGAAAGCCAGTTGCAGACCCTGATGGTGGGGCGCTCGCTGGTGAGCGAGCTCTATCACGACGAAGCCCACGTTCCCGAGGCTGCCAGCGCCGCCGTCCTCAGCATCTCGGGCCTGTCGACCGGCAAGGCGGTGCGCGATTTCAGCCTCGATGTGCGGGGCGGGGAAATCGTAGGCCTAGGAGGTCTGGTCGGATGTGGCAGCGAGGACGTTGCCCATGCCGTCTTCGGGGTGGGCAATGTGAGCGGCGGCAAGATGGCGCTATCGGGAGAACCTTATCGGCCCGGCAGTTCCAGGCAGGCCATCGACAGCGGCGTCGGCTTCGTATCCGGCGACCGCGAGGCGAACGACCTGCTCCTGCAGGCCACGATCCAGGACAACATCGCCCTGCCGACCTTGCCGATGCGCTCCCGATGGGGCGTCACGTCGCGGCGCGAGGATGCGGTCGAGGCCGGCAAGGTCATTCGGCAGTTGTCGATCGCCTGCCGCGGTCCGGCCGACTATCCGGCCAATCTCAGTGGCGGCAACAGGCAGAAGGTTGTGCTGGGCAAATGGATGCTGCGCCGCCCCCGGCTGCTCGTGCTGCAGAACCCCACGCGTGGCGTCGATGTCGGTGCCAAGTCCCTGATCTACCGAACCCTGCGGGAGCTGGCAGGCATGGGCACGGCGATCCTGTTGATAAGCGACGAACTGAACGAGTTGCGCGGGATGAGCGACCGCATCGTCATCATGCGACGAGGCGCGATTGCCGGAAAATTCGACGGTTCCACGAATCCGAGCGAGGAAGACCTCGTCGCGTGCATGGTTTGAAGGAAAAGGAAATGGTGCAGACGGCCGAGCAAAACGCAGGGACAGGCAAGGTTTTGAAGACCAGCGGACGCGAGGTGGCGCGCAAGTTCATTCCGTTCGCGGCGCTGGTCCTTCTCATCGCGATCTTCGGCATCGCAGCGCCGGATCGTTTCATGACCTTCGACAATGCCAGGACGGTTCTCGTCCAGACCGTCGTCCTGGCCATCGTCGCGTTCGGCTCCACGCTGGTCATCATCGCCGGCTCCATCGACCTGTCGGTTGGCTCGGTGGCCGCGCTTTCCAGCATGGTGGGTGCAAGCGTCGCCATGGAGGTGAATGGGTTGGCCGGTCTGGTCGCAGCCATCGTGGTTGGAATGATCGCCGGCGGCGCCAACGGCGTCGGCCTTGCCTACCTGAAGGTGCCGTCGTTCATCATGACGCTGGGAATGCTCTCGGTGGCGCGCGGGCTGACGCTGCTTTATTCCGGCACGCAGCCGATCATGACCCCCGCTGATTGGGACTGGATGGGCGTCGCGCCCGGCATCTACGTTCCCGGCATCGTGGTTTTTGTCGCCACCTTCTGCCTTTTCAGGTTCACGGCGTTCGGCCGGTACGTCTCTGCCGTGGGCGGCCAGGAGAAGGTCGCGTCCATGTCCGGCGTGCGGGTCAACCAGGTCAAGGTGCTGGTGTTCGTCATTTCCGGGATCACGGCCGCCATTGGTGGCGTCGTCCTCGCCTCGCGTGTCGGTGCAGCCACGCCGACGGCAGGAACGGGCATGGAACTGACCGTGATCGCGGCAGTCGTCCTGGGCGGAACCCCGCTGACCGGTGGCATGGGCAGCCTGGTGAACACGATCGTCGGCGCGCTCATCATCAACATCCTGCTCAACGGATTGATCATCGTGGGCATCGGCGCCGAGCTGCAGATCATCGCCCAGGGCCTGGTTCTGGTGGCGGCCGTCCTCGTGTCGCTGGATCGCAAGAAGATCGGCATCATCAAGTAAGCGGAACCAGAACCATCATGCAGAACTATTCGATTGCGGTGATCCCCGGCGATGGGATCGGCATGGAGGTGATGCCCCCGACGCTCGAGATCCTCGACGCCGTCGCCGCCAGCTATGGCTTTGGCCTGTCCTACACGCATCTGGCCTGGGGCTGCGAGTTCTACGCCCGCAACGGCCGGATGATGGACGAGGACGGCTTGGAAAAACTGGCGCGCCACGATGCCATCCTGCTTGGCGCCGTCGGATATCCGGGCGTGCCGGACCATGTTTCGCTGTGGGGGCTCCTCATCCCCATCCGGCGCGCCTTCCGCCAGTACATCAACCTGCGCCCGATCCGCCTGCTGGAAGGCGTGCAGGGGCCGCTGGCGAACAAG
>JBQCHN010000363.1:0-28250 GCA_051954615.1 Mesorhizobium sp. | reverse complement strand
CCGGACTTGAAATCCGCGCGCGACAGGCCAATTGTTGCCGACGGGCAAGGGCATTTTCTCATCCAAGTGGAGGTCTGCCATGGGATTGTTCGACAACGCCGTGCCCGGCGGTAACGTCACCAAGCCGCTGCTCATCGCGCTCGGCGCGCTGCTGGTCGGCAAGATGCTGTCCGGCAAGAGCACGGAACCGGCGCCGGCCGAACCGCAAGCCGCACCCGCGCCGACGGGTGGGGCGTCTGCCGACGGCGGCCTGCTCGGCGGGCTCGGCGGCCTGCTCGACAAGCTCAAGGACGCGGGCCACGGCACCACCGCCGATTCATGGGTGGGAACCGGCCAGAACCAGCCCATCGACGCCAACGACCTCGGCCGCGCGCTCGGCCCGGCCGTCATCCGCGAGATCGCCCAACGCACCGGCATGGACG
Organism: Mesorhizobium sp.; assembly: GCA_051954615.1. GTDB lineage: Bacteria > Pseudomonadota > Alphaproteobacteria > Rhizobiales > Rhizobiaceae > Mesorhizobium. Next base: position 27,828 of record JBQCHN010000363.1, on the reverse strand, counting down.
AGCAGGAACTGCTGAAGCAGCTCTCCACCGCCCTGCCCGGCGTGGTCGACAAGCTGACGCCCGGCGGCCAGGTGCCGCCGCATCATCAGGTGGCGTCGGCCTTCAACGACTGAGCCGTCGGCACGACCGCCAAAGCCCGCCCGGCGCGAGCCGTGCGGGGCGTTTTCGCCTTGTCCTCGCGCGGAGGCGGCAGGATGCTCAAGACGTTTTCTCTGGCCGCGGCCCTCCTTGTGGCTATCGCCATTCCCGCACAGGCCCAAAGCAGTTCTGAATTCGATGCCTGCATGGCACGGGCAGAGGGCGTTTCGAGCAAGATGCTCGATTGCGGGCACGCCGAAATCGGCAGATGGGACCGCAGGCTGAACAGCGCCTACCAGACTTTGCTGAAACGGCAAAAGGGCGCAGCGCGTTCGAAGCTGCAACGGGAGCAGCGGGACTGGCTCAAGCACCATCTGAGCGAAACGCAGCGGCTGGCCGCCGCCCCGGACAACGGCTCTGTCGCCTTCCTCGATTCGCAGGCCTTCGAACTCGACGACCTCAGCAGCCGGACGCTCGAACTCGAAAAGCGCGTGCGAGGAAACTGAAAGACCGGGGAAACTGAAAGACGGGGACTTGGAGCGGGTGAAGAGCGATATTGGCGCCCGCGACGGGCCCCAAACTTTCGCTAACCATTTGTTTCTATAGGGATTTACAATACAGTCGGCTGGCCTACGTATCCCTGTTTCTATCCCAATCCGTATCTCAAAATTTGTGTTTGGAGCATACCAAACCGCGCCGGAAGGACAGAAGCTCCGGTGCTTTTTTGTACCGCAGCAGCCAGCCCAAGAACAACGGTGCGGCGATCGGGTATTCGCGTGAGCCAGTACCTCCAATCTCAATCTTCGGATCGTTGTTCTTCCACCTTGCGATCGATCCGCCTGCCAGGTTCGTGCCGACGGACAGTTGGTGCGATGAGTGCTTTCTCAGGAACCCGTATCCCCGGTCCTCTGTCTCCTTCTGAAGGAAAGAATTCCACTCCTCGTGCCTCCAGGGCGGCCTGTACCCTTGCGCGAGACTCATCGGACACATTCCGAAGGGTTTCGACGCGAACCAGGGTGCGCTTGCTGACACGCGCCTCCTTGGCAAGGACGATGTGCTCGATGCCCAGTGCTGCGCGTGCTGCTCGTAGCAGTTGGTAATGAGCTTTCATTAGTCTCCTCTGTAACCGGCTGACTTCGTTGGTTCCAATGTCGCGGCAACCCAGGATATCGCAAAATTTGCAAAAATTGACGTGGGCGCCTCGACGCCCACACCGCGGGCGCCGTATGAAAAGGCTCCGAACACCCGAATCGCAAGGATCCAATTGCAACGGATCCTTGGCCGGACAGACGGAGGCTTGCTGATGCTGCTGTTCAACCAGCACTCGGAACCCGATACCGATTTCGAACGCGAATTCCTGCGGTTCTCCTCGCTGATCGCCGATATGGACCATATTCGTCACGGCGTGCCGCCAGTGGCAATGGCCGGTGACGATGCTCCGCTTCTCGACCGCTGGCTTCTGGGGAATGTGTTGACACCAGCTTTGGTAGGACTGTCGACGGGCCATCCGGCTCTTCCGGGGACCAATCGCCCGATCGCCACCTCTCAGGTCTTGCTGATGTCGGCCGACATGAGTTGGGCGCGGTCCCTTTCGCGCTGGTACCGACTTGGCCGCCCGGCCGAGCGGTCCGGCCTGGATGCTTGAGCGGTCGCGGCGATGGCCATGTCCGGCAAGGATTCACGCGGCAGTCGGGACCGTCACTTCGAGCGCCGTCTGAAGGCTGCGAAGGCGGGGCTGCACCTGCCGACGGAGATCGAACTTTTGCGGGGCATGAGCTTTCTCTTCGACGACATGGCGAGCGACATCAGGGAGTTCCATCCGCAGGCTCCAGCAACTGGTGGAAACGCTGGTCGAGGCGCGCGAGCGGCACAGGCCGAGGCAATGAAGGTGATCCGGGACGTGGGAGCCATCGATGAAGCGCAACAGGAAACGCAAGCGTCATGTCCGACAGCAGCGACCGGCTCAGGGAGGTGACGGGATGAACGAGCGCCTCGCATCCAATCTCCTCAAACGCCTTAGCCGTAGAGCGGCCGCGCTCGCCCTCGCGGATGCCGTCGAAGCCGGAATCCTTCGACAGGAAGATGTCGAAAGCCACGGCCGGGTGCTCTCCCTCTATCGCCGCCATCCGGAAGTCGTTGGGATTTCTCCGGAGCATGCCTTGGCCATGCTGTCGCGCCACAGGCGCAGGCTTCCCGACGAAACACCGCATCCGGTCCTCGGCTCCCAGCCGGAATACGCCTTCGGCGAGGACGCCGAACCAGGTGAAGCAGGAGGGGGAAGATGTCCAGATGTGGACCTGCGCGAAGCGGGCCATCCTGCACGGGAGAGGACCGACGGTCTGGCCATGGTGCGGGCAATGCGTGCAGCCGCGGAACCGCCGCGCGCCTCGGACGTCGCCGCGATGCTTCTCATCGCTCAGGCCGTGCCAAACGACGAGGCCGCGCTCGACACGGTCCTGAGCGCGCTCAGCCTGCGGCGGCCGATCGTCACGGTGCTCAGCGAAACCAGAGGATTCGAACTGACCTTCCTCGACCTCTTGAAGCGCGGCCTCATCCTTCCCGGCGCCGTCGAGCGTTCGAACTGCTATGAGGCACGCTACGATACCCTGCGCTTCGAGCGTGTCACCGCCGCTCGCCGGCGCATCGTCACATTCGCCGGAAGCGACCGCGGCGAGGAAGACGATGAACGGCAATGCGGCATCGCCGCCCAGAGCACCTATCCAATCCTTGCCGTGGCCGAGAATCAGGAGCAACTCCCCCCGAAGCTTGTCCAGGCATCGCAACTCAATCTTGCCTGCGGAACGCTGAATGCGGAAATCGTTCGCCGCACCATCGAGACCGTACTCGGTGCGCCGCCCTCGGCGGGCAGGCTCGACGGCATCGACTTCGGGCGGCTCGGCCTCGGCGACATCGCGATCGCTATCCGGCCCGGGATCGCCGCCGACACGGCGGCAGACAGCCTGCGCCGATTGGCTGACGCGGCGGGTGATGCTGATGGCGGCCAGAAGGACGGTCTGGACGAAAGGTCCCCGGGTGGAAAATCCCGATCGTCCGACACATCGTCATCTCGCCGGAATGCCGATCCCGGCTCCGGCAGCGACATCATCCAGCCGGAAGCATCTCTCGAAACCAGCACTGGTCGTCTTCCACCGACCATCGAGACCTTGTCCGGCTATGGCCATGCCGGGGATTGGGCCTTGCAGATCAGGGATGAACTGCCGCTCTGGCGTGCTGGCGATCTTGGCTGGACCGACATGAGCACGAAGGTGATCCTGTCCGGTCCGCCAGGCGTCGGCAAGACGCATTTTGCCCGTGCGCTTTGCCATACGTTGCAAGTCCCCTTGCTTGCGACATCGGTGGCGCGCTGGCTCGAGCCGTCCAATCTCGGCGACGTGCTGAAGCGCATGAAGCGGACGTTCGCCGAAGCGGAGGCGCATAAACCCTGCATTCTGTTCGTCGACGAGTTTGACGGCATCGGTCGCCGTGTCGATCTTTCCAGGGACTACGCCGACTACTGGAACTCGGTGGTCAACTGCTGCCTGGAACTGCTCGACGGGGCGGCGCGCACCAGCGGCGTCATTGTGGTCTGTGCCACCAACAATCCGTCCGTCATCGACCCGGCATTGCTTCGCTCCGGCAGGATCGACAGGCAGATCGAGATTCCGTTGCCGGATGCCGAGGCACGGCTTGCAATCCTGCACCACCATCTCGGCAAGGACATCGACACCGTCACGGCCAGTGTGTCGAGGGTCGCCATGGTCGAGAGCGACCTGCGGAAAGTCCTGGAACAAGGATTGGAGATGATGTCGGACGATCCCTATGCCGCGCTGGTGCAGGCCGCTATTCCCGTCCGAACAGAGGTCCACCCATCATGACGATTGTGCAATCCATGGCATCGTCGAGGCAGGCACTAGCCCCGGCCGCGCTAAAGGCGCTTGCCCGCAAGGCGCAGGGCATGACCGGAGCGGATATCGAGCGATGGGTCCGGGAGGCAAGGCAGAGTGCTCGGCGCGACCGCCGCTCGCTGTCCTATGCCGATCTCGAGACCCAACTTGCCGGGACAAGACCGTCGCGCTCGATGGCGTTGCGATCACGGATCGCCACGCACGAGGCCGGACACGCCGTCGCCCGCATGCTTGTCGGCTTCGGCTTTATCGCGGAAATCACTGTCGACGCCAAAGCCGGCGGCGGCTTTGTCGACGGAAGCATCGGTACGCATGACGAGATGACAGAAGCCCGGCTGACGGCCGTGCTGATCGGCGTGCTCGCCGGCCGCGCGGCGGAAGAGGTGATGCTCGAAACGGTGACGGTCAATGCTGGCGGCGCCGATCACAGCGATCTCGCGCTCGCCACCCGGTTGGTGCTCGATATGGAAACCATCCTTGGTATCGGCGGCAAATGGCCGCTCGTTCATCGCAAGCCAGGCGATGCAACAGAGGCGCTTGCCGCCGATCCGGAACTCATCTCGCGTGTCAACGAGCGGCTCGAGCGGGCCTATGAGGCAGCCTGTATCATCGTGCGCGAGCAAACCGACGCCATCGACTTCCTGGCTGAGCAACTGTTCGAGGCTGGAACGCTGGACGGGCCGGAACTCGACGCTGTTCTGACTGAGACCCGAAAACGTATCCGCGAGCGCCCCGGCTGAGCCGGAAACGCGCCCAGACAAGTACTCAATCCTTCAGCCGGGGTGCGAACCCCGGCCGCACGGGTGCGCCCATTCCTCACGCAAAGGATTCGATCTTATGAAAATCTGGCTGTTCTCCGACCTGCATCTCGAAGTCGCGAACCTGCGGGCGCCGCTTGCCATTCCCGATGCCGATGTCTGCGTCATGGCCGGCGATCTTTGTCGGGCGCCGGCCAACGGCGTTCATTGGCTTGCCGAAAACATCGCGCATGCGATGCCGTGCGTCTACGTCGCGGGCAATCACGAGTTTTATAAGAATTCAATTCGCGAAGGGATCGAGGACGGTCGCGCCGCGGCAGCGAGGTTCCCTGCGGTTCACTTCCTCGAAAACCAGTCGGTTGTCATCGCCGGTGTCCGCTTCCTCGGCGCCACGCTGTGGACGGACTACCGTATCGAGGGTTCTCCGGAACTGGCGATGCACTATGCGCGCGAGCGCATGAACGACTACAGGCAGATCGCCTTCCAACGAAATCCCTGGCAGCGCTTCCTTCCGCAGACCGCTTTCCGGATGCACCAGGATTCGCGGCACTTCATCGAAACCGCCCTGAAATCCGACCCGATCCCCACCGTCGTTGTTACCCACCATCTGCCGCACGCGTGTTCCATTCCGGCCAGGTTCAAGGGCGACTTGCTGAACGCCGCCTATGCGTCGGACTTGTCGCAAATCATCGAGGAGCAACAACCCGCGCTATGGGTTCACGGGCACACGCATGACAGTTGCGAATACCATGTCGGCGCCACGCGGGTCGTGTGCAATCCAAGAGGGTATGAGGATGAAAACGCGATGTTCGATCCGGGGCTGGTGGTGACCCTTGGATGATCGCGAAATCTAGACGCCGCCGAAGGGCAGCTTCGCGCCCCGTTTCGGACGTTCCAGTCACCTTGGTATTGACCGGAGAGCGGACATTCGAATGAGTTTGGTCTTGGCTGCGCGTGGATCAATGTGAGCCGGAAGACGCCATAATTTAATTCACCCATCCAGAACCGAGGGCCTCTGCCTGCCGCAAGACTGTCTGAACCGCCGCATCTTGCAGATCCGGAGGGTAGCCGTGCTTGCGGAGTATACGCTTGACGAGAACCCTCATCCTTGCCCGAGCGCTTTCGCGGTGCGACCAATCCACTGTTACATTGCCTCGAAGGCTTTCCAGAAGCTCGTGCGCGATCACCTTAAGTGCGTCGTTGCCCATCACCTCAACGGCGCTCTCGTTCTCTGCCAGCGCATCATAGAAGGCGACCTCTTCCTGCGTAAGACCTTCCTCCTCACCGCGCCGCAGCGCAGCGCGCAAGTCCTTTGCCAACTCGATCAGGCGCTGGATGACCTCGACCGTAGTAATAGCGTTCGAATGGTAGCGGGCTATCGCGTCTTCAAGGCGCTCCGAGAAACGCTTGGTCTCCACGACGTTGGTTCGGGTGCGCGAGCGCAGTTCGCCGTTGAGGAGTTTCTCCAGTGCCTCCAGCGCCAGGTTCTTCTTTTCAAGCTGCTGGATTTCGGCGAGGAACTCATCGGACAGGATCGAGATATCCGGCGTCTTGATGCCGGCGGCGGCCAGGATGTCGACGATCTCGGTCGAGACGACTGCCCGGTCGAGCAGCTGCTGGATGGCGAAGTTCCGGTCTGCTCCCGACCGCGGGCCGGCCTCGGCCGACTTGACCAATGCCGCTCGCACGGCTTGGAAGAAGCCGACCTCGTCGCGGATCGCGCGCGCCTCGTCGCTCGCGGACGCTAGCGCGAAGGCGCGGGAAAGGCCGAGCACTGCGTCCTGGAAACGCCGGTTCGCCTTCCGCTTGCCCTCCTCCGTCGTCTCCCGGGCCGCGTCCTCGTGCTGGCGCGCCAGAACCCACTCGATTGCCTCGGCGAGCACGAAAAGGCGCTGCTGCGGCGTGCCGGAAAGGCCGCGAGCGTAGTCGAAGCCGTGGAAGATCGCATCGACGACTTCGAAGGTTTCCAATAGTGCGGCGACGGCCACGGCCTCGTCGATTCCGGCCTGCCTCTGGTCGGCGCCAGAATACTGCTGTAGCGCCTTTTTCAGGTTGTCGCCGATGCCGATGTAATCGACGATGAGGCCGGCCGGCTTGTCGCGGAATACGCGGTTGACGCGGGCGATCGCCTGCATGAGGCCGTGGCCCTTCATCGGCTTGTCGACATACATGGTGTGCATAGACGGCGCGTCGAATCCGGTAAGCCACATTTCGCGGACGATAACGAGGCGCAGCGGGTCGGCCGGGTCCTTAGCGCGTTTAGCCAGAAGGTCGCGCCGGCCCTTCGTGCCGATATGCGGCTGCCAATCTTGCGGGTCGGAAGCCGAGCCGGTCATGACGATCTTGATCGAACCGGCCTCGTCGTCGCGGCTGTGCCAGTCCGGCCGCAGCGCGACGATCTCGTTGTAGAGCGCAACACAGATGCGGCGGCTCATGCACACGATCATCGCCTTGCCGTCGAGAGCCGCCGTGCGCGCCTCCAAATGCCTCACCAGATCGGCAGCGATCATCTCCAGGCGCTTCTTCGAACCGACCAGCGCCTCAACAGTCGCCCATTTGCGCTTCAGCCGCTCCTGTTCGGTGGTCGCATCGTCCTCGGTCAGCTCCTCGATCTCGGCGTCGATGCGCGGCCGCTCGTCTTCCGGCAGTTCGATGCGCGCCAGCCGGCTCTCGTAGTAGATCGGCACAGTGGCGCCATCCTCGACGGCGCGGCTGATGTCGTAGATGTCGATGTAGTCGCCGAACACCGCCGGCGTGCTGGTGTCGCTGCTTTCGATCGGCGTGCCGGTGAAGCCGATGAACGACGCGTTCGGCAGTGCGTCGCGCAGATATTTGGCGAAGCCGTAGGCGATCTCGCCCGACTTGTTCTCCAGCTTCGCGCCGAAGCCATACTGGCTGCGATGCGCCTCGTCGGCGATGACGACGATGTTGCGGCGGTCCGACAGTGTTGGAAACTCCGACTCGCCGGTCGCGGGCGAGAACTTCTGGATCGTCGTAAAGATGACGCCGCCCGATGCGCGCATCAGTTCCTTCTTCAGTTCGTCGCGGCTCTCGGCCTGTATTGGCGTCTGGCGGATCAAGTCGCGGCACATGGAGAATGTGCCGAACAGCTGCGCGTCGAGGTCGTTGCGGTCGGTGACGACGACGATCGTCGGGTTCTCCATCGCCGGGTGCCGCACCAGCTGCCCGGCATAGAAGGCCATTAGCAGACTCTTGCCGGAACCCTGCGTGTGCCAGATCACGCCGATACGTTTGTCGCCGCGGCCATAGGCGGCCACGTCCGGCAGCCCGAATTCGGCCGGGTCCTCGCACATGCCAGGGCCGTAGCCGTCTTCTCCGCGGTTGATGGCGAGCGCGCGCAGCGTCGACTTCACCGCGCGCCCGACGGCGTGAAACTGGTGATAGCCCGCGATGATCTTCGCAAGCCCCGACCCGGTCTCGCCGAACACGGTGAAGTCGCGCAGCAGGTCGAGCAGCCGCTTCCGCTCGAATACACCCTCAATTAAAACCGATAGTTCCGGCTGGCCTTTTGCCGCGACGGTCGCGCCGTCCGTCGTGCGCCAGGGCATGAAGCGCTCGTAATCGGCGGTCAGCGAGCCGACGCGGGCGGCAAGGCCGTCCGACGTCACAAGCACCGCATTGCTGCGGAACAGCGCCGGTACCTGGTCCTTGTACGTTTGCAGTTGATTGTGCGCACCGGCCAGCGTCGCGTTCTCGCTGCCAGGCGCCTTCAGCTCGATCACACCGATCGGCAGGCCGTTGAGGAATACCACAACGTCCGGCCGCCGATTCACCCGCCCGGCAACGACCGAGAATTGGCCGCTCGCCAGCCAATCATTGGCGGCAATGTCGCCGAAGTCGACCAGCCGCGCCTTGTCGCCGCGGATCGTGCCGTCCTCGGCGTAATACTCGACGTCGACGCCCTCGACTATCAGACGGTGTAGCCGCCGGTTCTCCGCGACCAGCGATGGCATCTCAGTCGCCAGTACCTTTCGCAAGGCATCCTCACGCGCCTCTACCGGGATCGCCGGGTTCAGCCTTTCGATGGCGCGTGCCAACCGCCGCGACAGGATCACGTCGGCATAAGCGTCGCGCTCAGGTGTGCGGCCGTCCGGTCCGATCTCGGCATCGGTCGCGAGCGCGTAGCCGAGCGCGCCGAGCTGGTCGAGCACGACCCGTTCCAACTGGGCTTCAGACAGGAAGGCCATCAGCGCTCCACCAGATGGTCGAGCATCTTGCCAAGTTCTTCAAGATTTCGGGGCGCTAGGCAGAGAAGGTCGGCGTTGCTGAGAGCGGACATATGTTCAAGAGCACTATGCCTGCCGTAGTTCGGGTTCCCGTTCTTGCCCATCGAAGCCCAGAGCCCGGAAGCGGGCGATTCACGGCACGGTATGGTCCCGCCCATGAATTTGGTCGCGTGTCGTTTCTCCACCCAGATGTTCAACGGCACGCCTTCGTTCTTCTCCAGCATCAGCTCGATATGCGAGCCGCCACGTGTCGGCAGGACGTAGCGGTTCGCTTTGCTTTGTTGATGACCAAGGGGATGCGGTGCCGCTAGCGCGTCCAATAGGCTCTCCGCGGCAGCTTTCAATCGGTCTCGGTTCAAAAGCCCCTCCCGTTCTTGATCATGAGGCTGCCTCCCGCAGCGGCTCCCCGCCCAGGTCGGCCTTCTCCGCCTCCCGGCAAGCATTGACCGCCGTCTTGTATGCCTCTCTGTCAACGCCAAACAGTAGCCGAGATGCTTCGACAGCCAAGGTGACTTCGTCGCCGCCCGGCAGGTACACGCGGACGTTCAGGAACCCATCTTCTCCAGCTTCTGCATCGAAGGCGACGTGCTTTTCGATAAGGGCGTTCGACACTTCGAAGCGCTCGTAGGGTTCGAAAGTGCGCACCGGGTCGGGCTCGCGTTCGAGGTAGGCTTCGTGAAGGAATGTAACTATTGCATCCGCTGCCAGCATCGCCGAGCGGCGATGATGCGAGGAAAGCTTCGCGACGAATCCTTCCTTCCCATGGCTCACCGTGCCACCCTCATTGCGCAGAACACGCAGCGTGTCGGTCAGCTTGTTGTGTTGCTTGATAAGATCGGAAAATGCCCTGTTGCGCACGGCTCCGAGGTCAAGAAGTCGCGTCGCGAGGCCAACCAATTCTCCTAGTGGAGTATCAGTTGCCTCCGGCTTGAGCGGGCTCAGAGGATTATCCAGTTCCGCAATGATGACGCGGCAGGCGCATTCGACCAAGCCCTTTGCCGCGTCGATACAGGCGTCGTTATCGTCGACGAACTCGCGCTCCAGCGTATCGAATGTCTGCTGCAACGTCGGGGCGTGTTTCCAGTGCACGCAGAACGCTCTGATGCCAGGATACCAGTCGGCACTCATGGAGCGGTTCCGACAATTTTCTCGGCTTTCCTGATGCGGATTTCGCCGGACATGAGTCTTGGCAGGAGCAGGTCGCGCGTAGCGGCCAGAATCTGAGACTCGCTAGTATTCGATCGAATGCGGTCGTCCATAGCTTGCACCGCCAGTTCGAATGCCTGGATCGAAAGGTTACCAGGATCAAGAACTGTAAGCCGTTCAAACTGAGCTTTGTTAATAGCCCCGAAGACACTTCCGGAGTCCTCAAAGCGCTGAATAGCCGGCTGCATCGAATAAAGAGAGTAATAGGTGAATCCGCGCCCGCCGTCTTTGTGACGAGCGGCGGCAACACCACGTCCAATGCAACACCGCTCCCAAGCCATATTCAGGTCTCCGACAGGGGCCCGTACACTAACGAGTGTATCGTCTTCCTGCGCGAGTCGACTTGGCGCAGAGCAAAACTTGCGGCGGACTGGGTAGCGGAAACCGAAATCTGTTCGGCCTTGAAAAAATGGCAAGCCGTCTTCGTCTTCGTTGTAGGTTTCTCCGGGCGGAGATTGTCCCATAACAAGGTTGAATTCCCTCCCGACGGTCGAATTCCGCCATCCTTCAGGCTTCCCCTCGTCGTCCAGCCGGTCCGGGAACACAGACCAGATGTCGGACGCGAGATAGGGTTCGCGGCCTTCCTGCTTCGCTCGGGTCGGGCCGAAATCGACGAACCAGTCCCTAAAGATCGCCCGCGCCATCCCCTCCAGCGTTTCGTTCATCCGCCGATTGAGCTCGATCTTATCATCGAGAGCGCCCAGTATCTCCAGAATTGTATCCTGCGACGAAATCGAGGGGAGCTGGAAGCTAAGTGTGCGCGCCGAGCCGACATTGAAATGCTGTTGTACAGCGCCGACCGTATGGGATGACACATGATGTCCAGCGAGGGAGTTTACGACATAGGCGAGAAACCGCGGCCGGATTCGCTCTCCGCAACGTACGATGACCAAATCTGAGCAATTTGCGTCTTCAAGCCAGTCTGGAATTACGGCGCACGCGCCCGGCTTCCCGGTGCGGACGATCACTACGTCTCCGGGCCGAAGTGCGGATTTCCTCAGACGGTTGTGAAACTCGCCAGAGATATATTTCAGCCCCTCGGTTCGGATGACGAAGGGTTCAACGTTTAGAGAACGAAGGAAGGGTATCCCTTCGTCCTGGTATTCTCCTGCCATTGGGCCGACATGTCCGACGGTGACATCCGTTGCCACCTCGTCGACTGTGACCGTGTGCCACTCATCCACGGGATGCGATCCCAGCTAGATTGGCTCGAATAGCTTCTGCGAGGCGCGCTGACTTGTCCAATTGGACTTCCAACACTTTCTGAAGCGCCGCAAGCCGCTCCGCAAACGGCACCTCGTCTCCCTCCGCTTCCGCGGCCCCGACATACCGCCCCGGCGTCAGCACATGGCCGTGCGCCCTGATCTCCTCCAGAGTCGCTGCCTTGCAGAAGCCCGGTACATCTTCATACGCACCGCCTTCGCCGCGCCAGGCGTGATAGGCACGGGCGATGCGCGCCACGTCGGCATCTGCCAGTTCCTTGCGTGTGCGGTCGACCATGTGGCCGAGATTGCGCGCGTCGATGAACAGGACCTCGTTGCGCCGGTCGCGCAGCTTCACGTCGCGCGCGATGCCGTTGGACCGGTCGCGGGCGAGGAACCACAGGCACACCGGAATCTGCGTCGAATAGAACAGCTGCCCCGGCAGCGCGACCATGCAGTCGACCACGCCCGGCTTGCTGTCGACGCCCTCGACAAGCGCGCGGCGGATGTCGCCCTCGCCGTTTTGCGTCGACGACATCGAACCGTTGGCCAGCACGACGCCAGCCACACCGACCGGCGCCAGGTGATGCACGATGTGCTGCACCCAGGCGAAGTTGGCGTTGCCGGCCGGCGGCGTGCCGTAGCGCCAGCGCGCGTCCTCGCGGAGCCGCTCTCCGCCCCAGTCAGAAATGTTGAAGGGGGGGTTGGCCAACACAAAATCGGCGCGCAGATCGCGCAGCTCATCCTTGTGAAAACTGCCCTCGCTGTTCCACTTGATATCGGCGTCGATGCCGCGCACGGCGAGGTTCATTCGGCAAAGACGCCAAGTCGTGTGGTTGGATTCCTGCCCGTAGATGGCGATGTCGCCGATGCGGCCGCCATGCTCCTCCACGAATTTTTCCGACTGCACGAACATGCCGCCTGAACCGCAACAGGGGTCGTACACGCGGCCCTTGTAGGGTTCAGTCATCTCGACCATGACGCGCACGACCGAGCGCGGCGTATAGAACTCGCCGCCGCGCTTGCCTTCCGAGCCGGCGAACTGGCCGAGGAAGTACTCGTAAACACGGCCGAGTAGGTCGCGCGCCTCGCCCTGCTCGGCGCCGAGCGCGATGTTGGAGACAAGATCTATCAGCTCGCCCAGCATCACCGCGCTGAGCGCCGGGCGACCATAATCCTTGGGCAGCACACCTTTGAGGCTCTCGTTGCGCTTCTCGATCGCCAGCATCGCCTCGTCGATCAGCCTGCCGATCGACGGCTGCCGGGCACTAGCCTGCAGATGCGACCAGCGCGCTTCCTTGGGCACCCAGAAGATGTTCTCGGCCGCGTATTCGTCCGGATCTTCGGCACCTTCCGGATAGTCTGCGAGCAGTTCTGCCCGCTTGGCCTCGAAGCCGTCGGAGATGTGCTTGAGGAAGATTAGCCCGAGTGCGACGTGCTTGTAGTCTGACGGCTCCATGTTGCCGCGCAGCTTGTCGGCCGTCTTGAAGAGTTCGGCCTCGAACCCAAGGTTGCCGCCGTTGGATTTGGCGGGCCTAGACATTCGAGGCGTGGCGCCGGCCTGCATTGCCTGATCAGACATCATTGGCGATGCACTCGCCTCGGCGGCAGCTTTTCCGGCAAACGATATTGATCCCCCGCGGCCGCGGCCGGCGACAATGACTGCTTCTGCCAAGAGGGCGTCGCGTGCCGCGGCGTAACGTTCTTCATCCCAGCCTACGAACGTGCGAAGCTTCTGATTGCCTGCTGTACCCCCGTGTGCAGCAAGGGCACCGAGCAGCTTCTCCCGATCTTTCTCGCCCGTCATCGGACCTCCTACTGCGAATCCTTTTGATGCTTTTCTATCGGTCTAGCACGAACTTTTTCGCATAGCGGCAGAGGAAGTCTTCGAGTTGCCATGGCTCAAGCCGGCGCAGGGCATCGGGGAATTCATCAACCCTTGCCACTTTGCCCCGAACTCCAAGGAGACGAGCGCCCTTGCACGTGCCGGCGTGCAGGTAAACGAGGTCTGGTTCGATTCCGAGAAATGAGCCGATCCTGAATGCTACGTCGTACACGAGGAGTTACCCGCTCCTCGTATTTGTCCGCATACCCGCTCGACTTGACTGTGAAGGTCTCCGAAGGCCTTTACTGCCGACACTTCGCGCTCTCGCTCCAGAAGCTGGGCCGCAACGCTGCGCAGGATCGCGCCGGGTATTCGCCGCTGATGCGACATCCTCCGGCCGAACCGATCCACAGAGAGAGCGGCATTGCGGATCGCCGACCGCAAGTCCTTGGCATTCGGCAATTCCTCGAGGCAGAGGTTGCAAGCGTCCGGACTTGCCAAATACTCGTAAACATACTCCTCAAGCATTGCGGCCTCCGTAGGACAAAGAAGCGGAGAAGCGCTTGCTTGCGCAAGCATGATCTGTCGCCCCCTTCAGCAAACGACCGCGGCGCATATGCAATTGGTCACTCTTTCATCTCTAAATCCCATCCAGCGACCGATGCAACCTATGGATGCCCCGTCGCGATCAATCTGGTGGGTCCGCTTAGATGCTTTGCTGGCCAAAACCAGCCAGTCCGGTTTCGGCCCCCATAGCTGTCCTACGAGGTCCGAATCTCGTTGACTACGCCTCACAGATGCGAGCGACTGGATAGGGGTGGGATGCGGTCAGGCAGCTTTGGGATTTGATACACCGCAGAACAGCCGTTCAGGCCATCCGGAAATCGACGCTTGCCTATCAGTCTTCAAGTTTGGGACCCACAGAAAACTATCCAGCAAAGCGTCAACTAGCTAGGGCAGGAAGGACTCCTGTCGGACGCGAGACTGTCGAAAGCCGACCATCGGTCATGTTTCAGCTCTGGAGGCGCCGAAGAAAGTGACGTCTCCGCGTCCACCTACAACCACCAACTCATGGTCTGATAAAAAGTGCACGCCTGCGACCAGCGAGGAGTTGCCGTAGCCGACGTCGAGTTCCTGGATCACTTGTAGATCACGCGTATCGAGGAGGACGACACTACTTTCTTGAGTAGTGATCGCAAGGATAGGAAGTGACGGCGCCATAGCGCATGCAGGGAAGCCAGGGACGCCGAGGTGCTCGAGCAGTTCGCTGTGCATGTCCATTGGGAGCTTTGACGGTTCAAAAATGAACCGGCGAATATGTTCGTCGTCTGCGACGTTTAGGAGTTGTGCGCGAATACCAGCGGCTGTCTTGAATGCCCGGTCAGGTAAGAGGCGCGAAACTTGTCTTCCGCACCGGTCGAGTTCGAGTGCTAGGCCAGCCTGTCCGACGACGAAGACTCGTTCACCCGTTGGCGTGACAGCCATCGCGTTCACATGCAGCCTAACATTGGCGATTTCACGCGCAGCGGCGTCCGGATTCCGCGGGTCGATCTCACAGATCCTACCATTCTCACCTGCCACCCAGATGGGACCATCGGGCATGTAGACGCACGAGTAGATCTCGAATCCCAGCTCATACCGAGCGACTATTTTGATCACCTTGCGAGTGAGCCTCAGCAGACAAGCGACGTCTGCGCCATAGTACACAGCATCTTCCCGTGTTGGTGAAGCCGTTAGCCCGTGAGAGTGCCTCATATCGAGTTTAAGCAGTGGAGCGGGACCGGCTCCAGCAACATACAGGGTACCTGTTGAACCGGCGAGAAACAGATACTTCTGCATATCCGCCGCCCCCATCAGGCGATCTTCGCCGCGGTACCGTATTTGACCGAATCCAGGAACCCCTACGCTCCAGGCCAACGCATCGCCTAGGCCGACAATAACAGAGCGCTGTTCTGCATCGGTCGCCGTCCAGGCACCGAGACTCAACAGCTCAGGGTTGGGAACTGCGTGGCGCTGAAGCGCCGCAAAACGCGGCAGATCGGTGAAGGACAGTGTCTCGGCCAAGCTTGAGTATGTCCACGGCTGCTGACCGCGGCGGTTAGCGATGACATCTTGCGACACGCGTCGGAAGCACTCGTCCACCGTCAAGCTGTGGTCGAGTAGATGTCGACACAGCGCAAGAGAGAAGGCGCTGCCTGCACCGGCTCGGCCGTCGCCGGCTTCTGTCGTCGAGCTGGTTGAATAAGCTAGCAGAAGGTTCGGCCAGCCACGCTCATATGCGACAAGCTTATCGAGATCGTTCGACAGGCGCCTCGCTTCATCTGGCAGTTCCGGCCAGTTTCTACAGGCATCGAGGACAACGATACGCGAGGCCGCGCCCTGAGTGGCTTCGACAAACGCGTTCAGGCTCACAGCTGTAAATGGCAGGCTTGCTGGCTGCGGCGGGAAACCAAAGTCGATTGGGAGAAAGTAGCCGCTGCCGTGACGTTCGACAGCGTGCCCGGCGAGAAATATCACCGCCAGTTCTGCGGCCTGCGCCGCAGGTTTGAAAGCAGCGAGAGCGTCATCGATTGACCGGCCATCCGGGTCAAGAATAGTCGTGACGGCAAAGCCGCGGTTGCCCAACGCTTCGGCAACGCGGATTGCATCTTCGACAGCATTGTTCAGCTTGTTATCTGGATAGGCAACAGCCCCAATTACAAGCGCATAGCGTCCGGACATTTCGTAGGTTCTCCCGATCGCCTTATATCGTCGTCAGGAGCAATAGTCCTCTCAGCGCCTTCGAGTCGACTGCGCGCTATCGCGGTTAGCAGCCTAAAGTTTTTGAATTTCGGCGCTTAGGGGATGGCTGCTTTTGGCACACCTCAAACTTTCTGAAGCGACCACTTTTAAGGTCGTTGGCCGAACGTCGGCTTTCTCAGTATCTTACTCGGAACCGGACCGTCCGGAGACGGCCCCCAAGCCGCGATGCCGACGGCGCCGTTTCTCCTCTGGCCAATCAAGGCCGAGGAGAACTCATATGGGTCACTCTCAGTACGATGACGCTAGCCGCCAGCGCGCCATCGCTTAGGCGATATCTTCGCTCGCGATGCGAGGCACGTGTGCACCGATAAGATTTTCCAGCCAGACAATTCTGCCGCCGCGATCGCTGCAATTGGTGAAGAGAGGGCGGTGTTGAGATTTGCGACCTCGTCGGTCATCGCACATACCGTGCATCTACTCCGATGAATACAGGGCCTTGAGCCGGCTGCGACATTCGGCCATCGGACGATCATCAGGTGATCCCTCCGGGTTTACGGACCATGGCGAATGGCGGAGAGGCGGGGTAAAACCTAGTTGTACCACGGAAGCCGGGAAGAGCCTCGCTGTCAGGCCGCCATGTATCGACCGTCCGCATCTCGCGAGAAAAGACCGCACGATACCGCTAGGGAAAGCATCGTCTGAAGTCGGTCGCCTGTCGGCTCGTACACGCCTCTCGATGACGATCTCCGGACCCTCATCCAGCCGTCGCCCTCAAGTCCGATCCGGAGACGCTTCTTTCCGTCGCCGCCCCGGACGGCTGACCAGTGGACATGCTGGCCGATGACCCAGCTCTCGACGATCTCCTTCCAGATGAAGCGCATCGGCCGGGCACCCACGGCCTCCAGCCGTCTGGCCATGAGCCCCATCGGAAGCCTGTCGGGGCGGCCTTCTACCCCGTCGGCGAGGCCGCTTTGGGGTCTTCTGCCCTCGAATGCATTGGCGACGGCCCGCACGATGGCGAATGAGCGGGCGGCCAGTGCAGGGACGCAGGTAATATCGCGGCGCTGCGCCTCGATGAGTTCGGCAATCATCGATACGGCGTCGGTCGTGCCCGCCGAAGACGCGCCCGGCCATCCGATGGTTTCGCCCTCGATCTCGATCGCCAGAAGGAAGTCGCCGACGGTCGCCGAAGAAGCATAGACGGGGTCTCCGGCTGCCGCGGCTTCGTGCGCCCTCGCAATGATCTCCTCGGACGTCTTTGGCTGGTACATCGTGCCGATGCGGCCCTCGGAAAGCAGCCGCTCGAGCCAGAGAAGCATCGCCTCTGTGGCGAGCCTCTGGAGCTGTCTCGCCTGAAGGAGGCATAGCAGCATGCCTGAGATGGCAACCTGTTCGGGATCGCCGTCGTTCACCGCGGGCAAATCGTGCCGGGCAAAATACCTTCTGATCGTGTCGACGGAGCTTGGCCCCTCCCGTAGCAGGAGACCGCGAACGAGGTCGATCGTGCCTTTCCTGCGCTTCGCGGATCCCGGCGACGCGGCGTGTCCGCCGATGTCGAAGAACAGATTCCTGAACACCTTCATCTCGATTTCCGACGCCGCATCGACAGGGAGGTGCTGGGCGAAGGGGGCAATCTCATCGTCCGTGACAGAAGGAGCCTCGATTGCGAAGAGGCGCGCTGGCAGTATATCGCCCACCCGTACATTGAAATCGAGAACCGCAGGCATGACCTCGTCTGCGATATGCCCGGAATCGGCGCCGATGTAACGAATAGACTTGATCGATGGGCCGTATTCGGTAGGAGCCATGAAGCTGGTGCGGCTCCTCCGGTACTCGTCCCAGACCGGGCCGCTGAATATGAAAGGCTCCCCGTCCGTGCGGCGGCCGATGGTTCGCTTCAGCGCCGACGCCCCCCTGAATGATTGGCCTGCAATCAAATGCGACCATGCGTATAAGGCCTCGTAGCGGTCAACAAGATCTGCGACCAGCGCCGGATCGTCGTTCCCGGCCTCACGCGCGACGCTGGAAGCCTTCCATGCGGCCCACGCCATGAACGTATAGGGCCGGACATGCTGCGTCACGTTGTTGATACCCGGCAGGGAGTCGTTCATCAGGTCGAGATTGAGCTGACGCAGGCCCACCGGATCGATGCCGCTTTCGTCTGTCGGCAACTCGTCAACAACGCGGCATCCGGGCGTCTTCTCGAACATCTCGTCGATTTCAGCCAGTCGCATGTCCGCGCCCTCTAAAGCGAAACATCCACGACGACCCGTCCGCACCGGATGTAGTCGCAGGTGGCAATCCGTGTGTTTCTCAGGCGCTTCTCCTGTAGTCCTGGGAAGTTGAGGCCACATCTGCAAGCCGGCCGATGTCCGGCATAGGGGCGCTCCAACCAGTATATCCTATCGGGCCTTCCTTCGCGGGCCGCATACTTGCGGAAGACCGCCAGCTCCTGATCTGTTGCTCCTTCCGGTGCTTCAAAGGACGCATCCATGGCTTCGAGCGCGCGCCGCAGGTCGTTGACGGTATTCCATGTAGTGCGCGTGCCAAGGATCGACCGCCACGCTCCGGACCACTCCTCCTGCGAGAACGCTCTGCCGAGAAGCTCCTGGTTGAGGGTTCGTGCCTCCGGCGACATTTCATCTGCAAAACTGTTAGGCACCTCTCCGCCAATCCATGACTGCAGGAACTCGTGCATCTTCACCGCCTTGTTCCGGTCGCCGATCACCAGCCGGCTGACGACGGCCGCCACGCATTCATCGAGTCCGGCCTGATCGTCCCCTTGCGGTCTCGCGCCCTTCGCGAGGGTGAGCCAGCGTTCGAGGTAGGGGGCAAGAAGCCGTTCGCCTTCCTCCGCCCTCGGAACTATCCGCGCGATCATGTCGAAGAGAAGGTAGAGGCCGTTCTCGCGGGATGGGCCTGCGGGAACCTGCTCCATTTTTGAGAACAGCTGCGTGAACGCCCGTTCAACGAGCTGCTTCTTGATCCTTTGGCCGCTGCCGCCCGTGTTACGCCTTTTGCCCTGTCCTGCTTTCGGTTCTCCAGGGGCGTCCGTCTTGTCTTCGTCCTCGTCGTCTCCTGCATCATCGTTTCCCTCCGGAAGTGAACTGGCGAGATGTCTGACAAGCGCATCGATCAGATCGTCCTGTCCGTGGCTCCCGGATCCACTGCGCCAGGTCTCCTTCATGTCGAGCGCGCTCTTCATGCCGAAGGCGCCTTTGACGAACGGATGCGAGGCCGCGACGTCGACCTTCCGCCCTCCGCCTGTCCGTTTCGCGGCCTCTAGGAGCGCGGATGGTTCTCTCGCCATGAACTCGAGGATGAGAGTCATGTCGCCGACAGTGCCTAACCCCGCCACCTGCCGTCCAATCGATCTCGCCAGCGGGCCTCGGCGGTTCATCGCATCGAGGAAGCCGCGCAGCACGAGCCAGCCCCTGATCTCTTCGGATCCGCGGACAAAGATGACCTGCACCGATGAGCCGAAGGAAAGGGGATCCACATGGCCCGGCACAGCGAACGTGAAGGACCCGCTGCCCGCGACCCCAACTCGGCCTGCCCCCGCGCGGCACGCACCAGCCGCCAGTGTCGCCTCCCACTCTCCGGCAACGCCCTCTGCACCCACAATCCTGCCGGACAGGGCGCCGCCTCCATATTCCACGACGAGGGCGGCCCCGCCGCGGTTCTTCGGCTCCTTTTCGCCCGTGAGGCTCACTTTCTTGTATGCCATGCACGGAGACCATCCGAAAACGGGCGCGCGGTCGTGGATCCTCGCCACTACGGCCTCGACGTTCGCCCCCGTGAGCGCCGGCAGGGTGGCGTTCGCGCTGCCCGCAACGATCAGACGCCCGTTTGAGCATTCGATGTCGAACAGCTTAGAGTGAAGCGACCTGTCATCGCTGAAGGCGTCGCACGCCACGGGCGACACCTCGAGGCCATCCGCCGCGGCCGCGTCGAAGTCGAAGACCGATGGCGCAATCGAAGGTACTGCCACCGATACTCGTTCGCAGCGGAGGGATTTGCATAGGAGCCGGATGCCGTGGTGCCCTGAGAAGAACGGCGACACCACGCTGACATGCACGGCGCCGCCAAGATCGGCAGCCATCTCCCCGATCTGCGGGGCGAGGGGTCTATCCATCGTATGAAGAAGCCGCGATCCGCCATCGCCTGCGACAGCCGCCGCCTTCCGGCCGAGCTCGATGAAGGGGCCAAGGTCAGGAGGGGTGACGCAATCGAGCCGCCCCTGTGGTGTGGTCTCGCGCATCATGGATTCGAGCATGGAGACGAGATCTGCGAAACATGCCGAATCCCTCCCTGGTCGAAGGTATTCGAGGACCTCATTGTTGTAGCCCCATCCCCCGAAAGTCAGGTTTCCGGAGCCGACGGTAGCACGTACCTCGCCCGCCTCGTCGGCCATGAGGGCGATCTTCGGATGGAAGACCCCGTCGCGGCACCTGACGGGAACGACATCGTAGTCACGTCCAACGCCGACCGCACCAACGTCGGCGAGAGAGGAGCGGTAGCCCTCCATATCGGAGATCACGGTGAAGTTGCGATAGGTCCGGTAGACCGAGGGGAGGGGTATCGCCTCGAGAAAGGACAGACTGAGAGAGTAGGTTGTAAGAAGTATCGACGACCACGGATTGGATGCTATCAGGTCGCGTGGCGAGAATGGCTGCAGGTTCGAGTCCCCCGAAGATCCTGTGCAAGACGAGTTGAGGATGTGTAGCCATAAGTTGTAGGGATGCAACCAACACCCTTCGTTTGCAAAGAGGGTTATGCCAGCCTACTGGGGGTTGGCCCCGGCATTCGGTACCAAAAACCTGGCTTTGCGACCTAAAGCCGCGAATGTCAGCATCTTTGTAATTTGGGTCGCTTGGCGAATGTCCGCTTTCGCCAAATGTGCTTCGAAAGCGGACCGGCAATTTTCGGCCCCCCTTTCGGCTATGAAGCGCAGGGGTCGGCAGGCACCGCCCCAGCGAGCGAAATCCGGTACATTCTGAGCCCTCGCAACTTCACTGCGCGCCGGGCGCCAGATTCGGGACGCCTGTGGGGCGTCGCACCCGGCGTCTACTGTGTTATCAAGGTGGCCACCAATGAGGTGGATGAAGAACAAGGGCAACTCGGCGATGAGCACAGGCCGAAGGCGATCAGAGTTATTGCGGGATGCGGTGCCCGAAAAACCGGATGATGGTTCTACTCTGGGCAACCACGGGCGCGCATGTCCGGCGCAGTCGCAGCGATGGGGCGGGCGCTAGATAGCCTCACCGCCAATGAGGCGGACAACTGGCGGGCAGACTCCATGCGCGAAAGCATACAGGAACTCGATGCAGGGTTGTTCACGCCGTCCACCATCTCGGACCGCATACCCACAGCTGACGACGCGGGGTACCAGGCACTCAAGGCGGCAATACGCGACAACGGGCAGATGATCCCGATCATTGCGCGTCCTCATCCGGGCGCAGAGGGACAGTTCCAGATAGCCGCGGGCCATCGACGTTGGCGCGTTGCGCAGGAAATTGGTCGGCCTCTGAAGGCAATCGTCCGGGCGCTCTCCGACCAGGAAATGGTGATCCTGCAGGGACAGGAGAATGGCGCGCGGGCGGATTTGTCGTTCATCGAGCGCGCTCGCTTCGCCCTCCAGATGGAAGCTCTTGGCCACACCCGCGACACTCTCGCCGCCGCTCTGAACGTGGACAAACCTGAAGTCTCGCGCCTGCTCACGGTAGCACAGGCGGTTGGTGAGAGCCTCATGCTCGCAATCGGCCCCGCCCCGAAGGTTGGGCGTCCGAGGTGGCTGGCGCTGGCGAAGGCACTGGACACACCCGCAGCCCCAAAGCGACTTGATGCCGTAGTGTCGTCCGATCAATTTCAAAGTGCACCGACTGACCGACGTTTTTCGATCGTGTTGCGGGCTCTTGAGGATCAAAGGCATTCCGGGTCTCCCCAAGGCCGCAGCTCCGTCAGCCTGGCTTGGGTCGAAAAGAAAGGCGGCAAGACGCGCGTGATATTGGAGGATCCTGACTTCGCCGCGTACTTGGAAAGTCGCCTGCCATGGCTCTTTCAGCAATTCGGACGCCTGCGCGGATAGATGCAACCGGCTTTGGTGAACAGTTGAGATGGCACCCACATCAACAGGTGTGAGAAAATTGTCAGCTGACAACAAGGGCGATTGATGTCAGCCGCGTGCGTGGCAGCAAGGAAGCCCGCCATATCTCCAAGGCCAGAGAATCGGCCATACGCGACCTCTATCCTGCCAGAACGGAGTCTTCCGCGACTGATTACGGTGCTCGTGGGTCTGGATTTGGGGTGGATTCCTGCCCGACCGCTTCTGCCTCGCCGGGGTTGGGGAAGCGGCCGTTCATGCGAGCGTGGCGCTCTAAGAAAACGTGCCACCATTTCGGTCATTCAGTCGCCGTTGCCTTCACCTGGAAGCGGACGTCAGTAGTGAGCCCGACCCCGCTGGAGACGACTGTCAGTCCGCATGTGTTCACAGTTAGCCCGGAAGCTGCTGTCTCAAAGCTTCAGTCAAAGCCTTGTCGACTGCGCCATTGATATACACGTCGCAGCCGGTCACCCTGCTCTCCGGAATATTCAGGATCAGGTGGACACCAACCGCGTAGCCATAGTGGTAATCCGGATTGGTGCTGACTTGGCGCGTCATAAGCGTGAGCTTGAGAGTGTCGTCTTCCAGCCCCCGCTTTACCCCGCTTCGCTTCACCTCCACCACCAACAGGTTTTCCTCGGTGTGCATGTGATGAACGATGATGTCCGGCCGAATTTTTCTTAGATGTTCCTTGCCGGCGTCATCATTCCAGGCCGTGCGCTTCTCTTCCTCCTCGCGGCGCGTCCATTCCGGGCTTACTCGCCAGCCCCTGAAATACGGCCCCATGCGCATTGCCAGCTCTGTCGAGATGGAGATTTCATCAGGTTTCGCCCTCTGAATCTCTTTGTCGGACAACAGGTCGTGGATTGAGCCGGCGAGGCTGTGCAAGATCTCTTTCGGATCATGTTCCATGGCACGCTCCAGAATATCGGGGGCGGCTGTTGCATAAAATTGAGTCGGTCACCATCTCAGTGGTCGCGCGCGCTTTCGAGCGCTAGCCATTGAAAAGCGAACCCAAAGCACCCAAAGCACCCAAAGCACAACCTGTCAAAGACCAAGTAGCAAGCTCAGAAACTCAGCAAAGCAAAAATTGAATCCTTAAAGCACCGAAGCAAGCTCAGAACAAAAGCACCCAAGAACCCAGACGCAACTCAACAAAATCAGCAATTGAATTCGGGCCTCCCGGTGGTGCGGCCGCGCCATGGAAGCCCTTCGAATGCAAGAACTGGATTTCGAAATCCCGACATCAACCCCATTAGGGTCTTGTCGGCGCCCACGGACCCGGAGACCAAAAAAATGGTCATTCGAGTCAACATCGAAGTCCACCTCGATATGCGCACCGTCCTCCGGATTGTCGCGTTTCTGGTTGGCTTCTTCGGTAGCTAAAAATAAGTTGAAATGAGAGAGGGCGCTGAAAAGCGCCCTTTCTTTTTGATTTCGCATTTTCATTCTGCAGATCGCTCTGCCGAGGTAAGCGCTTTGACGATCATCCCATCTGCATTGGGCAGTCCGAACGAGTTATGAACGCAACCTATTTGAACTTCGGTCATCTTTCTTCGGCGCCGGAAACTGCCGGTCCGCTTGCGGCCCCGGCTTTGCCATCTCAAGGCAGTCGAATGAACGGCAGGTTTTGGGCAGTGATTGGAGCAGCCGGAACGACGAAAAGAGCGTCGCTTGCTGAACGGCAGTTATCCGCATCATCGTTCACAAGACCGGCGCGAGCCTTATGCTTGCCTATGTCGACCATCACGACGACGCCTACAAATGGGCCGAGCGGCGACGGATCGAAACGCATCCGGCGACGGGCGCGGTCCAGATCGTCGAGGTGCGTGAGCGGATCGAGGAAGTGGCTCTGCAACCGGCGCAGCAGCCCGTCCAGGCGGATCTGCCATTTGACGCTGCTCCGGTCGACAAGGCCCCTGCCCCGCCGCTGTTTGCCAGGTTGACGACCGACGACCTTCTTTCGATCGGCGTGCCGCAGGACTGGCTGGCCGATGTCGCCAAGGCGACCGAGGACGGCTTCTTCACGCTCGCCGGCCACCTGCCGCCTGAGGCCGGCGAGGCGCTGCTCGAATATGCCGCCATGGGAATCCTGAAACCCGCCGCCGCGGCCGTCGCCGACCCGATGGCGCATCCCGACACGATGCGCCGGTTCCGTGTGCTCGAAGGCCTGGACGAACTTCAGGCGGCGCTCGATGCGCCCTTCGAGAAATGCGCGGTGTTCCTGCATCCCCTCCAGCGGGATGTGGTCGAGCGCGACTATTCCGGTCCGGTCCGCATCGCCGGCTCAGCGGGAACCGGCAAGACCGTGGTGGCGCTGCATCGTGTCATGCGCATCCTTCGTCTTGACCCTAATGCGCGCGTGCTGCTCACCATCTTTTCCGATCCGCTCGCCGATGCGGTGGAGTGAAAGCTCGCCGTACTTTCCGGCGGTCGTGACGATCTGGCAGGCCGCGTCACCGTCGCTTCCTTCCGCAGGATCGCCGAGGAACTCCATGCGCTCGCGACCGGACGCAAGGCGCATATTGCCGACCGCGAGGCCGTCCGCGGCCTGATCGACAAGGCCGCGAGCGAGGCCGGCGTCACGGCGTTCTCTCCGCGCTTCCTGGTCTCCGAATGGGAGAATGTCATCGACGCCTGGCGGATCGACAGCGCCGAAGCCTACGCGAGTGTGCCGCGCATGGCTGTCTGACCTCTATTCTCTCCACACTCTTACAGATTTATTTCAAACAGGCTGTCCATACGCCTGATGGGATCGATGACGGGCATGACTCCGGGGGGCCACAGAGCCTGAACGCCTTGCTCGGTTGTCGGCGCTGAAGGAATTCCAGATTTAGGAATCTTCGAGGTCTCCGGAATCACCTCCCCAGCTTCCGACGGCTCACGTCTTTCTCGAATCCTTTGTCCCATAAATCGAGTCCTTCGAGGATAGGATTCGCCTAATTCAACACATAAAGGATTCATTTCAAGTTATTGACATTAAAGCAGTAAGTGAAGTTAGTAGATTTGACCACCGTCACCGAAGAGGCTATGATCGCACCGCCGACCGGACGCGACGGCGGAGCGTTGCTGGCCGCTCCGGGCGACGAGTATGGAGTTGCCGTCTTAGCCTATTCCCGAGACGGCGGATCGTTGTGCAAGCGCGGCCCCGCATGGAGAAGACGCCCACGCCCGAAGTTTTTGAACCGGCCATCACGGCGGAGATGCTTGAGCTCTGCATGGATCGGGTCGCTCACGCCATCGTCAGGGACGAAAAACGGGGCGCCGCCTATCTGCCCATCTATAACCGGCTGGAGGCCGAGCTGGCTGCCATAAGGCAGAGGGCCGCGACGCTGGACGAGATTCGGGAACGGGTCAGACGATTGATGGATCGAAGTCGAAAGCCATCGCGCTGAGCACCTCTTGGCACAGCCGCATCGGCGCAGCACTGCGAAACAACGGCGGCAACGGGTCGAACCTGTACCCCATCAGGGTGGCTCTAAGCTCGCGGTCAGCGCCGTGTTCCACCAGCCGGTCCCAAAACGAGAACCTGAACGCCCGCAGCGAGTCCCGTGAGCCGGGCAGGAGGCTATGCTCCCTTAGGTAGCTGTTGGTTGTCGCCACATAGCTATCCGCCCTTCCCCTGTATCGCGGGAACCCTTTCGGGTGCCGTCTGAACACCTGCAGGGCGACGCCGACAAGCGGAATGCGTCGGCACCGAAATCGCGTTCGCGACGTAACTCGTGGAAGGATGTGTACGTAAGGAATATCCTCATCGAGGAAGACGTTCCCTGGCGCGACATTGCACATCTCCGACGGGCGGCAACCTGTTTCCAACAGCGCCAGCGTAATTCCCTTCGCCTGGTCATGGAGGTCGGCCAAGGCGCCCGTAGGCAAAATGCGGGACTGGATCCATTCCGCCGGAAGCGGTTTCGTTCGCATTACTAGCCTCCTTCGTCGTCCTGCGCGAGCCCAAGCGCCTGTTCCAACCGTAATGGATGAAATCCGCGCTTCGTCAGACGACTGCTGGATCGAAATCGAGAGCTATCGACTCGAGGACTTTCTTGCGAAACTGCAGCGACCCCTTCTCGCCATACAGCGGCCTTTCCAGCGTATGCCCCATCAGGACCTTCCTCAGTTCCAGGTCGATGCCACCTTCCAACATGCGGTCCTCGAAGGCATGCCTGAACGAATAGACGGTATGCTTCCGGCTAGGCCGCAGGCCATTGTCCTTGAGGTATTTGTTGGCCATGGCCGAGTAGCAGTCCTCCTTGTCCTTGTACCGGGGAAATCCCTCCCGGTGCCGTTTGAATACCTCCAGCGAGACCCCCACCAGGGGAACTTTCCGGTCCGACTGCTCCGTCTTTATAGCCCTTGTGTCGTGCGGGTCGGTCCTGGCCCGGATGTGTATGTATGGGACATCGTCGTCCAAGAAGATGTCGTCCTGCGTAATGTTGCAGAGTTCTCCCGGGCGACAGCCTGTTTCGACCTGCGCCAAGGTGATTGCGCGGCCTTCGTCGTTCATGCCAGCAAGCGCGCCAGGGGCGAGAATCCTGTCTCGTATCCAATCCGCCGCAAATGGCATTCTCTTGCCCCCGCTCTCTTTCTTCAACGCAAGATCCGCGAACGGGTTCTTCCTTTCCTCCTGCAGACGCCCGAAGTGCGTCGAATAGATGTTTCGCAGTATGCCGATCTGCTTGTTGGCGGTGTTCGCAGTATGCGTTTTCTTCGTCTTGTCGTCAGGGAACACCCTATCGAGCCAGAATTTTTGAAAAACCAACCCGTCTTGGCGCGTCGTCTCGGCGATCGGCTTGTCGCCGCCCACGATCGAAAGGAAGCGTCGTATCGCGCTTTTCCTCGTGTTTTCCCAGCGCGTCAGCTGCCCCGGGCTCTTTTTTGCAAGTTCACCCTTCTGGGTTACGTCCCTATAGATTTTGTACGCATCCCACCAGCTGTCCTTCGGTCGGTCCTCGCCTCCGAGGACCGCAGCCTCCGCTTCGGGCGAGGCCCCTGTCGGCGGGAGCGCGAGAACGCGCCGGACGATGTCAATGAGCGGCCCCGAAGCCAATTCCGAGCTTGTCCGGTACGGAAATCCGAGCGCCTCCGCTCGTCGGGCAGCTGCTTGGTAGCGCAGGCGCGCCTGTGCCTCGTCCTCGTCGTGGATCAGAGCCTGCCAGTAGTCGCCGTCGGCGGCCTCCAGCGCGTCCCGTTTGGCTCTGGCCTCGGCCAGGTCGTCGGTCTTGAGCGACATCCGTACTAGGGGCGCGCGCGCATCCATCGCCGCGACAAGCGAGGGGATGCGCCTCCAGTAGTAGTAGATCCCCTGACGTTTCATCAGGTAGCGGTCGGGATCGGTCTTCCGATAATGGCGCATTTCGCTCGCCTCGCGATATCGCTGTTTGTATCTCGTAATGTATCACAAATCGAGACTGAGTCAAATCGGACCGCCAAACGTCGAATCACGCAAAGCCTTTTCCTGCAAGGCCTCTATACCAATTTACGGGATGAAAGTTGGAGCGGGTGAAGGGAATCGAACCCTCGTATTCAGCTTGGAAGGCTGCTGCTCTACCATTGAGCTACACCCGCGCCGCACTGTTGTGGCACGGCCGGGCCAAAAGCGATAGCGCCTTTGCGGCCTTGCCGACCCCTGGGATCGCCCCAAACGGGCTATCCCATCGGGACCGACCTTCGGGCTGGCTCATCGGGCAGTGGTGGAGGGGGCTGGATTCGAACCAGCGTACGCATAGCGAACGGATTTACAGTCCGTCTCCTTTAACCACTCG
>JBQCHN010000362.1:0-9173 GCA_051954615.1 Mesorhizobium sp. | reverse complement strand
CTTCGGCGGCGGGTTTCGGCTTCGGCTTGGCGGGCGCCTTCAGCGAAGGGTTCGTCTCGGCCTTGTCGGTGGAAGGCTTGGCCGCGTTCGACGGTGGCACTTCGGCAGCTTTCGCAGCCGCCTTGGCCTCCTTGTCGCGCGTCGCCTTCAGCACCGCCTTCTCGTCCTTCAGCGCGATGAAGCCGCCGGCCGGCGCGGAATAGAAACGGTCGACCTGCGGGCCGGGCTTGACGGAAGCGCCCTTGCCCGCCTCGAAGGCGTCGATGATCTCGGCCAAGCGCTCGGGCGTCAAATCCTCGTAGGTGTCCTTGAACACCATCACCATCGGCGCGTTCACGCAGGCGCCGAGGCATTCGACCTCTTCCCACGACAGCGTGCCGGCGGCATTGGTGTGGAACTGCTCGTGATGGATCTTGGAACGGCACACATCCATCAGCTCGCCGGCGCCGCGCAACATGCAGGGCGTCGTGCCACAGACCTGGATATGCGCGCGCGTGCCGACCGGCTTCAACTGGTACTGCGTGTAGAAGGTCGCGACCTCGAGCCCGCGGATATAGGGCATGTCGAGCATGTCGCAGACGGACTCGATCGCAGCCTTCGTGACCCAGCCTTCCTGCTCCTGCGCCAGCATCAGGAGCGGGATGATCGCCGACTGCTGCCGGCCCTTCGGATACTTGGCGATCCACTTCTTCGCCGCCGCCGTGTTCGCCTTGTTGAAGGCGAAGCTGGCGGGCTGGACGCTGGCTTCTGCGAGACGACGTACGGACATTTAGCGGTCAACCTCACCGAAAACGATATCGAGGGAGCCGAGCACGGCGGTGACGTCGGCCAGCATGTGGCCACGGCACAGGAAATCCATCGCCTGCAGATGGGCAAAGCCCGGCGCCCGCAGCTTCACGCGGTACGGCTTGTTGGTGCCGTCGGCCACCAGATAGACGCCGAACTCGCCCTTCGGCGCCTCGACGGCGGCATAGACCTCGCCCGCCGGCACGCGGTAGCCCTCGGTATAGAGCTTGAAGTGATGGATCAGCGATTCCATCGACCGCTTCATCGCCGCGCGCTTGGGCGGCACGACCTTGCCGTCGATGTTGGACACCGGCCCGGTGGATTCCTTGCCGAGCAGCAGGTCGAGGCACTGGCGCATGATCTTCGCCGACTGCCGCATCTCTTCCATGCGGATCAGATAGCGGTCGTAGCAGTCGCCGTTCTTGCCGATCGGAACGTCGAAATCCATCTCGGCGTAGCATTCGTAGGGCTGGCTCTTGCGCAGGTCCCAGGCCGCGCCCGAACCGCGCACCATCACACCGGAGAAACCCCAGGCCCAGGCATCCGCCAGCGACACCACGCCGATATCGGCGTTGCGCTGCTTGAAGATGCGGTTTTCCGTCAGAAGCTCGTCGAGGTCGTCGATGGACTTCAGGAACGGGTCGATCCAGCGGCCGATATCCTCCAGAAGCTGCTTCGGCAGATCCTGGTGAACGCCACCCGGCCGGAAATAGGCCGCGTGCATGCGCGAGCCCGAGGCGCGCTCATAGAATACCATCAGCTTCTCGCGCTCAACGAAGCCCCACAGCGGCGGCGTCAGCGCGCCGACGTCCATGGCCTGCGTCGTCACGTTGAGAATATGGCTCATGATGCGGCCGATCTCGGAGTAGAGCACCCGGATCAGCTGCCCGCGCTTCGGCACCTCGATGCCGAGAAGCCGCTCCACGGCGAGGCAGTAGGCGTGCTCCTGGTTCATCGGCGCGCAATAGTCGAGCCGGTCGAGATAGGGCACCGCCTGCAGGTAGGTCTTGGCCTCCATCAGCTTCTCGGTGCCGCGATGCAGGAGCCCGATATGCGGATCGACGCGGTCGACAACCTCGCCGTCGAGCTCGAGGACCAACCTGAGAACACCATGCGCCGCAGGGTGCTGAGGTCCAAAATTGATGTTGAAGTTGCGTACCGATGTTTCGGCCATGCCGCGCCTCAGTTCGTCTTGGCCTTCTCGTCACCCGGCAGCACGTAGTCCGTGCCTTCCCATGGGGACAAAAAGTCGAAGTTGCGGAATTCCTGCTTCAATTCCACCGGCTCGTAGATCACCCGCTTGGCCTCGTCGTCGTAGCGCACCTCGACGAAGCCGGTGAGCGGGAAGTCCTTGCGCAGCGGATGCCCCTCGAAGCCGTAGTCGGTGAGGATGCGGCGCAGGTCCGGATGGCCGGAGAACAGCACGCCGTAGAGGTCGTAGGTCTCGCGCTCGAACCAGTCGGCGCCGGGCCATACGCCGGTGACCGACGGCACCACCGTCTCCTCGTCGGCATGCACCTTGAGGCGGATGCGCAGGTTTTTGGTCGGCGACAACAGGTGGTAGACCACGTCAAACCGCTGATCGCGGTAAGGATAGTCGGCGCCCGAAACGTCGATGATCGACACGAAGCGGCACTTCGCGTCGTCGCGCAGGAAGGTCGCCGCCCTGACGATGTCGGCCGGAGCGACCTGCACGGTCAACTCGCCATAGGCGACCACGCTGTCGAGCACGGCTTCGCCGAGCTTTTCGCGCAGGTGGGCGGCCAGATCGCTGAGAGCTTCGCTCATGGGTCTCACCGCTCGATCGTGCCGGTACGGCGAATCTTCTTCTGCAGAAGAAGAAGGCCGTAGAGCAGCGCTTCCGCGCTCGGCGGGCAGCCGGGCACGTAGATGTCCACCGGCACGATGCGGTCGCAGCCGCGCACCACCGAATAGGAATAGTGATAGTAGCCGCCGCCGTTGGCGCACGAGCCCATCGAGATGACGTAGCGCGGCTCCGGCATCTGGTCGTAGACCTTGCGCAGCGCCGGAGCCATCTTGTTGGTCAGGGTGCCGGCCACGATCATCACGTCGGACTGGCGCGGTGACGCGCGCGGCGCGATGCCGAAGCGCTCGGAATCGTAGCGCGGCATCGCCTTGTGGATCATCTCCACCGCGCAGCAGGCCAGGCCGAACGTCATGTACATCAGCGAGCCGGTGCGCGCCCAGGTGATCAGCGCATCGAGCGAGGTGACGAGAAAGCCCTTGTCGGCCAACTCGTTGTTGACCTCGACGAAGAACGGATCGGTCGAGCCGACCGGCTTGCCGGTGGCAGGATCAAGAATGCCCTTCGGCTGCGGGGCGACCAGCGTGCCGGGGTTCAATCCCATTCCAGCGCTCCCTTCTTCCACTCATAGACGAAGCCGATGGTCAGCACCGCCAAAAATACCATCATCGACCAGAAGCCGAGCATACCGATCTCGCCGAAGGACACGGCCCACGGAAACAGGAAAGCGACCTCGAGGTCGAAGATTATGAACAGGATCGACACTAGATAGAAGCGGATGTCGAACTTCATGCGGGCGTCGTCGAAGGAGTTGAAGCCGCACTCATAGGCCGAAAGCTTTTCCGGGTCAGGATTGCGGTAGGCAATCAGGAACGGCGCCACGATCAGTGCCAGACCGACAACCATCGCCACCGCTATGAAGATGACGACAGGCAAATAAGAGCCGATGAGTGCGTTCATGCTCCGACTTTCCTTGCGCGGTTAGCCCCGCTGCAAAAACCTACAGCACGAAACGATGGTCCGGAAGCGCGGCGTTTCACCGCTAAACCGCTTTAAAAAGTCCATGCTGCAACGCGGCGAGGGTTAGCGCAGCGATCCCCCCGAAGCAAGTCAAACATTGGCCAAATTTACGTGCCGTCGCGGCAGATCACGCAAAACCGCGCCGAACCGCTCCCGTTTGATTTCCTTCGTCTTTTACTCCACTTTTTCTCCTGACACGAATACTGCCGCTTGCCTGCTAGGATGACGGGAATCAAATGGCGACGAGGCTGCTGGCAAGGCCGGAAATCGGAACGCATGAAGGAAAAATTCTCGCTCGCGGCGGCTCGCCGCATCGCGCTTGCCGCGCAGGGTTTCGCCGACGCCGGACCGGGTATCACACCGGACCGCCGGCACCTCAAACGCGTGCTGGCGCGCACCGGCCTGTTCCAGATCGATTCCGTCGCCGCCGTGGTGCGTGCGCATTACATGCCGCTCTATTCGCGGCTCGGTCCCTACCCCGTTTCGCTGCTGGACGACGCGGCGGTCGGCCGCAAGCGGCTGCTGTTCGAATACTGGGCGCATGAAGCGTCGCTGTTGCCGGTGGAAACCTGGCCGCTGCTGCAATGGCGCATGGAACGGGCGCGCGCCAACGACCCTGCCGAGATCTACAAGGGGCTTGCGGAATGGGCCGACGGCAATCGCGCCTTCATCGAGAAAATTCACAATGAGGTGAAGACGCGCGGCCCGATCCCGGCGTCCGACATCGAAGGCCACAAGGGCAAGGGCGGCTGGTGGGGCTGGAGCGACGCAAAGGCGGCCTTCGAATGGCTGTTCTGGGCAGGCCTCATCACCACCCACTCGCGGCGCGGCTTCGAGCGCTACTACGACCTGCCCGAGCGGGTACTGCCGAAATCGATCCTCGACCTGCCGGTACCCTCGGCGCGCGACGCCCATCGCGAACTGCTCGCCATCTCCGCCCGCGCCCATGGCGTCGCCACCTATGCCTGCCTGCGCGACTATTTCCGCCTCGCTCCGGAGGAGACGAAAGCGGCCCTCGACGACCTGATCGAGGACGGCACGCTGCTGCCGGTGCGCGTCGAAGGCTGGAACAGGCCGGCCTTCCTGCACAAGGATGCGCGTATACCGCGGCGCATCGAGGCTCGTGCCCTGCTCGCCCCCTTCGATCCGGTCGTCTTCGAGCGCGCCCGCGCCGAGGCGCTGTTCGGCTTCCGCTACCGCATCGAGATCTATACGCCGGCCGAAAAGCGGCAATACGGCTACTACGTGCTGCCCTTCCTCCTCGGCGACCGCATCGTTGCCCGCGTCGACCTGCGCGCCGACCGTCCAGCCGGCGTGCTGCGCGTCCACGCTGCTTACGCGGAAGAGGCCCCGCCCCCCGACACCGCCGCGCATCTCTTCGAGGAGTTGCAGCGCATGCAGGGCTGGCTCGGCCTCGAACGACTGGAAATCACGCCCGCCGGCGATCTTGGCCCGGCATTGCTGGATGTGGCCCGACAACCCGTCGCCAAAAGGGCCTGACTGTTGTCATCCGGCGCGTGAGCCTGTACGCGCTGCGTGTGCCCGTTGGCACATTGTGCCGCCACCATTCCGATCCACATAGATCGCGATGCAGGACGAAAAACCAGAGCAGCATTGGCTTTCGAGATTTGCCTTGCCGGTTTCGGCCGGGCTGCATCTCGCCATCCTCGCGTTGCTGATTTTCGGACTGCCGCACGCGCTCCAGAAACCGGAAAAGGACGAAGCGGTCGACGTCGCTCTCGTCCCACCGCCCGAACAGCCGCCCAAACCCAAGACGGAGCCTCCCGCGCCGAAACCGGAAGCCGAAAAACCACCGGAAAAGAAAGCCGAACCGCCGCCACCGCCTCCCCCGAAGGAAACGCCGGCCTCTCCAAGCCCGGCCCCCAGCTTCAATCCCGTCGTCCAATACGGCGAAAAGGACAGCGGTCCCAAGAAATCCCTCGAAGGAAACAGCGCCGAGGAAGAGGCGAAGCCTTCGGATGTGCAACAGCCGCCGGA
Source organism: Mesorhizobium sp. (assembly GCA_051954615.1). Taxonomy (GTDB): domain Bacteria; phylum Pseudomonadota; class Alphaproteobacteria; order Rhizobiales; family Rhizobiaceae; genus Mesorhizobium. The sequence goes on along the minus strand of JBQCHN010000362.1, from coordinate 3,604 downwards.
CGAGCAGGCCGAATCCGAAAAGGACGACACAGAGGCCGACGACGCGGAAGTCGAGCTTGCGTTGCCGGATGCGGCCGCAACCCCGACCGCGCGGCCGACGGAAACGGCGCGACCGAAAGAGACGGCCAAAAAGCCGGGCACCCCGAAGCTCAGGCAGGCGAAAAAGCTGTTCTCGCCATCGGCGAACGGCGCGCCGCTGGCGACGACAGCGATGGGCGATCTGCCGCGCAGCGTGCGGGGAGCCACGCTGTGCGTGTCCGAACTGCGCGAACAGTTGCTGCGCAACGCCCCGCCCTATTTTGCCGACCTGCTGCCGTCCTCCCCGCTCGAAACCGGCAACGTGATCGACGTTCCCGGCGTGGCTTTCCGCGCCAACGGCCAATGGCGAGACCTGAGCTACCGTTGCGAAGTCGATAGCGACGCCACGAAGGTGGTGTCCTTCGCCTTCCGCATCGGAGAACCGATCCCGCCCGGCGAATGGCAGCGGCGCGGCCTACCCTCGCGATGAGAGCCGTCCACGCCGATGAAGCCGACATTGACAGTCAGCTTGCCTGCGGCCTAAATCCGGAATGGATGGTCTTCTTCCCCAACAGGAAGAAGCTAAGAGGGAATGCGGTGCGGGATCGCGAGGTCCCAAAGCCGCGGCTGTCCCCGCAACTGTGAGCGACGAGCCCGCGCCGAAAGCCACTGGAATCTTCCGGGAAGGCGGCAAGGGCGACGACCCGCAAGCCAGGAGACCTGCCATCCGCTGCTTGAGAATCCGATCGTCCGGCGGGTGCCCCGGACAAGGAGCCCGATTTGGATCGCGACGGCATCTTCCCGGCTGAACCGGCGGACCCCGTGTCCGAAAGCGAGCGCGACGCCCCAGTCGCGGGCGAAGTCACCATCCTCGTCTGCGCGACCTGCCGCGACGAAAACGGCTCCGACGCCCATCCGCGCGCCGGCACCCTCCTCGCCCATGACGTCCAGCGCGCCGCAGCCGGCGACACCATCCGCGTACGGACTGTCGAATGCCTCGGCAACTGCAAACGCCGGCTGTCGGCCGCTCTGCTGCGCGACGGCTGCTGGAGCTACGTCTTCGGCGACCTCACGCCCGACAGCGGCGCCGATCTGGTTACCGGCGCCCAACTTTTCTCGACCTCCACGGACGGCCTGATCCCTTGGCGCGGCCGCCCCGATTCGCTCAAGCGCGGCCTCGTCGCACGCATCCCACCGCTCGCTTTCACAAAGGACGTCCCATGACCGCTTCTGCCGCCCGCGTTCCCTGCACTGTCGTCACCGGTTTCCTCGGCGCCGGCAAGACGACGCTGATCCGCCACCTGCTCGAAACGGCCAAGGGTAAGCGCCTCGCCCTGATCGTCAACGAGTTCGGCGATGTCGGCGTCGATGGCGAGATCCTGAAAGGCTGCGGCATCGATACATGCCCGGAAGAGAACATCGTCGAGTTGTCCAACGGCTGCATCTGCTGCACCGTCGCCGACGACTTCGTCCCGGCGCTCGACCAGATTCTGGCGCGCACGCCGAAGGTCGATCACATCCTCATCGAAACCTCCGGCCTCGCTTTGCCAAAACCGCTGGTGCAGGCCTTCCAGTGGCCGAGCGTGAAGAGCCGCGTCACCGTGGACGGCGTCGTCGCCGTGGTCGACGGCCCGGCGCTCGCCGCCGGCCAGGTGGCGTCCGACATGGATGCGCTGGCCGCCCAGCGCGCCGCCGACGACAGCCTCGACCACGACGACCCGGTGGAGGAAGTGTTCGAGGATCAGGTCGCCTGCGCCGACCTGATCATCCTGTCCAAGAGTGACCTGATGGACGGCACGGCATCCGCCAAGGCCAATGCCATTCTGGGCGAACATGTGAAGCCGGCGGTGAAAATCGTGCCGACATCGCAGGGCAAGGTCGATCCCTCCGTGCTGCTCGGCCTGGCGCTGGCGGTCGAGGACGACATCGAGAACCGCAAGAGCCATCACGACGGACTGGGCGACCATGAACACGACGACTTCGACACCTTCGTGGTCGAAATCCCGTCGATCACCGCCCCGGACGAACTGGCGAAGCGTGTCGCGGCGGCTGCCGAAGCCGAGAACGTGCTGCGCCTGAAGGGCTTCGTCGAAGTCGCCGGCAAGCCGATGCGGCTTCTGGTCCAGGCCGTCGGCCCGCGCGTCAACCACTACTACGACCGCGCCTGGACCGCCGGCGAGGACCGCCGCTCGCGGCTGGTGGTCATCGGCCTCAAGGGTCTGAACCAGCCGGCCATAGAGAAGATACTCGTCGGATGAACGGGAAAGCCGAAAACCGATAAGGTCGGCCCATGCACATCCTGACCACCACCTCAGCCTCGCTCGACGATATCGCCGAGCCGGTTGACCTGCGGCAGGAACCGGCCGACATGGTGGCGCTGTCCTTCACCGACAGCGACCTTGTCGGGTTGGCGGCGGCATGGAAGGCGGAAGCCGGCGGCCTGCCCTCGATGCGGCTGGCGGCGTTGCGCGACCTGCGCCACCCGATGTCGGTGGACCTGTGGCTGGACAGCGTGGCAGCGCGCGCGAGAATCATCGTCGTGCGCATCCTCGGCGGCTACGACTGGTGGCGCTACGGCTGCGACCGGCTGGCGGCGCTGGCACGGGAAAGAGGCATAAGCCTCGCCCTGCTTCCCGGCGAGGACCGCGACGCCGACGCCCGCCTCGCGCAAGCTTCCACCTTGCCGGCGGACGAACTTACCGAACTCCTCGGCTACTTCCGCCAGGGCGGCCCTGACAACATGAAGGCACTGGTGCGCCGCATGGCAGCGCTGGCCGGGCAGGATATCGAGACGAGTGCACCCATGGAGGTGCCGAAGGCCGGATATTACGAGCCAGGCGTGGGTGTGGTTCCCCTCCCCCCCGAGGGGAGGGTGCCGAGCGAAGCGAGGCGGGAGGGGTCGCCCGCCATAGAGCGAGGGCCATCGCCTGTTCCCCCTTCGACAGTTCATAGGCCCCCTTCCGCCACCTTCGAAGGCACCTCCCCCTCGAGGGGGGAGGAAAGCCTTGTCGTCCCCATTCTCTTCTACCGCTCGATGCTTCTAGCCTCCGACGCCGCTCCCATTGATGCGCTGGCGCAAGCCCTGCGCGACAAGGGCATGGCGCCGGCGCCGATCTTCGTTTCTTCGCTCAAGGACCCGACCTCGCTGGCCTTCGTCGAGGCCGCACTCGCCGAACTGCACCCCTCGGCGATCGTCACCGCCACCGCCTTCGCGTCGGGCGCAGAACCCGGCGCCGAGACACTCTTCGACCGCGCCGGCGTGCCGGTCTTCCAGGTCATCGTCGCCACCACGAAACGCGAAGCGTGGCAGACCAATCAGCGCGGCCTCGCCCCCGCCGACCTCGCCATGCACGTCGTCCTGCCGGAATTGGACGGCCGCATCCTCGCCGGTGCGATTTCCTTCAAGGCCGAGGGTGAACCCGATGCCGCGCTCGGCTTCCGCGCTGTCGCCAACCAACCCGAACCCGACCGTATCGAACAGGTCGCCGGCCGCATCGCTGCCTTCCTGCGCCTGCAGAACACGCCGAGCGCCGAGCGCCGCGTCGCGGTCCTGATCCCTGACTACCCCAGCGCACCCGGCCGCACC
>JBQCHN010000361.1:0-14200 GCA_051954615.1 Mesorhizobium sp. | reverse complement strand
GAGTCCCTTCCGAATGGGAAACATCGTAGCTCGAAGTGGTGAATCCCTCGTGAATACGACGTTAATTTTCGCCCGGAAATCAGGCACTTCGTGGCGGGATTGCGGCTAACTGGCGGTCTTTCCGTGGGCGCGGCGACAAGCGTTTCCGTTGTGGTTTTTGCGCCACAGGGACGTCATGCCAAAAACGTCCACTCGAACGCCGTCCTGCCCTTCGGCGAGAAGGCGACGACGCGGCTGTCCTTCTCGCGCCGTGCCCATTTCTCGGCGAGGATACGGTCGAGGATCGCGGCCCCCAGCGCGCCGGCCAGGTGCGAGCGCCGCACGCTCCAGTCGAGGCAGTCGCGGCAGACCGGCCGGCGTGACGTGCCGAGGTTTGCCGTGTCGATGCCGCGCGCGGCGAAATAGGACGCTCCCAGCGGCCCCAGCGTCACAGTCTGGCCGTCGCGGATGATGACGCCGCGCTCGACGAAACCGTCCATCATCCTCACCGCATGCTCGCCGGCCAGATGGTCGTAGCAGACGCGTGCCTCGCGCATCGTCGCCTCGCGTGGGCCGGGCCGGACCCGCTTCGGGCCGACGCTGGCCGCCACGCCCATGATCGCTTCCAGCATTGCCGCGACCTGCGGCCCCGACAGCGCGTAGTAGCGGTGGCGACCCTCGCTCGCCACGGAAAGCAGTCCGCCGTCCAGCAGCTTGGCCAGATGCGAGCTGGCCGTCGGCAGCGTCACGCCGGCCTCCAGCGCCAGTTCGCTCGCCGTCAGCGCCGCGCCGGTCATCAGCGCCGTCAGCATGTTGGCGCGCGCCGGGTCGCCGACGAGACTGGCGATGAGAGCGATGTTCGGCCCGTTCTGCAATCCTTCAGGCATAGTTTGATCTCCATCGAAGCATGGTTGAAACAGAACCACTATTCTGGCGGCAGATCAAGGAGACAACGATGCCCGTCAGTTCCACTTTCGCCTTCCCCGGTGCCACCGCCCGTCGCAACTCCGGCATCCGCCGCCTGCTTTCAGGACTGGCGGCGTGGCATGGCCGTCACCGCCAGCGGCTCGACCTTGCCGAACTCGACGATTGGCTGCTCGCCGACATCGGCGTGACGCCGCACGAAGCCAGGCACGAAAGCGCCAAACCCTTCTGGCGCTGAGCGCCATCCTGACAGCTTGCCGCGACGAACGCTTCGATCGCGGTCGAACCATCAATTGAGGAGAAAGAGAATGACCGTCACCTGCTTCATCCGCTACGAGATCGACCCCTTCGGCAAAGAAGCCTTCGCGGAATATGCCCGCAACTGGGGGCAGGCGATCCCGCGCTGCGGCGCCGACCTGATCGGCTATTTCGCGCCGCACGAGGGCTCGGCCACCACCGCCTACGGCGTCTACAATATCGAGAGCCTTGCCGCCTACGAGGCCTATCGGGCGCGGCTGGCGGCCGATCCGGCCGGCCGGGCGAACTACGAATTCGCGCGCCGCGAGAAATTCATCCTCAAGGAGGACCGCATTTTCCTGAAGCTCGCCTCGGCCCCGCACGGCAAGGTGATCCAGCCATGATCGCGGTCATCTTCGAGGTCGAACCCGCCGACGGCGAGCGAAATACCTATCTCGGCATTGCCGCCGGGTTGAAACCGCTGCTCGAAACGATGGACGGTTTCATCTCGGTCGAGCGCTTCCAGAGCCTTGCCGATCCGGCGCGCGTGCTCTCGTTGTCGTTCTGGCGCGACGAGGAGGCGGTCAAGGGCTGGCGCAACACCGAGGGGCACCGGCAGGCGCAGCGGGCTGAGCGCGGCGGCGTCTTCGCCGGCTACCGGCTGCGCATCGCCCATGTCGTGCGCGACTACGGCCTGACGGAGCGTGCCGAGGCACCGACCGACAGCCGCGCCCTACACGGCTGAGCTTCACGCATTGCCGATCAGCACGCCGGCAGCGAACACCAGTGCGCCGCCCAGCACCACCTGCAGGGCGGCGCGCCAGAACGGCGTTTCCATGTAGCGGTTCTGCACGAAGGCGATGGCCCACAGTTCGATGAACACCACGACCGCCGCCACACCCGTCGCCGTCCAGAAGTGCGGGATGAGATAGGGCAGGGCGTGACCGAGGCCGCCCAGCGCCGTCATGATGCCGGTGGTCAGGCCGCGCTTGATCGGCGAGCCGCGCCCCGACAGCTTTCCGTCATCGGAGGCGACTTCGGTGAAGCCCATGGAAATGCCGGCGCCGATCGAGGCGGCGAGGCCGACCAGGAAAGTCTGCCAGGTGTCGTGCGTGGCGAAGGCGGCGGCGAAGATCGGCGCCAGCGTCGACACCGAGCCGTCCATCAGCCCGGCAAGGCCCGGCTGCACATAGGTGAGGATGAACTGCCGGCGCTCCATGTCGCGCTCTTCGTCGCGCACAGCGGCCGGCGTGTGCTCGCGCTCCAGCTGCATGGCGCGCGTCTCGTGGCCCTGCTCGGCGGCGGCGAGGTTCCCCAGAAGCTTGCGGGTGGAGGCATCCTCGCTGCGCTTGGCAGCCTCGACGTAGAACAGCCGCGCCTGCCGCTCCATCTCCTCGGCCTGGCCGCGCACGGCGTCGATGCCCAGCGGCCGCACCAGCCAGTCGGGCTTGCGCTGGTAGTAGCCGCGCACATGCTCGCGCCGGATCAGCGGAATGCGCTCGCCGAAGCGGGCACGGTGCAATTCGATCAGCGCCTCGCGGTGGCCGTCTTCCTCCTTGGCCATGGCCTCGAAGATATCGGCCGAATGCGGGAAGTCGTCGCGCAGTCCGTCGGCATAGGCGCGGTAGATGCGGGCGTCGTCCTCCTCGGAGGAGATCGCCAGTGCCAGGATTTCCTGTTCGGAAAGGCTCGAAAAGGAGCGGCGGCCGAAGCCGAAGACGCGGGAAAGCATTCTTTTATACTCTAGTTTAGAATGATTCTAAATTAGAGTTTCCGCTGTCCGGCGTCAACGGCGCCAGCCGGAAAACCGGGTCGGCGCAGAAATGCCGCGGCATCTCTTTCTATCGGCGAACGTTCGCCTATATGATGGAAACCACGAAACCGGAACAGCCTCATGACGAAGAAAACGGAAGCCTTCGATCCAAAGCCCGTGCTCGATCTCATCGCCTCGATCGAGGCCGATCTCCAGCGCCTCAAGGGCCTCGTTTCCGCCAAGGTCGAGAAATTCGACCCCGCCAACCCGCACAACAAGACCTCCGACGGCAAGCTGACCGGCGAGGGGGTGGAGTGCTGCTATCGCATGTTCGACGAGGGTAAGTCGCGCTACACCGTGGCGCAGCAGATGAAGATTTCTTTCGCGGCGGCCACGCACCGCTTCAACGCCTGGCGCAAGGCCGGCGGCAGCAAGCGCGAACGCAATTTGCTGGGTTAGATCGGGCCGGATAACCTCCCGCGAACGGAACCATCGGACGATCCAAGGCAAAACCGGCGGAAGCGCCGAAAACGCTCCCGCCGGTCGGTCCTCGCGATGCCTTTGGCGGCGGATCAATCCCTGGCAAGCACCGGGCAACGGCCGTCCCTGCGGTCGAACGTCACCACGATGCGGTCGCCGAACCGGTCGCGGCCGCGCACCGAGATCGTGCGACGGCCGACGTCGTCGATGCGGGCGCGCCGCACACCCATGCGGTCGGCCTTGTCGAGCGCGCGGTCGGGCGTGCATTCGCGGTTGCGGGACCAGCGCTCGCCGCCACGGTCCCGGCGATAGTCGCCGCGGTCGCGGCAGTCCTCCCGGTCCGGATCGCAGTCGCGGCGAAGCCGAAGCTGCGGGCCGTCGTTGCCGAGATGGAGTTCGAGATCCTGCGCGGAGGCCGCGCCGATGGGAATGCTCGTCAGCGCCATAGCCAGAGCGAGTACGGATGACTTGAGAAGTGCGTGCATGGTCGTGGCCTCCAATTGCCCCGTTCGACCCATAAACGCCGGCCGGCCTGTCCGGTCACATCAGATTTGGTTGCTGGGCCGATATAATCAGTGAAGGCTCATATACGGGGCAATTTCGTGGCGAACCGTCGTCCGCGAATTTGTCGCGGTGTCAATTTTCCGGTGGCACGGCGGCCCGCTTTGCTGACACATGGGCGGCATCGCCTTTCATCCGGCCGAACCGTCCAGGACCTGTCCGCCATGACCGCCATTCCCGCTCCGCCCGGCATCGACGCCATCCGCGCCGCCGCTGCCCGCCTCTCGGGCCTCACCGTGCGCACGCCGCTGCTCGAATCGCCGGTGCTCAACGAGCGCCTCGGCGGCCGCGTCCTGTTCAAGCCAGAGGTCCTGCAGCGCACCGGCTCCTTCAAGTTCCGCGGCGCCTACAACAAGATCGCCAGCCTTTCCGACGCCGAGCGCGCCCGTGGCGTCGTCGCCTTTTCCTCCGGCAACCACGCGCAGGGCGTCGCCGCCGCCGCCGCCATGTTCGGCGCCCGCGCCGTCATCGCTATGCCGGCGGACGCGCCGCGCACCAAGACCGACAACGTGCGCCGCATGGGCGCCGAGATCGTTCCCTTCGACCGCTTCAGCCAGGATCGCGCGGCGGTGGTGCAGCCGTGGCTGGACGAGGGCATGGCGCTGGTGCCGCCCTTCGACGACGCCTTCGTCATCGCCGGCCAGGGCACCATCGGCCTGGAACTGGTCGAGCAGGCGGGCGCGCTAGGCGCCGCGCTGGACGCGGTCGTCATACCGTGCGGCGGCGGCGGGCTGACCGGTGGCATCTCCGTCGCCGTCAAGGATGCCTCGCCGAAGACCGAGATCTGGGCCGTCGAGCCGGAGCATTTCGACGACACCCGCCGCTCGCTGGAGCGCGGCACCCAGGTCGCCAACGAGCCCGGCCACACCTCCATCTGCGACGCGCTGCTAACGGCCGAGCCCGGCAATATTACCTTCGCCATCAACCGCACCACCCTCGCCGGCGCCGTCGCGGTTTCCGAGGACGCCGTACGCCACGCCATGCGCGAGGCGATGGCGCATCTGAAGCTGGTGGTCGAGCCGGGCGGCGCGGTCGCGCTGGCCGCCGTCCTTTCCGGCGCCGTCGACGTCCGAGGGCGCACCGTCGCCGTCCTGCTGTCGGGCGGCAACGTCGATCCCGACGCCTACGCCGCCATCCTCGCGGGTTAGAGCCTTTTTCAGCCGGACGGAATCGTCTGGAGCCGCAGCCACTCCCGTGCGATCCGCTCGTCCTCGGGCGTCAGGTCGTGCCCCGCCTCGATGACGCGCGCGTCGAGACCGGTGTCGGCGGCGCCAAGCGCGGCCTCGAGCAGCACCGCCTTGCCGGCAAAAGGATCGCGCGCGCCCGAGATCAGCAGCACATCCGCGCCCGGCTGGCGGGACGCGGGCCTGTTTTCCAGCACCTCCGCGGCGCGCAGCAGGATGGCACGGCGTATCGCACCGGGATGCAGGCTCAGCATCGCGCCGAGCAGGTTTGCGCCGTTGGAATAGCCGATGAAAGTCAGCCGCGCCGGATCCAGCCGGTATCCGCTGATTGCGCCTTCGACAAAGGCAGCGAAGGCTTCGGCTTCGGCGGCGATATCCGCCTGGTCGAAGCTTTGCATATCGAAGCGCCGAAACCACCGCAGCGTGCCTTCCTCGGTCGAGCGCCCGCGCACGCCCAGCAGCGTGGCGCGCGCATTGATGCGCGCCGCCGCAGGCATCAGCGAGGTTTCGTTGCCGCCCGTCCCGTGCAGCAGGACAAGGACGGAGCCGTCGGGATCGGCGGGTGTATGGAAGCGGTGAACGAAAGGCAGGTCGCGCTCGGGCAACCATTCCTCGCCCGGCATCGCGAATTGCGGCAGCACCACGCGCAGATCGGCCGCGCGGGCGGCATCTCGCGGCGGGATCAATAAGGTTTCGCCGAGATGGTCCGCATCCTCGTCGACGGTGAAGCCCGGTCCGTCGGTCGCATATTCAAACAGCACGCCGGTCGGCTCGCGCACGTAGAGTGACAGGAAATAGCGCCGGTCGTGCACGTTCGTCACCCCGTCCCGGTCTTTCAGGTCGAGCCGCATCCGGCGGACGGCGTCGACGTCCGGCGCGCGAAAGGCGACATGGTCGAACACGCCGGCGCCGGCAACGCCCGGCACGAAGCCGGCCGACTGGCGCAGGTCGATCGCGTCGACATCCGACGTCATGCGGATGAAGGGCGGCTCGCGCATCGCCTCCCGGTAGCCGAAGCGTTGCGCGAAGGCCGCGACCGCCGATGCGTCGTCGGTGAGGATGGTCACGGAGCGGATTCGTGTCGGCGCGTTCGGATCCGGCAAGGGCGCGGCGGCCGGCAGGTCGATGCCGACCAGCTTTACGATAATGCCGTCGGGGTCCTTCAGCCTGAGCACCGTTTCGCCGAATTCCCGGGAAGGGCCGGTGAACGGCAAGCCCGCCGCCAGCGCGCGCTGCAACCAGTCGCCGATGCTGGCGGGCGCGACCGCAAAGGCGACCTCGCTGACCTGCCCCAGGCCGACCCGTCCCGTCGCGCCTGCTTCCCACACCAGGAAAGTCACCAGCGAGCCCGGGCTGCCGAGCCGGTCGCCATAAAACAGGTGAAGCTGTTCGCCGTCCTCATAGCCGCCGGTCCGCTTGACCAGCCGCAACCCGAGGAAACCGACATAGAAGTCGACGTTCTTCTGCACGTTGCGCGTGATCGCGGTGACGTGGTGGATCCCGTTGGTCATATGAACGCTCGCTGGTGGTTCGCTTGGCCGGCCCTGTTCCGTGATGGCGCCCCGGTACGGCCGCCGTGGCCTCGCCGTCATCGCCATCATGGCCGGCATGGCGCCAACGCACAACGGCGTGACCGCGTCCGCCTGACCGGGCGCTCAATCCAGCGTGCGCCTGAACCGCACCAGCGCGAAGCAGGCGAACAGCACCACGAAACCGAGCAGCCAGCCGATCTCGCCGGCCACCGCCGGCAGTTCGGCGCCCTTCAGCATGATGGCGCGGACGATGCGCAGGAAGTGCGTCAACGGCAGGATCTCGCCCAGCGCCTGCGCCCAGCCGGGCATGCCGCGATAGGGGAACATGAAGCCGGAGAGCAGGATCGACGGCAGGAAGAAGAACACGGTGATCTGCATGGCCTGCATCTGCGTGCGCGATACGGTGGAAATCGTGTAGCCGAGCAGCACCAGCCCGAGCACGAAGATCAGGATGGCGGACAGAAGCAGCGGCAGGCCGCCGACGAACGGCACGAAGAACAACAGCTTGGCGGCGATCAGGATCACCACCACCTGCACGGCGCCGACGCCGGCATAGGGCAGCACCTTGCCCAGCATGATCTCGGCGGGGCTGGCCGGCATGGCGAGCAGGTTCTCCATCGTGCCGCGCTCGGTCTCGCGCGTCAGCGCCATGGCCGTCATCATCACCATGGTCATCTGCAATATGACGCCGAGCAGGCCGGGCACGATGTTGTATTGCGAGACACCCTCCGGGTTGTAGAGCCGGTGCACCACCACGTCGAGCTGGCCGGCGGCGTTCTCGGCCGCCGTCTCGTCCATGCCCCTGGCCCTGAGCAGCGCCTGGCCGGCGATGGTGCCGAGCGTCGAGATGGCGCCGCTGGCGACCGACGGGTCGGTGGCGTCCGCTTCGATGAGGATCTGCGGATGGTCGTCGCGTTCCACCCGGCGGCCGAAATCGGCCGGGATGGTGACGACGAAGGAGACGTCGCCGCGCGCCAAAAGCAGGTCCGCCTCGGCTTCCGTGCGCGCGATGTGGTCGAAGCGGTAGTAGCCGGTGTTCTCCAGCGCCGACACCATGGCGCGCGTATAGGCGTCGTTGCTCATGGCGAGAAGTGCCGCCGGCAGGCGCTTCGGGTCGTTGTTGATGGCGAAGCCGAACAGGATCAAGAGCATCAGCGGCACGCCGAGCATCATCGCGAAGGTGACGCGGTCGCGCCGCATCTGGATGAATTCCTTGACGAGCAGCGCGCCGAGCCGGGCAGGGGAGAAGACGGTGTTCATGGCAGTGCCGCCTTTCCCCTCCCCCGTGAGGGGAGGGGGGCCCGCGCAGCGGGTCGGGCGGGGTTGCCGGTCGTAGGGCGGGACACTGTTCTTTTATGCAGGTCGAGGTGGTGGAGGCGACCCCTCCCACCTCGCTGCGCTCGGCACCCTCCCCTCAAGGGGGAGGGGAAGGGGGGCGCAATGTTGCCCCGCCCTCGGCTAAGGCCTCGGGCATTCGTCGCTCGAAAAGCCCATTCAGGGGCTTTTCGTTCGCTGTGCGAACCGCTCCTCATCCCATATTGTCCTTCGAGCCGGCCATGAACTGGATGAACACGTCCTCCAGGCTGGTTTCGCCCGGCGCCACCTTGACGTCGTAGTCCTTGCCGACCGCGTCCAGCGCCGCCTTCAGCGCCTTGGCGTCGGAGCCAACGACATGCAACGTTGCGCCGAACGGCGCCACCTGCTCGACGCCGGGCTTGCCCTTCAGCGCCTCGGCGGCCTGGTCGAGCGCCGGTCCGCTGACGACGAAGGTGGTGAGCCCGGCGTTCTTGACCACCTCGTCCACCGTGCCTGTGGCCAGCAGTTTGCCGTAGGAGATGTAGGAGATGCGGTGGCAGCGTTCCGCCTCGTCCATGTAGTGGGTGGAGACCAGCACGGTCAGCCCGCCATGCGCGAGGCGATGGATCTCGTCCCAGAATTCGCGCCGCGCCTTGGGGTCGACGCCGGCGGTCGGCTCGTCGAGCAGCAGCAGCTTCGGCTTGTGCATGATGCAGGCTGCGAGCGCCAGCCGCTGCTTCCAGCCGCCCGACAGCGTGCCGGCGAGCTGGTCGCGGCGCGAGGTGAGTCCGAGGTCCTCCAGCGTGTCGGCCACATGCTTCTCCACCGGCTTCAACTGGTAGAGCCGGGCGACGAAGGCGAGGTTCTCGGCGATCGTCAGGTCCTCGTAGAAGGAGAAGCGCTGCGTCATGTAGCCGACCTCGCGCTTGATCGAGAGGCCTTCCTGCCGGATGTCGAAGCCCAGCACCGTGCCTTCGCCCTCGTCGGGGGTGAGCAGCCCGCACATCATGCGGATCGTCGTGGTCTTGCCCGAGCCGTTCGGCCCGAGGAAGCCGACGATCTCGCCTTCCTCGACCGTCATTGACACGTGGTCGACCACGGTGCGGTTGCCGAAGCGTTTTGTCAGGTTGGTGACGGCGATGGCGGTCATCGGCGCCGACCTTCGGTCGGCAGGGCAATAGGGGGGTAGGGCAATAGGGCAGTATGAAGATCGCCCGCCGGGAGGAAAGCAAACATACTGCCCTACTCCCCTGCTGCCCTATTGCCTTCCAGGTCCACATCCACGATCTGTCCCGGCTGCAACGGACCGGCGCCCCCTTCGGGCCGAGCCTCGACGAGGTAGACCAGCTTCTGCCGGTTCTCGAGCGAGTAGATGACCGGCGGGGTGAATTCGGGGTCCGGCGAGACGTAGGAGACGCGCGCCTTGAGCCCCGAGCCGCAGCCGTCGCAGCGCACGGCAAGCTCGGAGCCGACCTTGATCGAGGAAAAGGCGGCTTCCGGCACGTAGACGGTGAGTTTTACCGCGCCGTCGGGCAGCATGGAGACGACCGGCGCGGTCGGCCCCGCCGTGTCGCCGGCATTGCGGATGACGTCGTTGATGCGGCCCGCCGCCGGCGCCGTGAGCGTCCGCTTGGAAAGTCGCCATTCGGCTTGGTCGAGCGCCGCCTTCGCCTGTTTCACCGCATTGTCGGCGGCCTTGATCGCTTCCGGCCGTGCCGGCAGTTTGCTCACTGCGAGATTGGCTTCGCTCTGGCCGATCGCCGCCTGCGCGACTTCCACGGCCGTCGTCGCCTCGTCGAGCTGCGCCTGCGTTGCGATGCCGCGCTTGGCGAGGTCGCGGGTGCGGTCGAGCACGCGCCCGGCCTCGTCGGCCTGCGCCTTGGCCGAACGCACCGCCGCCTCCAGCACGGCGATCTCTTCTGGCCGCTTGCCGACCTTCAGGTCGGCGAGCTGCGCCTCGGCGGCGCCCAGCGCGGCTTGCGCCTGCGCGACCGCTATGCCGGCGTCGGCATCCTCCAAAGTCGCCAGTGCCGCACCCGCCGCGACCCGGTCGCCGCGCCGGACCGAGACCGATTGCACCTGCGCCACCTCGATGGGAGCCAGAAGCACGTAGTCGCCCTCGACATAACCGACGGCCAGGGGGGCGGCCGGCGCGCAGGCGCTGAAAAGCTGCGCGGCCAGCGGCAGCGAGCACAGGAAACTCATGGCTTTTCGCTCCGTGCCGCCAGTATGGCGGAAAGATTGGCGACGGCGACCTCCGCCACCTTGGCGGCTTCCGCCTCGCCGATGCCGTCCCAGCCCATGCGCCGCATCACCGGCTCGCGGCCGATGCGGAAGTAGAGGACCTGGCCGATCATGGTGAAGACGGAAAGCCGCGTGCGCTCGCTCTCGGCCGGCTCGCCGGTCGCCTGTTCCCACAGCGCGCACAGCCGCCGATGGGTGGGCGCGAACACGCCGTCATAGATGCGGTCCAGCGTCGGCGTCGGCTGCGACAGCTCGCGCAGGATGAACTGCACGATCTCGCCGGCTTCCGGACGCGCCACCATGAAGGCCACCATCTGCCGCGTCGCCTCGATCAGCCGGGCGCGCGCTTCCTGCGGCTCCAGCCGCTCGGGCGGGGCGTCCGTGCCGCCGGTCGCCTGCCGGGCGATCGTCTGGATCATGCCGACGATATGGTCGGCGACGGCGGCGCGCAGCCCTTCCTTGCCGCCGAAATGATAGGCGATGGAACCGATATTGGCCTTCGCCGCCGCCGCGATCTCGCGCGTCGAGGTGCCGTCGTAGCCTTGCTGCCCGAACAGCCTGAGCGCCGCGCGGATCAGCGCCATGCGCGTCATCTCGGCCGGGGAGGCGGGTGCGGGCGGATGCTCGCCGTGGGTGGAAGTCGATATCATCGGCATAATTTAATCAATCGAATGATTAATGTAAAGGGGCAGCCATGTCGCCGGCCTTAAAGAACGTGCTGCTGGCGGGACAGTTGCCGGCGCGGCCGTATGCCAATGCACGACAAACGCCCGAAGTTCCCGACGGCAGGAACGTTTACGATGACCAAAACCCTGTCCACCCTGATCGGCTTCGCCGCCATCCTCACCTGGTCCTTCCTCGCCTTCCTGTCGACGGCGGCGGGGCCGGTGCCGCCGTTCCAGCTGGCGGCGATGACCTTCTTCCTCGGCGGCATGGTGGGCGCGGTAAGCTGGCTGTTTCGGCCGGGGGCGGTGAAGGCGCTGTGCCAGCCGTGGCAGGTCTGGGCGCTCGGCGTGGCGGGCCTGTGCATCTACCATTGCGCCTATTTCTTCGCCATCCAGTCGGCGCCGCCGGTCGAGGCCAGCCTGATCGCCTATCTGTGGCCGCTGCTGATCGTCGTCTTCGCCGCCTTCCTGCCGGGCGAGAAACTGCGCCTGCATCATCTCATCGGCGTGCTGCTCGGCCTTGCCGGCGCCGTCGTCGTCATCACCAAGGGCGGCCAGGTCGGGCTCGCCGACGGCATCCGGCCGGGGCATGTCATCGCGCTGTTCTGCGCCTTCGTCTGGTCCGGCTATTCGGTGCTGTCGCGCCGTTTCGGCGCCGTGCCGACCGACGTCGTCGCCGGCTATTGCCTGATTACCGCCGCCGTGGCGCTCGTCCTGCATCTCGGTCTCGAAACGACCGTCGTACCGCGGACGGCCGGCCAGTGGGCTGCGATCGCCGTGCTCGGCGCCATTCCGCTCGGCGCAGGCTTCTATGCCTGGGACTGGGGCTGCAAGCACGGCGACATCATGGTGCTCGGCGCGCTCTCCTATGCCGCGCCGCTGTTTTCCGTCGTCATCCTCCTGGCGGCCGGCTACGGGCAGTATCACTGGTCGGTGGCGCTTGCCTGCGCGCTGATCGTCGCCGGCGCGCTGCTGGCGGCGAAGGACATGCTGTTCAGGCGCGGCGATCCCGCGCTGGCCGCCACCGGTTGATTTGCCGCCGCCGGCGCGCTTAAGTCGGGCCATGGCCAAGGAGATCGAACGCAAATTCCTGGTGGAAAGCAGCGACTGGCGCCCGGCGGTGGAGGCCAGCGTCTCGATCGTGCAGTTCTATCTGGCGATCTCGTCCGAGCGCTCGATTCGCCTGCGCATCAGCGACGGCCGCAAGGCCAAGCTCACCCTGAAATTCGGCTCCGACCTCGCCGCGCGCGACGAATACGAATATCCGGTGCCGCTGGCCGAAGCGCGCGACATGATGCAGTTCGCCGTCGGCACTGTCATCCGCAAGGTCCGCCACCATGTCCGCCATCGCGGCTACCTGTACGAGGTCGACGTCTTCAACGACACGCTGGAGGGGCTGGTGGTGGCCGAACTGGAAACGCCAGACCGCGTGGCGCCCGACATGCTGCCCGCCTGGCTCGGCCGCGAGGTCACCGGCGAGGTGCGCTATTCCAACGCCTCGCTGGCGCTGAACGGCTATCCGGAACGCCTGTCGTGATGCGGCGTCCAATGCCCGTCGCTGTCGCCGATGTTCGCCAGGAGGAGGCACGATGACCGCGCCGGCCGAAACCTTCCTCGACCGCATCGGCCGTTGGCTCGCCGGCCGCCTGCAGGAGGAATCCTCCGGCTACGAGCCCTATACGCCCTCCGACCCCGAGACCCTGCGCCGCGTGCTCCAGCCGGGCGACATCCTGCTGGTCGAAGGCAACCAGAAGATCTCGGCGGCGATCAAGTACCTCACCCAGTCGACATGGTCGCACGCCGCCCTCTATGTCGGTGACGCCATGCCCGAACCCGAGGACGGCTCGGAGCGGCCGCGCCTCGTCGAGGTCACGCTGGGCGAGGGCTGCGTCGCCGTGCCCTTGTCGCGTTACCAGACCTACAACACCCGCATCTGCCGGGCGAGCGGGTTGTCGCCGGAGGATCGGGCAGAAGTGGTGTCCTTCATGGTCGGCAAGCTCGGCCTGCGCTACGACCTGAAGAACATCTTCGACATGCTGCGCTATTTCATGCCGACGCCGCCGGTGCCGGTGCGCTGGCGCCGCCGCATGCTCGCCTTCGGCTCCGGCGATCCGACCCGCGCCATCTGCTCGACGCTGATCGCCGAAGCCTATGGCCGCATCCGCTATCCCATCCTGCCGGAGATCACGCTGGCGCCGGGGCGCGCCTCGGCGCAGTCGCGCTATTCCAGGCAGGAGATCCTGCACATTCGCCACTATTCGCTCTACACGCCGCGCGACTTCGACCTGTCGCCCTATTTCCGCATCGTCAAGCCGACGCTGGAATACGGCTTCGACTACCGCGCCGTGCGCTGGAGCGACGATGCGGCACGCAATGCGGTCGAGCCGGCACCAGCCGAACCGGAACCGCCCGCGCCTTAGGAAACAGGCTGCGCGGCCGGCTCGGCCAGTTGCGCGCGGGCTTCGGTGACCGAGGCGGCGAAGCTCGCCAGCGGCCGCTTGACGCCGTGGGTGATCAGCATGCGCCGGGTCTGCGGCGACGCCCCGGCGATGACGAAGCGCACGCCGGCGCGCTTCGCCTTCTTTGCCGCACCTTCGATGACGTTGGCGGCGGTTGAATCGAGGAACGGCACCGCCGAGCAGTCGAGGATGAAATTCTTGCGCTGGTCGGCGATGCGGTCGAGCACCACGGCCACCGTCGCGGCGGCGCCGAAGAAGAAGGCGCCCGAAATGCGGTAGACGACGGTGTCGGGATCGGAACCCGTCGCCGGGTCGTAGGCGGTGCGGGCGCCGTTGGCGTCGTCGGCGCGGTCGTCCACCAGTTGCGGCGCGTGCGCCTCCACCGCGACCGAGCGCGCCATGCGGCCGATGAACAGCAGCGCGCCCAGCGCGAAGCCGACGACGATGCCGGTCGTGAGATCCCGGAAGATGACCAGCGCGAAGGTGACGGCAAGCACCAGCGCATCGCCCCGCGACGAGCGCACGAGGGCGGCGACGGCCGGCTTTTCCACCATGTTCCAGGCGACCGTCGCCAGCACGCCGGCCAGCGCCGCCAGCGGGATGTAGCTGGCCAGCGGTGCGGCCACCAGCATGAACAAAAGGATGAACAGCGAGTGGAAGATGCCGGACGCCGGCCCGTGCGCGCCGGCGCGGATGTTGGTGGCGGTGCGCGCGATCAGGCCGGTCACGCAGAGGCCGCCGAACAGGGCCGAGCCGATGTTGGCGACGCCCTGCGCCACCAGTTCGCAGTTGGAGCGGTGCCGCCGCCCGGTCATGCCGTCCGCCACCACCGCCGACAGCAGCGATTCGATCGCCGCCAGAAGCGCGAAGGAGAAGGCGTCCGGCA
>JBQCHN010000360.1:0-5027 GCA_051954615.1 Mesorhizobium sp. | reverse complement strand
GGCCCTTGTCGCCATGCTCGCCCTGCAAGGCATCGTCCTTGCCGCCATGTATGCCGTAAGCCCCTATCCGCTGCCGATGGTCGTCGTCATCGTCGTCTGGGGCGGCGTCAACTTCGCCATCGGCACCGCCGTGCAGACCCGCATCCTGCGCTGGACCGCCGATGCGCCCAACCTCGCCTCCTCGCTCATCCCGTCAGGCTTCAACGTCGGCATCGCTCTGGCCGCTTTCATAGGCGCGACGATGCTCAACGCCGGCCTGTCGTACCGCAGCCTCCCGCTGGTCGGCGTCGCGGCGATGGTGGTCGCGGTGGTGACCGCCAGCCTGTCCTACGCCGCCGAGCGGCGCAACGGTGGACGGCCACCCCTTCCGGCCACGTCCGGATAGTTCTCCACGCTGGCGGGCGGTTGCAACACGCGGCCGCCCACTGCCGTAGGCTCACGCCGGGATCAGGTCCGGCGCAGCAACCGCCGTCTGCGGCGGAGCGGCCTTCACCCATGCGTCCGTGCTGCGGATGGCGTCGAAATAGCGGTTGATGTTGGCGAAAGGCGTCCAGTCGAACGCAGTTGCATCGCGATAGGCCTCAAGGCAGACCATGGCATAGTCGGCGATGGTGACGGCGTCGCCCACCAGCGTATCGCGCCCGGCGAGGTGGTCGTCGAGGACCCGCGCGCGGACTCCCGTCTCCGCCAGGCAGAAGTCGACCAGCCCCTGGCTCGGCTGGCCCATGCCGAATTTCGGCTTGATGATGCTCTCGAAGATCAAAGTGCCGAAGGCGCGGTTGAAATGCGCCTGCTCCCAATAGAGCCAGCGATTGACGTCGGCACGGATTTTCAACTCTCGCGGATAAAGCAACGAGTCGCCCGCCTTGTCGGCAAGGTAGGCGCAGATGGCGTTCGATTCCCACAGGACGAAGTCTCCGTCCACCAGCACCGGCACCATGCCGTTCCGGTTGAGCGCGAGAAACGCCGGGGTTCTCGTTTCCCCACGCGCGAAGTCGAGCGGGTGAATATCCACGGTCAGGCCGAGATGGCGAATGACCGCGACTGCCTTGCGGGAATTGGGCGAACCGGGAAGCGTATAGAGTTGCATGACCGAACTCCTTTGTTGGGGTCATGGCCAAGACGAACGGGGCGCCGCAAAGGATTCGGTGACAAGAATATTTTTATACCCGCGTATCCTTTTGGTTTCGCCAAACGTCCTTGCTATGCCAGCAGCGAGGATCCGCACATGAACGAGCAGCCGATCGACCGAAACCGGGAAGAATTCGAGGACGTCACCCGCGCCCTGCGGCCAAAGCTGCACCGATATTGCGCGCGCATGGCAGGCTCCTCGATCGACGGCGAAGACATCGTCCAGGAAACGCTGCTCAAGGCCGTGCTGGCGTACGAGCGCGGCACAACGGTCGACAGCCTGGAAGCATGGCTGTTTCGCATCGCGCACAACACCGCGCTCGATTTCCTGCGCAAGCGCGTCCGCCTGGAGGCCTTGAGCACCACCGAACAGGACATCGACATCGCCGATCCTATGGATGAGGTCGCGCGCCGCGAGAACGCCGCGATCGGCCTGCGCCCGTTCATGAAATTGTCGCCGGCCGAGCGCAGCAGCGTCATCCTGATGGATGTCATAGGCTATTCGCTGCGCGAGATCGGCGACATCATGGGCACGACGGTTCCCGCCATCAAGGCATCCCTGCACCGGGGCCGGACACGGCTGGCAACGCTTCAGGATGCGGCCGACGACGATGAAACCCTGCTGAACCGCGAGGAACAGGCGCGCCTCGAGCGCTATGTCGAACTTTTCAACGCGCGCGATTTCGACACCGTGCGCGACATGCTGGCCGAGGATGCGCGCTTGGACCTCGTCGCCCGCCAGTCCCTCGTCGGCAAGCCGTTCGTGGGCAAGTATTTCACCAAATACGGCGGCCGGGATGGCTGGCGGCTCGCCGTCGGCCGCGTCGATGGCCGGCCTGCGGTGCTGTCGCACGAGAACAACTCGCCGACACCGACCAATTTCATCCTGCTCGACTGGCGCGACGGCCAGATCGTGCGCATCCGCGACTTCTATTTTGCGCCCTATGTGACGGAGGCCGCCGAAATCGGCTGAACGCATCACAATCCGTATTGACCGATCCATATCCCATTGGTTATAGATTTCTCATAACCAACTGGCTATCGATCACGATGTCGAACACCGAGGACCTGCTGTTCAAGACTCTGGCCGACCCGACGCGGCGGGGCATTTTCGAGCGCCTTTGCCGTGAAGGAGAACAGACTGTCGGCGCTCTGACGGCGTGGGCGGGCGTCTCCCAGCCGGCTGTCTCGAAGCATCTTGGCGTGCTGAGGCAAGCCGGCCTGGTAAGCGACCGCCACGAGGGGCGCCAGACCCACTACAGCGCGCAACGCGACGCGCTGGCGCCGCTGACCGACTGGACGAGACAGATGACCGGGTTTTGGCAAGGCCGGTTCGACGACCTAGAAGACCTGCTTAAAAGGATGGACCAATGACCGCTGCCGAAACCGAGACGCGTTCCGTCGTCGTTGAACGCGACGTCCCCTTCCCGCCGGAAAAGATCTGGCGGGCGCTGACCCAGCCGCATCTCATCAAGGAATGGCTGATGAAGAACGAGTTCAAGCCCGCCGTCGGCCACCGCTTCAACTTCAGCGCCGATTGGGGCGCCGTCGATTGCGAGGTGCGCGCCGTCGAGCCGAACAGGCGGCTCGCCTACACATGGGATGCCGGCGAACTCAAGAGCGTCGTCACCTGGACGCTCGCGCCCACCAGCGACGGAACACGCCTGCGCATGGAACAGAGCGGTTTCCGGCGCGACCAGCCCCGCTTCTACGGCGGCGCCAAGGCCGGCTGGCCGCTTTATCTGGAAAAGCTGGAGCAGGTGCTGGCGAAAATGGATTGATGCCCGGAGCATCGGGCCAAAAAGTGTGAAGCGGTTTTTGGAGAAACCCGATGCTCAGAAAAAGGGATAGAGCGGCGAGCCATTCCGATGAAACGTTAGTCGCTCTGGCACCACTCACCCGCTCCATCGACACGACCTCAGGGAGACGACATGAACTGGAACAAGGGTATCCGGCAGGTTCACCGCTGGCTTTCGATCATCTTCACGGCGACCGTCGCCGCCAACTTCATCGCCATGGCGCTGGGCGAACCGCCGGCCTGGGTGGTCTATTCGCCGTTGCCGCCGCTTTTCCTGCTGCTGTTCAGCGGGCTCTACATGTTTGTGCTACCCTACGTGGCGGGGCGCCGTGCAACGCAGACGGGATGAGCGCGTGACCGCAAAAACAGCGAAGGCCCCCGCGAAGCCGCAGGCCGGCACCTCCGGGGAGCCGGTCCTGCTTTCGGGCGGCAATCCGCAGATCGCCAAGGGCTACGGCGACGCGCCGGTGCAGGCCTACATCGAAGCCATGCCGGGCTGGAAAAGCGACCTTGGCCGCCGGCTCGATGCGCTCATCGTCCGCGCCGTGCCCGCCGTGCGCAAGGCCGTCAAATGGAACTCGCCCTTCTACGGCACCGCCGGCGACGAGGGCTGGTTCCTCAGTTTTCATTGCTTCGCGAAATACGTCAAAGTGGCCTTCTTCCGCGGCGCGGCGCTGAGCCCGCTCCCGCCGGGCCAATCGAAGCAGAAGGACGTGCGCTATCTCGACATTCGCGAGGACGACACGCTCGACGAGGCCCTTTTCGTCTCATGGGTCGAGCAGGCGAGCCGCCTGCCCGGCGAGAAGATGTGAGCGCTCCACGGACTGCACGCAAGCAAGGCAGGACCCACGATGATCACCGCAACAGGAAATTCCACCGATCTTTCCGCCTCCGAGCGGATCGATGCCCGGATAAAGGAGCTCGGCGACTGGCGCGGCGAAACCCTCGCTAGGGTGCGCCGCCTCATCCGCCAAGCCGACCCCGACGTCGTCGAGACATGGAAATGGCGCGGCGTGCCCGTATGGGAGCATGACGGCATCATCTGCACCGGCGAAACCTACAAGGCGGCCGTCAAGCTGACCTTCGCCAGGGGGGCCTCGCTGGAAGACCCGGCCGGCCTTTTCACATCCAGCCTCGAAGGCAATGTCCGGCGCGCCGTCGATATCCGCGAAGGCGAGGCGATCGACGAGGAAGCGCTGAAAGCGCTCGTCCACGCCGCCGTGGCCCTGAACGAGGCGAAGCGCGCGCCGAAGAAACCGAAGGGCGCCTGACGGCCGGACTCTGCGGGCTTTCAAAAACCTTTTTCAGCCGAGCAGGCTTTTCACCATGCCGCTCGCCTTGCCGAAATCCATGCGGCCGGCGAACTGCTCGCGCAGGCGGGCGATCACCTTGCCCATGTCCTTGACGCTGGCGGCATTCGTCTCGGCGATCGCCGCGCGGATCGCCGCTTCCGTCTCGGCCTCGTCCATCTGCTTCGGCATGAAGTCGCGGATCACCGCGATCTCCTCGCGCTCCTTGGCGGCGAGTTCGGGCCGGCCGCCGTCATCGAAGGCCTTGGCCGATTCCTCGCGCTGCTTCACCATCTTGGCGAGCAGTTGCAGGATCTCGTCGTCGCTGGCCGCCTCCTTGCCGGTACCGCGATTGGCGATGTCGCGATCCTTGATCGCCGCCTGGATGAGGCGCAGCGTCGAAAGCCGCGCCTTGTCGCCGCCCTTCATGGCGGCCTTCACTTCGTCCATGACCTGATCGCGCATGACCTGCTCCTGCTGTCGATGTCGGTGATAAATGGCATTTCGGCTATAATCTCAAGTGCGGCTGTCGGATCGGCAAGGCTTCATCCGTCCTGGGGGCGTCCAACCATTCAATCACAGGGAGAAACGACATGCCCGGAACCGTTCGCCTGCACCGCGTGCTCACCACCAGTCCGGAGAAACTCTACCGCGCCTTCGTCGAGGCCGATGCGGTGGCGAAATGGCTTCCGCCGAACGGCTTCCTGTGCACCGTCCACCATCTGGAGGCGAAAGTCGGCGGAACGCACAGGATGTCCTTCCGCAACTTCACCACCGGCGAAAGCCATTCCTTCGGCGGAGAATACCTC
>JBQCHN010000359.1:0-9134 GCA_051954615.1 Mesorhizobium sp. | reverse complement strand
AGGTCGAGCCGGTAAGGGTTGATGTCGGTGATGACCACCTTGCGCGCGCCGACGCACTGCGCCACGAGCGCGCCCATGATGCCGATGGGACCTGCGCCCGTCACCAGCACGTCCTCGCCGACGAGGTCGAAGGAAAGTGCGGTATGCACCGCATTGCCGAGCGGATCGAAGATCGCCGCCACCTCGTCCGGCACATCGTCGGGGATCGGCACGACATTGTGCTGGGGAATGGCGACATATTCACCGAAGGACCCCGGCCGGTTGACGCCGACTCCCAAAGTGTTGCGGCACAGGTGTCCCCTGCCCGCCCGACAGTTGCGGCAATGGCCGCAGACGATATGGCCCTCGCCCGAGACGCGCTGACCGACCTTGTATTCGGTCACGGCCGAGCCGACATCGGCAATGGTGCCGACGAACTCGTGCCCGGTCACCATCGGCACCGGCACGGTCTTCTCGGCCCACTTGTCCCAGTTGTAGATATGGACGTCCGTTCCGCAGATGGCGGACTTCTTCACCTTGATCAGCACGTCGTTGGGGCCGATCTCGGGCACCGGCACCCGCTCCATCCAGATGCCGGGCTCGGCCTTTGCCTTCACCAAGGCACGCATCATGTTGGACATCAGATAATCCCCAGTTCCTTGCCCACTTCCCCGAAAGCATACACCGCGCGGTCGATGTCGGCGCTCGAATGCGCGGCCGACATCTGCGTGCGGATACGGGCCTGTCCTTTCGGCACGACGGGGAAGGAAAAACCGATTACGTAGATGCCGCGCTCCAGCATCTTCGCGGCAAAAGCCTGCGCCAGCGCCGCGTCGCCCAGCATTACCGGGATGATCGGGTGATCGGCGCCAGCAAGCGTGAAGCCGAGCTTCGTCATGGAGGAACGGAAGCGCGCCGCGTTGTCGTAAAGCTTCTGCCGCAGCCCGTCGCCGTGCTCGATCAGGTCGAAGACCTTCAGCGAGGCGGCGGCGATGGCCGGCATCAGCGTGTTGGAGAACAGGTAGGGTCGCGAACGCTGGCGCAGCCAGTCCACCACCTGCCGCTTGCCGGACGTGTAGCCGCCGGACGCACCGCCGAGCGCCTTGCCCAGTGTGCCGGTGATGACATCCACCCTGCCCTCGACGCCGCAATGCTCGGCCGAGCCACGCCCATGCTTGCCGACGAAGCCGACGGCGTGGCTATCGTCGACCATGACCATGGCGCCGTATTTCTCGGCCAGGTCGCACACACCCTTCAGGTTGGCGATAATGCCATCCATGGAAAAGACGCCGTCGGTGGCGATCAATTTGAAACGGCAGCCCTCTGCCTTCTTCAATTCTTCCTCCAGCGCCGCCATGTCGTTGTTGGCGTAGCGGAAGCGCTTGGCCTTGGAGAGCCGCACCCCGTCGATGATGGAGGCGTGGTTCAAAGCGTCCGAGATGACGGCGTCTTCCTCGCCGAGCAGTGTCTCGAAAAGGCCGCCGTTTGCATCGAAACAGGAGCCATAGAGGATGGTGTCCTCCAGCCCAAGAAAAGATGATATCCGCGCCTCCAGTTGCTTGTGCTCCTCCTGCGTGCCGCAGATGAAGCGCACCGAGGCCATGCCGTAGCCGTAGCGGTCGAGCGCGGCCTTCGCCGCCTGCCTGAGTTCCGCGTTGTCGGCGAGGCCGAGGTAGTTGTTGGCACAGAAATTAAGCACCTTGGCCCCGTCCGCCACCTCGATCTCGGCCGACTGCATGGAGGTGATGACGCGTTCGGCCTTGTAGAGGCCGGCGGCCTTCAATCCTTCGAGTTCGGCGTCGATGTGGGAGAGAAATGCCTTGGTCATGCGCTACCCCTTTTGTCGCGGGCGACTGTCGCGCCGGGCGCAACAAAAATCCACCGCAAAACACGCGATCGCGGAAATTGCGGCAAAGCATGCGTTTTTCGCAACCAGTCGATAACCATCGCACATTTTTTCGGCATCGGCCGTGCGGCGCAGGCCGCGTGTTTTCTTCACACCTTAACCATTGCCTGCCCACGATCTCGAGCAGAACGCATCTTGGGAAAGCAATCCGCGATGTCGCAGCCATCCGTGCAAGCCGCCGTTTCCGGCCGGCTCGTGCTCCTGATCAAGAGCGCCTATTGGGTTGCCCTGCTCATCATCGCGGCGATGGCGGTCGCCTCCTTCGTGCTCCTGCAGGAGATGATGGCGGCCCAGCAGCGCGACGGCGCCCTGCTCGACATGGTGTCGACGCAAAAGGCCCTGTCGCAGCGCATCGTCTTCCTCGCCAATGCCGCGGAAGCGGCGTCGCCCAACAGGAAGCCGGCGTTCGTCAGGGACCTCAAGGCGGCCACCGAGGAATTCGAGAAGAACTACGATCTGTTCGTCGACGACACGGACGCCGATCCGACCTCACCGGCGCGGTTCGACCCAACTTCGATCGAAAGCGTACTCTATGCCAAGCCGTTCCATCTCGACTATTTCTCCGTCGGTCTCGCGGCCAACGGGCGGCGGCTAACGGCGGCGCTGGAAGCGGAACTCGATCGCAGCTATGCCGGCGCCAATTCCCGCAAGGCCGGCGGCGAATATGCCGCTCTCGATCCTTCGCTCGCCAACGCCACTTTGTCGGGCTACTCGGCGCTCGGCCAGCGCATCAGCGCCATGGCCGAACAGCGCTCGCAGGGCATGCTCAACCTGCATCGCAACCTGTTCTTCGCCACCATCGGCGTCATCATACTGGTCGCGCTGTTCATTTTCCGGCCCATGTCGAACGCCATCCTGCGCAAGACCTACGAACTTATCGACGCACGCAATTCCATGGCCTTCATCGCCGTGCATGACGGGCTGACGGGGCTGCACAACCGCGCCTTCCTCACCGACCATTTCGACACGCTCATCAAGGGTGCGCATCGCCGGCGCGAGCGGCTGGCGGTGGTCCAGCTCGACCTCGACCGCTTCAAGCAGATCAACGACACGCTGGGTCACGCGGCCGGCGACTATGTGCTGGTGGCGACCGCTCAGCGCATGCGCGAATCCTGCCGCGCCTCCGACCTGTGCATCCGGCTCGGCGGCGACGAATTCGTCATCATCCTCAACGGCGCGGGCGACACCGAAGACATCAACATGGTGGCCCGGCGCATCCTGTCGCGCGTCAACCAGCCGATCGTCTTCCAGGGCACCACCATCCTGCCGGGAGCGAGCGCCGGCATCGCCGTCTATCCTGTCGATGCCGACAACTCCAAGGACCTGATGGTGCACGCGGATCTCGCGCTCTACTCGGCTAAGAAGCTCGGCGGCGGCACCTTTTCCTTCTTCTCGGAAGAGCTGCGCCTCGAGCTCGACCATCGCAAGCAGCTCGAACAGGACATCCGCACGGCCATCGCCGAAAAGGGCTTCCAGGTCTTCTTCCAGCCGCAGGTTTCGCTCGTCGACGGTTCGATCAGCGGCGTCGAAGCGCTGGTGCGCTGGAAGCACAAGACGCGCGGCATGGTCTCGCCCGGCGAATTCATTCCCGTCGCCGAAAAATGCGGCCTGATGGCCGATATCGGCCGCATCGTCATCGCCAAGGCGGTGGCAGAGGCGGCGGAATGGCACCGCACCGGCATCGCCTTCGGACGGCTGGCGGTCAACGTCTCCGGCACGGAGCTGCGTGAACCGGACTTCGACGCCTTCCTGTTCCGCACGCTGGAAGAGGCCGGACTGCCGGCAGACAGACTGTCTCTGGAGATCGTCGAATCCGTCATCCTCGACGACGAAAAGACGGGCATCGCCGCCAAGCTCAGGCACATCCGCTCTGCCGGCGTGCATCTGGAGCTGGACGATTTCGGCACCGGCTACGCCTCGCTCAGCCACGTCAACCCGAACGAGATCGACCGCCTCAAGATCGACCGCCGCTTCGTCCAGAACATCCACCAGAACGGCGACAACTCCAAGATCGTGCGCGCCATCACCGAGCTGGCGCGCGGGCTGGGCATCTCCATCGTCGCCGAGGGCGCCGAGACGGAAGCCGAACTCGACTCCCTGCTGGCCATCGGCTGCGATCAGGTGCAGGGCTATTCCATCGCCTTCCCCATGCCGCAGGAAGAGGCACGCGCCTGGCTCGCCGCCCGCGCGCCGAAGAAGGCGAAGCTCACCGTCGTGCAAGGCAACGTCGCCTGACGGAGCCAGCGCGGCGTTCAGTCCTCTACATTGGCCCGCAACGTCGCAAGCGTGGCGGCTATCTGAGCGATCCGGTCGTCCGGAATTCCGGCACGCAGCCGCTTGTCGAAAGCCACCGCAACATCGCGCAGGCGCAGGAAAAGCGCCTCCCCCGCATCCGTCAGCTCGACCCTATGCACGCGCCGGTTGGCCGGATCGCGCCGCCGCGTCAACAGGCCCTGCTTTTCCATCGCATTGAGATGATGCGTCAGGGTCGCGCCCTGGATGCCGATCATCCCTGCCAGTTCCCGCTGGTTGGCGGACGCTTGCGACTTGATCGACAACAGGGTGAGCCATGTCGGCAGGCCGCCGCCGGCCTCGACGAGCCTCGCCTCGAAGGCCTGTGAAAGCACTTTCGTGGTGCGGAAAAGGTCCATTCCGATGGGGACGGATGTCAGCTTCATGGCAGGATCATAACAGCAAGTTCACCCAAAACAATTGACGTCTAACCATTCGATATCTATCAATACGCATGAACGGAAGCGAGGAACCGATCATGGAATATGTCTATATCGTCGTTCTCGGGCTGCATGTCATGGCCGGTGTCTTCTGGGCCGGCACGACCTTCACCATCGCCCGCGATCCCGAGATCAAGGCCGAGCGCTTCTTCGGCCCGCAGATGGGCTCGGCGACGCTTGCCCTGATTACCGGCGCCCTGCTCTGGTATTTCTTCCATCAGGGCGTCTTCGGCAACATGGAACTGGTGCTCGGTATCGGCATCCTCGCCGCCCTTGCGGCGGCAGGGGTGCTTGGCGCGCTAGTCGGACCGGCCCGGCGGCAGCTCGCCGGCGCGGACGAGGCGACGACCGTGGCGCTGCGCGGCACCATGGCCAAGGGCGAGCGCGTCGCGGCCCGTCTGCTCGCCCTGACGGTACTCTGCATGGCGATCGCGCGGATGTTCTGAAAACCTGCCCGACAGCGCTCGCTCCCGCATCGGCCAAGGTCTATGCAACCGGCGTGCGCAGCGCGCGGCCTTCGGTACATGGCTCTCGTGCCGACGGCCGCGCGCATTCAGACCCTGATGCCGAAGCGGATGCCGTCGTAGATCGCCGCGTGGATGTTGCGCGAGGCGACCGCGTCGCCGATACGGAAGACGACGAAACGGCCATCGGCGTTCCGCTCGGGGAAGATGGCGCCGCCCTTCACCAGCCGCTCGTAGTCCACCGCGCCGAGGTTCTTCGACAGCGGTTTCAGCGCCAGATAGAGGTCGTCCAGCGGCGCGGTGCCGTGTTCGACCACCACCTGGTCGATGCGGCGCTCCCCCGACCAGCCTTCCGCAAAATCGGAGGAAAGCGTCGCAACCAGTTGATTTCCATCGCGCCTAACTGCCTTGAGACGAGTATTGATGGTGACAGTGATGCCCTTCTGGTGGAAGGCTTTCACGTAAGGCGCGTGATTCAAACCGCCCATTTCGGGCGCGAAGAAACGTTCCGGCGAGAGCAGTTCCAGTTTCGATCCCGCATTGGCGATCAGTTCGGCCGCGCCCATGCCCTGGTGGCCGCCATTGTCGTCGTAGAGCAGAACGGTTTCCGCCGGCTTCACACTGCCGGCCATGATGTCCCAGCTCGACGTCACAAGGTCGTCGCCGGCCTCCAGCGGCGGGTTTTGCGGCAGGCCGCCGGTGGCGACGATCACGACGTCGGGCGACAGCGCCAACACGTCGCCGGCTTCCGCCCAGGTGTCGTAGCGGATCTCGACCCCCAATCGCTCCAATTCGGCAAGACGCCAGTCGACGATGCCGATCAGTTCCTTGCGGCGTGGATTGTGGGTCGCCAGCCGCACCTGCCCGCCGGCCTGGCCCGACGCTTCCAGCACGATCACCTTGTGGCCGCGCTCGGCCGTCACCCGCGCCGCTTCCAGGCCGGCCGGGCCGGCGCCGACCACCACGACCTTCTTTTCCGGTCCGTCCGCCTTGCGGATGACGTGCGGGATCCAGGCCTCGCGGCCGGTCGCGGCATTGTGGACGCACAGCGCCTCGCCGCCTTCGTAGATGCGGTCGAGACAATAGGTGGCGCCGACGCAGGGACGGATCTCATGTTCCCTGCCTTCCATCACCTTTTTCACGATATGCGGATCGGCGATGTGGGCGCGCGTCATGCCCACCATGTCGAGCTTACCGGTCGCGATGGCATGGCGCGCGGTGGCGACGTCGGAGATGCGCGCGGCGTGGAAGGTGGGGAACTTGGTCGCCGCCCGCACCTCGCCGGCGAAATCGAGATGCGGCGAGGAGCGCATGCCGGTGACCGGGATTACCTTGGTCAGTGCCGCGTCCGTCTCGATGGTGCCGCGGATGATGTTGAGGAAATCGACCTTGCCGGAACCGGCCAGCAGCCGGGCGATCTCGACGCCTTCCTCCTTCGACAGGCCGGCGGAAAAATCCTCGTCGGCGACCATGCGGATGCCGACGACGAATTTCTCGCCTACTGCCTTGCGCACCGCATCGAGCACCATATGCGTGAAACGCAGCCGGTTCTCCAGCGAACCGTTGAATTCGTCGTCGCGGTGGTTGGTGGCCGGCGACCAGAAGCCGTCCATCAGGTGGCCGTAGGATTCGAACTCGATGCCGTCCAGCCCGGCCTCCTGGCAACGCTGCGCGGCCGACGCATAGTCGGCGACGATGCGCTCGATGTCCCAGTCCTCCGCCGTCTTCGGAAAAGCCCGGTGCGCCGGCTCGCGCACCGGCGAAGCGGAAAGCACGGGCAGCCAGTCGGCCTTGTTCCAACCGGTGCGGCGGCCGAGATGGGTGATCTGGATCATCACCTTGCAGTCGTATTGGTGGCAGTCGTCGGCCAGTTCCCTCAGCCACGGCACGATGGCGTCGTCGTAGAGGTGCAGGTTGCCGAAGGCGGCCGGGCTGTCTCTGCTGACGATGGCCGAACCCGCCGTCATCGTCAAAGCCATGCCTCCCCTGGCCTTTTCGGCATGGTAAAGCCGGTAGCGCTCCTTGGGCATGCCGTCCTCGGAGTAGGCGGGCTCGTGGCTGGTCGACATGACGCGATTCTTCAGCGTCAGATGCTTGAGCTGATAGGGTTGAAGAAGCGGATCGTTGCTGGCGTTCATATGCTGGCGTTCCGATTGCTGTTAGGAGCCGCCCGCAAAGGAGCCTGCCCGATGACCATCACAGAGAAGCTTACTCAACTCGGCGCCCGGGTCGAGACGCCAGAAAGCCCGGATCAAGCGGTCCTGGAAACGGTGCCGTTCAAACGCGGCGACGGACCGCCGGCCATCGTGCGCTTCACCTGCCCGGAATTCACCTCGCTCTGCCCGATCACCGGACAGCCGGATTTCGCCCATATCGTCATCGACTACGCGCCCGAGTTGGCTTTGGTCGAATCGAAATCGCTGAAGCTGTTCCTGACCTCGTTCCGCAACCATGGGGCCTTCCACGAAGATTGCACGGTGACGATCGCTCGACGCATCGTGGCAGCGACGAAGCCGCTGTGGTTGCGCATCGGCGGCTTCTGGTATCCGCGCGGCGGCATCCCGATCGACGTGTTCTGGCAGACCGGCACGCCGCCGGAAGGCGCCTGGCTGCCGGACATGGGCGTCGCGCCCTATCGCGGGCGCGGCTGAACTACTCGCACTGGTACTGGCTGAGTTCCCACTCGCCGGTGACGGAAAGCAGGTCGGCGATCTTCCAGGCGTCGCCGACCTTTTCGAGCTTCCATTCCAGCCGGTGCGGATGGCCGCCTTCGGCGAAGGCGACGACCACCTTGGCGCGGTCGCCGTTGATCGCCTCCAGCATCTTGAGGCTGCCGGCGATGGCATCCTTGTCGGCGTCGGCGTTGTCGAGCGCCATGTTGGGATCGAGGCATTCGCCTTGCCCCGATTTTTCCAGCGCCTCGGCGTCGTCCAGCACCTTTTTCGCCGGATCGACGAAGTTGGAGCGCTGGGCCGGATCGCGTTCAAGGCCAAAGTGCTCATAGAAGGGTTTTATCAGGGTGGTCGGCGAGCCCGGCTGAGTTGCGACCGGGGTATTGCCGTTCGGCTGCGCCGCCGACGACGGCTTGGCGGGAGCGGTCCCCAGCAAGCCGTCCGCTACGGCGGCGTTGCAACACCCCACCGCGCAGGCAAGGACGAGCAGCAGCCGGACGGTCACCCGCATCAGCCTATTCCAGGCTCTGGCCAGTCATGCATTGGAGCTGGCTGAGCGTCCAGCCGTTGGTCTTGGAGGCGATGTCGGCGATCTTCCACTTGCCGTCGACCTTCTTCACCGACCAGACCATCTCGCGGCCGGCGCCTTCCATTCCGGCATCGGCAGGAAAGAGCGTGAAGGTCGCGGTCACGGTGCCGGAATCTCCGTCCAGCGCCTCGGAGAGCTTCAGGGTGCGATCGAGGGTCTTCTGGTCGAAATCCTGCGCGTCGAGGCCCGGATCGAAATCGATGCAGGCGATCACGTCCGGGTTTTTCCGGACCGCTTCATCGTTCAGTTCGAAAAGCTTCGTCACCGGTTCGGTGAAGCGGCCGCGGTACTTCGGGTCCGGCTCGAAGCGCACTTCAGGCGAATAGAAGAATTTCACCGCGTTCGAGGCCGGTCCGGCAAACGCCGCCGGCGGAGCGAGCAGGCACACAAGAGCGGCAATCGACGCGCGTTTCATTCTGTCCCCTCGAACTTGACCCGGCTGTCCACAGACAACTCCTGTCATCCCGGCTTTTTTGCGGCCAAGTCCAGCTTCGGCTGCTCTTGCCCGGCGAATCTTCCTATACTGCGATCATGCCCATCCGCCAGCTTTCCGAAACGATGATCAACCAGATCGCCGCCGGCGAGGTCATCGAGCGTCCGGCCAGCGTGGTCAAGGAACTGGTGGAGAACGCGCTCGATGCCGGCGCTCGACGCATCGAGGTGGTGACGGCCGGCGGCGGCCTGTCGCTGATCCGCGTCACCGACGACGGCGGCGGCATCGCCGAGCCGGAACTGGCGCTGGCGGTGGCCCGCCACTGCACCTCGAAACTGTCCGAGGACATCCACGACATC
>JBQCHN010000358.1:0-25384 GCA_051954615.1 Mesorhizobium sp. | reverse complement strand
AAGGTCGCGGCCTATGTCTGGCCGACCGGCTTCGACCCATCCGTCGTCGGTTTCGCCGAGAAATCCGGCATCCTGGCGCTCGCCATCACCGCCCATCCGGATTTCGACGACACGCCGCTCTACGACGAGAACGGCGACGGCGATCCCGCCAACGACGGCGCCGGCTGGCATTCGCACTGGGTCGTGCTCGGCAAGGATGTCGGCTGCGCCGCCGGCCTGAAGGTGCTCGACGTTTCGCCGGGCGTCGACGTGCTGCCAGCGACCGCGCCGATGCTGCCACTGGCGCTGGACAGCCCCGGCATGTCGCCGTTGCTGAAGGGCAAGACGGCGAAGATCACCGTGCCGGTGAAAGGCAGCGAAGGCGTATCCTTCGATGCGGTGACGGCGGAATTGCAGGTGAACGCGGAAGGCAAGGCGCCGCTGCTATGCGTGACCGGCGTGCACGATGTCGCCTCCGGCGACCTGTCGCTGCCGGGTAAGATCGTGAAGAAGTGATCTTTAGAATACCGTGGCGGCCGCGCCGATGCGCGGACGGAACCGTCCCGTCAGCGGCGCGGCTCGACCTCGTCGGGTTTGTCCGGTTTGGCGCGGATCGCGCGCCCGGCCTTCTTGCCGCCCTCGTGCGACGGACTGAAATCCGGCCCTTCGTTGAGGTCGAGCCGGCCTTCCAGCACATGCAGAAGGCCGAGCACGACAAGGGCGATCAGCGTCGCCAGCAGGGCGATCTGCCACAGGCCCAGCCCGCTCGCCACGCCGATGGCGCCGGCGAGCCACATGCCGGCGCCGGTGGTCAGGCCATGGACCTGCCCGCGCGTGAAGATCACCACGCCGGCGGCGAGGAAAGCGACGCCAGCGGTCACCGCCTCGACGAGCCGGATCGGATCGAGCTTTACGGCCTCCTTCGTCGCGGCCTCGGCGAACATCGGGATATGCACGATCTCGATGGTGAGGATGGCGAAGATGGCCGCTGCCACGCATACGAGGATATGCGTGCGCAGTCCGGCCGGGCGGTTCTGCCATTCGCGCTCGAAGCCGATGGCCGCGCCGAAGACAGCCGCCAGGAGCAGGCGCGCGGCGATCACCGGGAAGGAGGTGTAGGTCGGGTGGCCGAATTCCTCGACGAGTGATTCCATGCGGGACCTCAAATGCGGGTCGGCGATAACGCCGTGCGCAATGTCCGGTTCCGCTACAGCACCTCGAACACGAAGGTTCTCACCTGCGCTTCCGGTTCGGCCACCGCATAGCAGCGGAACCACGGGCTTTGCTCGACCGGCCGCCATTTGCCGGCGGCTTCCAGCCCGTCGAACACGGCCTGGAAGCCGCCGCTGTCGAAAACCTGGTCGCGCACCGTGAAGATGGCGTGGCCGCCCTTCTTCGTGATGCGCACGAGATCGCGCAGGCCGGTGGCCGGCGCATGGCCCATGGTGAACACGCCGGTGGAGAAGAAGGCGCGGAAATGCCCGTCCGGCCACGGCAGCCGCTCGCCCAGCGTCGCCTGCTTCAGTTCGGCGTAGCTGTCGCGCCCGGCGGCTATGCCCAGCATCTCTTCCGAGAGATCGAGCCCCGCGATGTCGTCATAGCCCAACGCCTTGAGCTGCGGGCCGGAAAGCCCGGTGCCGCAGCCGGCGTCGAGCAGCGGTCCGTCACCGGGTTCAACATAGCGCACCACCCAGGCCGGAATGAGGAACGGCAGCAGGTAGCCGAGTTCGGCCGTTTCCCTGTCGTAGGTCGCTGCCCACGCGGCGTAGGCGGCCGAGACTTCGCGCGGATCGCGGGCGGAGTAGACGGCATCCAGTGCCGCGTTGGCCTTTTCGACGGTCATCGGCTTCCTCCCATGCCAGTCAGCGGCCGGCGCCCCCATATTGGCTCTCAGGGCTGCGCAGGCGCTTCTCCAGCCCTCTCAGCGCCAATGACAGGCCGACCGTCAGGAACA
Organism: Mesorhizobium sp.; assembly: GCA_051954615.1. Classification (GTDB taxonomy): domain Bacteria; phylum Pseudomonadota; class Alphaproteobacteria; order Rhizobiales; family Rhizobiaceae; genus Mesorhizobium. Next base: position 23,451 of record JBQCHN010000358.1, on the reverse strand, counting down.
GATAGATATAGGCGACGATGGAATAGGTCTCGAAGAATCGGAATGAGCCGGCCGCATAGACCTTCGCCATCTGCGTGATGTCGGCGACGCCGAGTATGGAGACCAGCGAGGAATCCTTTACCATGGCGATGAAGTCGTTGCCGTAGGGCGGCAGGATGGTGCGGAAGGCCTGCGGCCAGACGATATGGCGGAAGCGCCGGTAGCGGCCGAGCCCAAGCGCCTTCGCCGCCTCGACCTGGCCGACGGCGACGGACTGGATGCCGGCCCGGAAGATCTCGGCGATGAAGGAGGAATAGGCGATGGTCAGCGCAATGACGGCACGCCACAGAAGCGAGACGTCGCGCACGACCAGCGCATCCATCAGACCGGCATCCTGCAACGGCGCGGTGACGAAATTCCACGCCGTAACGAACAGCGGCACGCCGACGAAGGCGATCCAGAACAGAAGCACCAGGATCGGCACGCTGCGCACCATCTCCACATAGAAGCGCGCCGCCTGCCTCAGCCATATCGACTGCGACAGGCCCATCAGCGCCACGGCAAGGCCGAGCAGGGAAGCCATGGCGAAGGCGACCAGCGTGACGAAGACGGTCACGCCGATGCCAGCGACGACGGTGGAGAACACCTGGCGGTAAAGATCGCTGGCGGCGATCGCCAGCGCCGCCGCCGCGGCGATGGCGACGGCGGCGGCAAGCCACCATGGGAAGTCGGGCTTCGAGGCGGGCCCCATCGTCAGCGGATGACCGCGCCGTCGGGCCTATGGAACGGGTCGCACGCCAAGGTGAACGCTTACTCGCCCATCTTGTAGTCGAGGAACCACTTCTTGTTCAGCGCCTCGATGCTGCCGTCCGCCTTGAGCGCCGCGATCGCCGCGTTGACCGGCGCCACGAGATCGGACCCCTTGGCGAAGATGAAGCCGAAATCCTCCGTGCCGAGCGGACCGCCGATCAGCTTCAGCTTGCCGTCGGAGGCCGCGACATAGCCCTTGCCGGCGGTGGAGTCGGTCAGCACCACGTCGACGTCGCCCACCTTAAGCGCCTGCACGGTGGCACCGAACGTCTCGAACAGCTTGATGCGCGGGTTCTGCTCGTTGCCGTCGAGGACCGAGTAGACGGCGGTATAGAAGGGCGAGGTGCCGGGCTGGGCGCCGATCAGCCCGTCCTTGAATCCGGCGAAACTCTTAGCGTCGGTGAAACGGGTCTCGTCGCCGCGCACCAGCATATACTGTTCGTTGCGCATATAGGGGTCGGAGAAATCGACCTTGGCCTTGCGCTCGTCATTGATGGTGATGCCGGTCATGCCGATGTCGTACTGCTTGTCCGACACGGCCTGGATCATCGCGTCCCAGGAAGTGTTCTGGTATTCGACGGCGAAGTTGAGCCGCTTGGCGATCTCGTTCATCGCGTCGTATTCCCAGCCGATCTGCTTGCCGCTCTTGGGATCGACGAATTGCAGCGGCGGATAGGCGTTCTCCGTCACCACCACCACCTTGCGGCCCTGCAGGTCGGGCAACGCATCGGCGGCAAGCGCCGCCATCGGCGCGACAAGGCAGGCGAACAGCGCCGCCAGATAGAGCTTCGATTTTGTCATGTGCCTTCCCCGAGCTTGGTGCGCCCGCAAATGCGGAACCGCGAAATCGCCGAGACTTTAACCGTCCGCCGCAACCTTGCAAGCGGCTACGATGCGCACCGCGCGGCCACGATAAAATGCGCTTCCAGGCAAGCCATGAAAACGGCAATGAAAAAGGCGGCCGAAGCCGCCTTTCACAACAGATACCAGCGTGAAGCTTATTCGGCAGCCTTGGCAGCTTCTTCCGCGGCCTTGGCCTCGGCGGCATCCTGCGCGGCCTTCTCGGCAGCCAGGGCCTGGGCAGCGGCGACCTTCTCGGCCTCGATGCGGGCCTTCTCGGCGGCCAGCGCCTCGCGCTCCTCGTCGTTCAGCTTGCGGGCGCGCACGCCGGTGTTCTCGGAAATGCGGGCCGACTTGCCGCGACGGTCGCGCAGGTAATAGAGCTTGGCGCGGCGCACCTTGCCGCGGCGCACGACCTCGACGCCCTCGACCATCGGCGAATAGACCGGGAAGACGCGCTCCACGCCTTCGCCGTAGGAAATCTTGCGCACCGTGAAGTTCTCGTTGAGGCCGGCGCCGGAACGGGCGATGACGACGCCCTCATAGGCCTGCACGCGGGTGCGCGAACCTTCCGTGACGCGAACGCTGACGCGAACGGTGTCGCCGGGCTGGAATTCGGGCAGCTTGCGCTTGGCTTCGATCTTGGCGGCCTGCTCGGCCTCGAGCTGACGGATGAGATCCATCTCAAAAATCCACTTCTTGTTCTTCCGACAGTCAGAGCGCCCGCGCTCGCCTTGCAGTTCATACGACCGCGCGGCTATGCCTCGATCGGATCGATCTCGGCAGGGGCGATTGCACCGTCCTTGTTGACGGGCCCGGCAGTTTCACCGGTTCGGGCGGGCACATACAGGGAATTTTCGCGCTTGTCACGCACCAAAGCGAATTTCGGCCTGCGATTTGCGGCACAGGCTACAGCTGCCGGGTTGCAGGGCCTGTCACTGGACCGGTAAGTAGGCCGCAATGTGGCTTGTGCGGTCGGGCGCTCCTTCCTAATGCCTTGGCCTCAATCGGGGATCGACGCGCCGTGGATATTCTCACCATCATTCTCCTGTTCGCCGCCGGGGTGTTCACCGGCATGATCAATGCGGTGGCCGGCGGCGGCACGTTCCTGTCCTTCGGCGCGCTGACGCTGATCGGCGTCCCGCCGGTCGTCGCCAATGCGACGTCGTCGATCACGCAGTTTCCCGGCTACGTCACCTCGACGCTCGCCTACTGGGAGGATTTCAAGACCTTCTGGCGTGGCGCCATCGCGCTGTCGCTCGCCTCCATCGCCGGCGCGCTGCTGGGCTCATGGATCCTGCTCCAGCTCGACAATCCGCAGTTCCGCACACTGGTGCCGTGGCTGCTTCTGGCTGCCACCGCGCTGTTCGCCGCAGGTCCCTATCTCAAGCCGACGCCGAAGCCTGGGCAGCAAGCCTCGGTCGGCTCGTTCTTCGGCACGGCCATGCAGTTCGTCACCGCCATCTACGGCGGCTTCTTCGGTGCCGGCATGGGCGTGATGATGCTGGCCTCGCTCGGCCTGTCGCAGGCCGGCGACTATCACCGCCTCAACGCCCTGAAGAACATGCTGGCCGTGGTGATCGCCGCCGTCGCCATCGTCGTCTTCGTCTCGGGCGGCGTGGTCGCCTGGCCGCAGGCCATCGTCATGATCCCCGGCGTGGCGCTGGGCGGCTGGAGCGGCGTATGGGTCGCCAAGCGCGTGCCGCAGAGCATCATGCGTTGGGTGGTGATCGCCGTCGGCCTGCTGCTGGCGGTTTACTACTTCGTCAAGTAGCCCGTTTCGGCGACTGGACGAGCAGGTCCGGCCGCCGTTCGGCGGTCAATCTCTCCGCCTCGGCGCGCCGCCATGCAGCGATCTTCTTGTGGTTTCCCGAGGTCAGCACCTCGGGGATCGCCCGGCCTTCCCACTCCTGCGGCCGCGTATAGTGCGGATGTTCGAGCAGGCCGTTCTCGAAGCTCTCCTCCTCGCCCGATGCCTCGTTGCCCATGACGCCGGGCAAGAGCCGCACCACCGCGTCGAGCAGCACCGATGCCGCCGGCTCGCCGCCCGACAGGATGAAGTCGCCGACGGATACCTCTTCCAGCCCGCGCGCCTCGATGACGCGCTGGTCGACGCCCTCGAAGCGCCCGCACAGGATGACTGCGCCCGGCCCGGCGGCAAGTTCGCGCACCCGTTCCTGCGTCAGCGGTTTTCCGCGCGGGCTCATCAGCAGGCGCGGGCGCCGATCGCCTTCTGGCGAGGTGTGGTCGATGGCACGCGCCAGCACGTCGGCGCGCATCACCATGCCGGCCCCGCCACCGGCCGGCGTATCGTCGACAGTGCGGTGGCGGTCGGTGGCGAAGTCGCGGATCTGCACAGCCTCCAACACCCAGGTACCCGCCTCCAGCGCCCGACCGGCCAGCGACAGGCCGAGCGCGCCGGGAAACATATCCGGGTAAAGCGTCAGCACCGTGGCGCGAAAGGTCACCGGTTACCTCCAGCACCCTTCGGGCCGCGCGGCCGGCGCTTGGCGTCGAAGTCCGTGCGACCGGGCGCCGTTTCCATATCCGGTTCTCCGTCGCCGTCCTCGTCCTCGACAAGCCCCGCCGCCACCGGGTCGATGCGGATATAGCCGCCGGCGATCGAGACTTCCGGCACGGCGGCTTTCGAGAACGGAATCAGCACGCCCTTGGCGTAGCCAAGCGTCAAATCGAGGATATCGCCGCCGCCGAAGTTCTGCACGGCGACGACCTTGCCGATGGCAGCACCCGTGTCGTCGCGCACGTTGAGGCCGATCAGGTCCGCCTGATAGAAATCGTCCTCGTCGCCGTCATCCGGCAACGCGGAACGATCGACGAACAGTTCCGTTCCGGTGAGCGCTTCGGCGGCGCTGCGGTCGGCGACCCCCTTGAAGCGCACCACGACGACCGTACCGGCCGGACGAATATCCAGCACCTCGAAGGCGTGGCCATCCTTCGCATAGAGCGGCCCATAGTCGCCGAGCGCCAGCGGATCGCCGGTGAAGGTCTTCACCCGCACCTCGCCCCTGATGCCGTGCGCGGCGCCGACCACGGCCATCTGTACAGGATTTGTCGGCTTGGGCATCAGGGCTTCACCGCTTGCTAACGTCACTCGATCAATATTGCCTTAGTCAATCGGACCCCCGCTGCCAATGCAGGAATTCCTCATCCCGGCCAGACCCGACCTTCAGGCCGCGCGCGAAAACTGGCTGAAGGCGCTGGCCGGCGAGCGGCGCCTGTCGGCGCTCACCGTCGAGGCCTATGAGCGCGACAGCCGCCAGTTCCTGCAATTCCTCACAGGCCATTGCGGTGGCGCGCCAGGCCTCAAGGACATAGCCGATCTCAAGCCAGCCGACCTGCGCGGTTTCCTCGCCATGCGTCGCAACACCGGCGCCGGCGCCCGCACGCTGGGGCGCGGCCTGGCCGGCGTGCGCTCCTTCCTGCGCTTCCTCGAACGGCGCGGCCTCGCCAATGCGGCCGGCGCGGCGGCGCTGCGCGCGCCGAAACAGCCGAAATCGCTGCCCAAGCCATTGACGGCGGGCGATGCGCGGCGCGTCGTCTCGCCCAGCGAGCAACTGGCGGAAGAACCGTGGATCGCCGCCCGCAACGCCGCCGTGCTGACGCTGCTCTACGGCTGCGGCTTGCGCATTTCCGAGGCGCTCGGCCTCACAGGTGCCGATCTCGCCTCGACGCGCGAGACCGTGCTGCGCATCACGGGCAAGGGCGGCAAGACGCGGCTGGTGCCGGTGCTGCCCGTCGCTTTCGCGGCGGTGGCGGAATATCGCCGGCTTTGCTCTTATCATCTCGACGCGGAAGGTCCGCTGTTTCGCGGTGCGCGCGGCGGCGCGCTCAATCCGGCCATCGTCCAGCGCGAAATGGCCAGGCTGCGTTCGGCGCTGAACCTGCCGGACACCGCCACTCCGCATGCGTTGCGCCATTCCTTCGCCACGCACCTGCTCGGCCGCGGCGGCGATTTGCGCACCATCCAGGAACTGCTCGGCCACGCCAGCCTGTCGACGACGCAGATCTACACCGGCGTCGACACCGCCCGCCTGCTCGACATCTACGAGGCGGCGCATCCGCGCGCCTGAATGTCACCGCGCCTGACCGACAAGTTGCCGGACGGCGTTAACCGTTTCGCTGTCTTTTGTCCTTAGACAGGGCGGCATGAAACCGCTTGCCGCCCTAGCCGACCGCGCCTCGCTCCCGACGCTCAAGCTGCTGGTCGCGCTCAATGGGCTGGCATTCCTGGCATTTCTGGCCGGCCTCTTCGTCGCCCTGGGCAGGATTTAGCTCAGCCTATCTCCCTGGATTGCTCCCTCTGGCCGACCGCATCGTCCGCTCCTCTTTCACGCTCTTGTGAAACCCAATCGCTTTTCGTGCGTTTGGTTGCTGCCGAACCAGGTTTCACGGAGGACGACATGGCCAATCCCGGCAATCTGGATCCCAATGATCCGCGCCTGACCGACCCGCTCAACCCCACCCCACCACGCGACGCCGACCCGGTCATCGACAACAGGGTCGTCAACCAGCCGAGCGGCAGCGGCGGCACTTGGCTGATCGTCCTGGTGGTCGTCATCCTCGCCGTCGTCGCCTATTTCCTGTTCGGCCGCAGTGCCGAAGCGCCGGCCCCTGGAGAACCACCGGCCGCGAGCGAAACCGCGCCAGCCCAGCCCGCGCCTGCGGATGGCGGCGCCATGAAGCCGGCCGAACCGGCACCGGCTCCCGCGACACCGCCGGCAGACAATTCGACGGCTCCGGCCAATCCGCCGGCAAACGGCGGCACGACCGAACCAGCCCCGGCGACACCACCCGCCAACAATTCGACGACGCCAGCTCCGGCGCAGTAAGTCGGTACAGAGCCTACAAACGAAACGGCCCGCCATTGGCGGGCCGCTTTCTTTTGGTTCACAGCAAGATGCGGCTCAGATGTGGATCGGCTTGAAGAAGGTGGCGAGAGCCGCTTCCTTCACCGCTTCCGACATGGTCGGATGTGCGTGGCAGGTGCGGGCGAGGTCTTCCGACGAGCCGCCGAACTCCATCAGCACCGCCGCCTCGTGGATCATCTCGCCGGCGCCGAAGCCGAGGATGTGGGCGCCGAGCACCTTGTCGGTCTTCTTGTCGGCCAGGATCTTCACGAAGCCGTCCGTGTGCAGCATGGCGCGCGCGCGGCCGTTGGCGGTGAAGGGGAACTTTCCGACCTTGTAGTCGACGCCGGCCTTCTTCAATTCCTCCTCGGTCTTGCCGACCGAAGCGACCTCCGGGCTGGTGTAGACGACACTCGGAATGACGTCGTAGTTGACGTGGCCGGCCTGGCCGGCGATGCGCTCTGCCACCGCCACGCCTTCGTCTTCGGCCTTGTGCGCCAGCATCGGCCCGGCGATCACGTCGCCGATCGCCCAGATACCCGGCACGTTGGTCTGCAAGTGTCCGCCCGTCTTTACGCGGCCACGCTCATCCACCTCGACGCCCGCCTCCTTGAGGCCGAGATTGTCGGCATAGGCCCGCCGACCGGTGGCGACCAGTACCACGTCGGCCTCGATGGTTTCGGCCGCACCGCCCTTCACCGGTTCGAAGGTGACGGAAGCGCCCTTCTTGCCCTTGGCGACGGCCGTCACCTTCGATCCCAGTTTGAACTCGAAACCCTGCTTGGAAAGCAGGCGCTGGAACTGCTTGGCGACCTCACCGTCCATGCCGCCGAGGATACTGTCGAGGAATTCCACCACCGTGACCTTGGCGCCGAGCCGCGCCCAGACCGAACCGAGCTCCAGCCCGATGACGCCGCCGCCGACAACGATCAGCTTTTCCGGCACCTTCGCCAGCGACAGCGCGCCGGTCGAGGAGACGATGACCTTCTCGTCGATGTCGACCTTGACGCCGGGGATGCCCGCGACCTCGGAGCCGGTGGCGATGACGATGTTCTTCGCCTCGATCTCCTGGCTCTTGCCGTCCTCGCCGGTGACGGAAACCTTGCCGGCGCCGAGGACCTTGCCGGTGCCGCGGAAGGCGTCGATCTTGTTCCTCTTGAACAGGAAGGCGACGCCGTTGACGTTGGAGGCGACCGTCGTGTCCTTGTGCGCCATCATCTTGGTCAGGTTGAGCTTCGGCTGCACCTCGACGCCCAGCGTGTCGAAGGAATGACCGGCTTCGGCGAACATCTCGGAAGCGTGCAGCAGCGCCTTGGAGGGAATGCAGCCGATGTTGAGGCAGGTGCCGCCGAACGTCTCGCGCTTCTCCACCACGGCCACCTTGAGCCCCAGCTGCGCCGCCTTGATAGCGCACACATAGCCGCCGGGGCCGGAGCCGATCACCACAACATCATATGCCATTTCGTTTTCCCTTCCTGGCGCTCTTCAACGGCCGCCGCTGACGTCGAGCAGCGCGCCCGTGCAATATGAGGCTTCCTCGCTGAGAAGCCAAACGACGGCCGCCGCGATCTCGACGGCCTTGCCTTCCCTTTTCATCGGAATCTGGCCGCGTATGCGCTGCAGCCGGTCCGGCTGGCCGCCCGACGCGTGGATTTCGGTGTCGATCAGCCCGGGCCGGACCGCGTTGACCCGTATGCCCTCTTCCACGACCTCGCGGGCCAGCCCGATGGTGAAGGTGTCGATGGCGCCCTTTGAGGCCGCGTAGTCGACATACTCGCCGGGGCTGCCCAGCCGTGCCGCTGCCGAGGAGAGATTGACGATGGCCCCGCCATTGCCGCCGTTCTTCGTCGACATCCGCTTCACCGCCTCGCGGGCGCAAAGCATGGAGCCGATGACATTGATGCGCATCATGCGCTCCAGCCTCGCCAGACTCATCTCCTCGACACGCGCCTTCGCATCGACGACGCCGGCATTGTTGACCAGACTGTCGAGCCGGCCGAAGCGGCTGTCCACCGCCTCGAATGAACGGGCTATGTCGGCCTCGCTGCCGACGTCCGCCTGTACGGCGAACGCCTCGCCCCCGGCTGCCTCCACCTCCCGCACGAGTGCATCGGCAGCGACTTTGTTGGAAACGTAGCTGAAGGCGACACGCCAGCCGCGCGCTGCCGCCATGCGCACGACCTCGGCGCCGATACCGCGGCTGCCGCCGGTGACCAGAAGCGTTCTTCCTGAACTCATTCCTGGCAGCCCTTCAGCGCGAAAACGTCCCACGGCACTTTCGTGAAGCCGCTCTCGCCATAGGCGGTCGAAAGCCTGAGCGACGGCCCGAGGTCCGGAAAGATCAACGCCTTCGGCGCATCGCCCGTCTTCGGCAGCAGGTCGATCGTGCCGGCATTGTCCACCGCATAGATGACGCCCTGCCAGACGGTACAGGCTTCCAGTTCGGCGCCGGTAACGTCACCGTCCGGACATCTGTAGGTGAGCGCGCCGTAGGGCCGCTCCGTCCCTTCGCTCCACATGACCATGCCGTCCAGCATGGTGCCGTTGTCGAGATTCATGCGGAAGGTGTTGGTCACGGTAGCGAGATCGGTGGCCGGTCGGAAGTCGATGCCGGCCGCATCGTCGCGGTCGCCGTAGACGGCAAGCTCGACCGGACAGGCCGCGAAAGCGGACGCCGCGGCAAGGATGGCCGCGCAACCCACAAGCATGCCGGCCGATCGTCGGACCAGGGAGTCCGGCATGGTCAGGCCATCAGCTTTACGAGCATCATGAGGAGGCCGACGATCGACACGCACCAAGCCAGCGTGCGCACCGCCGGCACGCCGAAGGCGTAGAGCGGCACATAGACGACGCGGGCGGCGAGCCAAACCCAAGCGCCGGTCGCGGCGATGCCGCCGGTCTTGCCGGTGACGGCGAGCGCCAGCGCCAAAGCGACGAAGGCCGGATAGGTTTCCAGCAGGTTTTCCAGCGCCCGCTTCAGCCGGCCGGCCCAGACGTTGCCGGACTGGCGGTTGTCGTCGCGCGGCCCCAGCAGATAAGGGCCGAGATCGTAGGTCGAGACGGCCTGCAGGATGATCTGCACCAGCAGGAGTACGACGCTCCAGCCGAGCACGATGATCTCGGTCGATGCGGCTGCGGCTTCCATGACGGCCTCCTTGGCGAACCCGGCCCGTGCCGGTCGGCTACAGATCCAGAACCAGCCGTTCCGGATCCTCCAAGCTTTCCTTGACGCGCACCAGGAAGGTGACGGCTTCCTTGCCGTCGACGATGCGGTGGTCGTAGCTGAGCGCCAGGTACATCATCGGACGGACGACAATCTGGCCGCCGACCACCACCGGCCGCTCCTGAATCTTGTGCATGCCGAGAATGCCGGACTGCGGCGCATTCAGGATCGGCGTCGACATCAACGAGCCGTAGACGCCGCCGTTGGAGATGGTGAAGGTACCGCCCTGCATATCGGCGACCGAGAGCTTGCCGTCACGCGCGGCGATGCCGAGGCGGCCGATCTCCTTCTCGATCTCGGCGATCGACATGGCGTCGGCATTGCGCACCACCGGCACGACGAGGCCCTTGTCGGTGCCGACCGCCACGCCGATATGGGCGAAGTTCTTGTAGATGATGTCGGTGCCGTCGATCTCGGCGTTCACAGCCGGGATTTCCTTCAGCGCATGGGTGATCGCCTTGGTGAAGAAGCCCATGAAGCCGAGCTTGACGCCGTGCTTCTTCTCGAACACGTCCTTGTATTTCGAGCGCAGGTCCATCACCGCCTTCATGTCCACCTCGTTGAAGGTGGTGAGCATGGCGGCCGTCGACTGCGCTTCCTTCAGCCGGCGCGCGATGGTCTGGCGCAGCTTGGTCATGCGCACGCGCTCTTCGCGCGGGGCATCGTCGAGAGACGACGGCGCACGGGCGGCGACAGGTGCGGCGGGCTCACGCGGCGGCTCGGCCGGTTGCGAGGGCGCGCCCTTGGAGATGGCATCGAGAACGTCGCCCTTCAGCACCTGGCCGCGCTTGCCGGAACCGGACACCTGATCGGCCGAAAGGTTCTGCTCGGCGAGCAGTTTCGCGGCCGATGGCGCCGGCGGCATGGTGCGCTGCTCGATCGGCCCTTCGCCGGCGGTTCCGGCCTGCTGGGCGGCTGCTTCCTTCGTGCTCGCGGCGGCGGTCGGAGCGGACGCCTGCGCAACGGCCGCCTCCTGCTTCGGCGTCGGCTGGGCGGCGGGCTTGGCAGCACCGCCACCGGCCGAGATCGAACCCAGCAGGGCGCCGACATTGACCGTCTCGCCTTCCTTGACGACGATCTCGTCCAGCGTGCCGGCGGCAGGCGCCGGCACCTCGATGGTCACCTTGTCGGTTTCCAGCTCGACCAGCGGCTCGTCGGCGGCAACGGCGTCGCCGGCCTTCTTGAACCACTTGCCGACGGTCGCCTCCGTCACGGATTCGCCGAGGGTCGGAACTTTGATTTCGGTGGCCATGGATCGCTTCCGTTGGTTCGAGATATCTGGGACCGGTTCAGCCGCCGAGCGCGTCTTCGAGCAGCGCCGCAAGCTGGGCAAGATGCTTCGACATCAGGCCGGTGGCCGGCGAGGCCGCCGCCGGGCGGCCGGTGTAGCGCACCCGCTGATGCTTGGCGTCGATATGGGCGAGCACCCATTCCAGGTACGGATCGATGAACGACCAGGCGCCCATGTTCTTCGGTTCCTCCTGGCACCACACCATCTCCGCGTTGCGGAAGCGCGACAGTTCGGTGATCAGCGCCTTGGCCGGGAACGGGTAGAGCTGCTCGACGCGCAGGAGGTAGATGTCGTCGATGCCGCGCTTCTCGCGCTCCTCGTAGAGATCGTAATAGACCTTGCCCGAGCACAGCACGACGCGGCGGATCTTGGAATCCTTCACCAGCTTGATCGGCTGGTCGCCGAGATACTGCGCGTCGTCCCACAAAAGCCGGTGGAAGGTCGATTCGCCCGCCATTTCCGACAGTGTCGATACCGCCCGCTTGTGGCGCAGCAGCGACTTCGGCGTCATCAGGATCAGCGGCTTGCGGAAGTCGCGCTTCAGCTGCCGGCGCAATATGTGGAAGTAGTTGGCCGGCGTCGTGCAGTAGGCGACCTGCATGTTGTCTTCGGCGCAGAGCTGCAGGAAGCGTTCCAGACGGGCCGAGGAATGCTCCGGCCCCTGCCCCTCGTAGCCATGCGGCAGCAGGCAGACGAGGCCCGACATGCGCAACCACTTGCGTTCGCCCGACGAGATGAACTGGTCGAACACCACCTGCGCGCCGTTGGCGAAGTCGCCGAACTGCGCCTCCCACAGAGTCAACGCCTTGGGGGCCGCCAGCGAATAGCCGTATTCGAAGCCGAGCACGGCCTCTTCCGACAGCATCGAGTTGATCACCTCGTAGCCGGCCTGCGCCGCCGAAAGGTTGTTCAGCGGGATGTAGCGGGTCTCGTCACGCTGGTCGTAGAGCACCGAGTGGCGCTGCGAGAAGGTGCCGCGCTCGCTGTCCTGGCCGGAAAGCCGGATCGGGTTGCCGTCGATCAGGATGGCGCCGAAGGCGAGCGCCTCGGCCGTCGACCAGTCGATGCCTTCGCCCGTCTCGATGGCGTGGCGGCGATTGTCGAGGAAGCGCTGAATGGTCCGGTGTGCCTCGAAGTCCTTCGGCACGTCGGTGAGCTTCTTGCCGACCTCCTTCAGCACCTTCAACGGCACGGCGGTCTTGCCGCGGCGCAGCTCGTCCTGGCTATCGGCCGTGCGCAGGCCGGACCAGGCGCCGTCGAGCCAGTCGGCCTTGTTCGGCTTGTACTGCTGGCCGACCTCGAACTCGGATTCGAGATGGGCGCGCCAGTCGGCCTTCATCTTGTCGACCTCGTCCTGGCTGATGAGGCCCTCGGCGATCAGCTTGTCGGCATAGAGCTGCACCGTCGTCTTGTGGCCGCGAATGTTGCGGTACATGATCGGCTGCGTGAAGGCCGGCTCGTCGCCCTCGTTGTGGCCGAAGCGGCGGTAGCAGAACATGTCCACCACGACCGGCTTGTGGAACTTCATGCGGAACTCGATCGCCACCTTGGCGGCGTGCACCACCGCTTCGGGATCGTCGCCGTTGACGTGGAAGATCGGCGCCTCGATCATCTTGGCGACGTCCGACGGATAGGGCGACGACCGCGAGAAGCGCGGGTTGGTGGTGAAACCGATCTGGTTGTTGATGATGAAGTGCAGCGTGCCGGCGACGCGATGGCCGCGCAGGCCGGACAGGCCGAGGATCTCGGCGATCACGCCCTGGCCGGCGAAGGCGGCGTCGCCATGCAAAAGCAGCGGCAGCACCTTGGCGCGGTCCTCCAGCGGCACGATCTCCTCGCGGCCGCGGCCGAACAATTGATCCTGCTTGGCACGCGCCTTGCCCATCACCACCGGGTCGACGATTTCCAGGTGCGATGGGTTGGCCGTCAGCGACAGGTGCACCTTGTTGCCGTCGAACTCGCGATCCGACGAAGCACCGAGATGGTACTTGACGTCGCCCGAACCCTCGACGTCGTCGGGCGCGTAGGAGCCGCCCTTGAACTCGTGGAAGATGGCGCGGTGCGGCTTGGCCATCACTTGCGACAGCACGTTGAGGCGGCCGCGATGGGCCATGCCGAGCACGATGTCGCTCATGCCGAGCTGGCCGCCGCGCTTGACGATCTGCTCCAGCGCCGGGATCAGCGATTCGCCGCCGTCGAGGCCGAAGCGCTTAGTGCCCTTGTACTTGACGTCGATGAACTGCTCGAAGCCCTCGGCCTCGATGAGCTTCGACAGGATCGCCTTCTTGCCCTCGGCGGTGAAGGAGATCTCCTTGTCGGCGCCCTCGATTCGCGACTGGATCCAGGCCTTTTCCTCAGGATCGGAAATGTGCATGAATTCCACGCCCAGCGTCGAGCAATAGGTGCGGGTGAGGATTTCCAGCATCTGCCGGACGGTGCCGAATTCCAGCCCGAGCACGTTGTCGAGGAAGATCGGCCGGTCGTAGTCGGCTTCGGTGAAGCCGTAGTTCTCGGGCGACAGCTCGTTATAGTCCTCGAGCTGTCCGGCGATGCCGAGCGGGTCGAGATTGGCATGCAGGTGGCCGCGCATGCGGAAGGCGCGGATCATCATGATGGCGCGCACCGAATCGCGCGTCTGCTGGTGGACGTCAGCCTCGGAGATCGTCTTGCCGGTCGCAGCGGCGCCGTTGGCGGCCTTCTCGCGGACCTTCTTCTCGATGACTTTCTCGACGAGACCCCAATTACCGTCGAGCGCCGAAACAAGCTCGCCGTTGGCGGCCAGCGGCCAGCTCGGCCGCGACCAGGAGGCGCCGCGTGCATTCTTGCGAACGTCGTCGGCATTGTCCTTCAGCGCGGCGAAGAAATCCTGCCATTCGGGATCGACCGACGACGGGTCGTCCTCGTAGGCGGCATGCAGCGCCTCGATATAGTCGGCGTTGCCGCCATAGAGGAAGGAAGTGAGGGAGAACTGGTCGTTGGTTTGATCTTGTCGTGCCATTTTACCGTCGAAGCCGTCGCTTCGTCTCCTGCTGAAGGCAGTAAGGCCTTAAGACAGTAGGGCAATATGTTCGTCGGCTTTGTCCACCTACTGCCTTACTGCCCTACTCCCCTATTGCCTTAACCCTTGATCGCTTCCACCAGCGTCGTGCCGAGCCGCGCCGGCGAGGGCGAGACCTTGATGCCGGCCGATTCCATCGCTGCGATCTTGTCTTCCGCGCCACCCTTGCCGCCGGAAATGACGGCGCCGGCATGGCCCATCGTGCGGCCGGGAGGCGCCGTGCGCCCGGCGATGAAGCCGGCCATCGGCTTCCTGCGGCCGCGCTTGGCCTCATCCTTGAGGAACTGGGCTGCGTCTTCTTCGGCAGAGCCGCCGATCTCGCCGATCATGATGATCGACTTGGTCTCGTCGTCGGCCAGGAACATTTCGAGCATGTCGATGAATTCGGTGCCTTTCACCGGATCGCCGCCGATGCCGACGGCGGTTGTCTGGCCGAGGCCGGCATTGGTGGTCTGGAATACAGCCTCATAGGTAAGCGTTCCCGAGCGCGAAACAACGCCGACGGAACCCTTCTTGAAGATGTTGCCGGGCATGATGCCGATCTTGCACTGGTCGGGCGTGACGATGCCGGGGCAGTGCGGCCCGATGAGGCGCGATTTCGACTTGTCGAGCTTCGCCTTGACCTTGACCATGTCGAGCACCGGGATGCCCTCGGTGATGCACACGATCAGCGGGATCTCGGCCTCGATCGCCTCGATGATGGCCGCCGCGGCACCTGCTGGCGGCACGTAGACGACGGACGCCGTGGCGCCGGTCTTTTCCTTGCCCTCGGCCACGCTGGCGAAGATCGGCAGCTTTTCGCCTTTCGAGCCTTCCCAGGTCTCGCCGCCCTTCTTGGGATGGATGCCGCCGACCATCTTGGTGCCGTGATAGGCCAGCGCCTGCTCGGTGTGGAAGGTGCCGGTCTTGCCGGTCAGGCCCTGAACCAGGATTTTGGTGTTCTTGTCGATGAGAATGGACATCTGGTCAGTTCCCCTTCACGGCCGCCACGATCTTCTTCGCCGCGTCGTCGAGATCGTCGGCCGGTTGGACGTTCAGCCCGCTTTCCCTGATGATTTTTTTGCCGAGTTCGGCGTTGGTGCCTTCCAGACGCACCACCAGCGGAACCTTCAGGCCGACTTCCTTCACCGCCGCGACCACGCCCTCGGCGATGACGTCGCACTTCATGATGCCGCCGAAGATGTTGACCAGGATGCCCTTCACGGCCGGATCGGCGGTGATGATCTTGAACGCCGCCGTGACCTTCTCCTTGGAGGCGCCGCCGCCGACATCAAGGAAGTTCGCCGGCTCGGCGCCGTAGAGCTTGATGATGTCCATCGTCGCCATGGCAAGGCCGGCGCCGTTGACCATGCAGCCGATGTTG
Organism: Mesorhizobium sp.; assembly: GCA_051954615.1. Lineage (GTDB taxonomy): Bacteria > Pseudomonadota > Alphaproteobacteria > Rhizobiales > Rhizobiaceae > Mesorhizobium. The sequence goes on along the minus strand of JBQCHN010000358.1, from coordinate 8,019 downwards.
CCGTCCAGTGCGACATAAGCGAGGTCGTACTTCGACGCCTCGATCTCCTTCTCGTCCTCCTCCGTCGTGTCGCGCAGGTCGACCACGTCGGGATGGCGGAACAGGGCGTTGTTGTCGAACGACACTTTCGCGTCGAGCACGCGCAGCCGGCCGTTCTTCATGACGATGAGTGGATTGACCTCAAGCAGGCTCATGTCCTTCTCGATGAAGGCCTTGTAGAGCACCGGGAACAAAAGCGCGCCGTCGTCGGCGGCACCACCCGTCAGCTCCAGCGCGGCGTTGAGCTTCTCAACGTCGGCATCGGTGACGCCCTTGTCCGGGTCGATCGCCAGCGTGACGATCTTCTCCGGGGTGTCGTGCGCCACCGTCTCGATGTCCATGCCGCCCTCGGTGGAGACCACGAAGGCGACGCGGCCGACCGTGCGGTCAACCAGGATCGACAGGTAAAGCTCACGGTCGATGTCGGCGCCGTCCTCGATATAGAGGCGGTTGACCTGCTTGCCGGCCGGGCCGGTCTGCTTGGTCACCAGCGTGTTGCCGAGCATCTCGTTGACGTTGGCGATCACCTCGGCGACCGACTTGGACAACCGCACGCCGCCCTTGGCGTCGGGGCCGAGTTCCTTGAACTTGCCCTTGCCGCGGCCGCCGGCGTGGATCTGGCTCTTCACCACATAGAGCGGGCCGGGCAGCTTCTTGGCGGCGGCTTCCGCCTCGCCCGCCTTGAACACCGGCACCCCTTCGGCCACCGGCGCCCCGAAACCCTTCAGGACCTGCTTCGCCTGGTATTCATGGATGTTCATGGCGCCGCTCCGCTCACTTCTTGGCCAGTTGCGGCGCGATGCCGACGCAGGCCTCGGTGAGAGCCTGCACGGCGGCGACCGACTTGTCGAACATCTTCTGCTCGGCCTTCGAGAAATCCAGCTCGAGGATGCGCTCGACGCCGCCGGCACCGATCACCACCGGCACGCCGACATAGGTCTCCTTGACGCCGTACTGGCCGTTGAGGTGCGCCGCGCAGGGCAGCACCCGCTTCTTGTCCTTCAGGTAGCTCTCGGCCATCGCCACTGCCGAGGAAGCCGGCGCATAGTAGGCCGAGCCGGTCTTGAGCAGCGCGACGATCTCGCCGCCACCCTTGCGGGTGCGCTCGACGATGGCGTCGAGCCGCTCCTGCGAGGTCCAGCCCATCTTGATGAGGTCGGGCAGCGGCACGCCCGCGACCGTCGAATAACGCACCATCGGCACCATGTCGTCGCCGTGGCCGCCCAGCGTCATCGCCGACACGTCCTCGACCGACACCTTGAACTCCTCGGCGAGGAAGTAGCGGAAACGGGCCGAATCCAGCACGCCGGCCATGCCGACCACATGCGTCTTCGGCAGGCCGGAGAACTTCTGCAACGCCCACACCATGGCGTCGAGCGGGTTGGTGATGCAGATGACGAAGGCCTTCGGCGCATACTTCCTGATGCCGGCGCCCACCTGCTCCATTACCTTGAGATTGATGCCCAGCAGGTCGTCGCGGCTCATGCCGGGCTTGCGCGGCACGCCGGCGGTGACAATGCAGACGTCCGCGCCCTCGATGCCGGCATAATCGTTGACGCCAGTCAGCCGGGCGTCGAAACCTTCAACCGGCGAGGACTCGGCGAGGTCGAGACCCTTGCCCTGCGGGATACCCTCCGCGATGTCGAACAGCACCACGTCGCCAAGTTCCTTGAGACCGATCAGATGAGCGAGTGTGCCGCCGATCATGCCCGAGCCGATGAGCGCTATCTTGTTGCGTGCCATGTCAGGATTGTTTCCTTTAGCTGTGGCGCCGGAACGGCGTCGAGAAGAGCGGAACCATGCGGGAACCCGCGCGAATTCGCCGCACCCATTACTGCGATCGGCAAAAATACTCAACGGTTATTTTCGCCCCAGTAATTTCAATCGGTTATACTAATTTTGACTTACGTAAACGTCAAAGTTTTTTGCACCTTTCGAGGAGTCTTACACCCAAGTCCTAGGTTTCAGAAGATAGCCGATCGTCGATGACGTGCTTGTGATGGCGGGCCGGCGTCAGCCGCCCGACGCGACGTCCTGCCGGGGTGGCGCGGCCTCCCGCGCATGCCGCGCGGCCCATTCCTCCAGCCAGTCCTTGCTCTGCATCTCGATCAGGCGGGAGGCGGTGCGATCGAACTCGAAGGCCTCTGTGGTGCCCGTGCGCCCGGCATAGAGCTTGTCGGGCGCAGCTTCGGCGCTCATGACCACCCGCTTTTTCGTATCGTAGAGCGTATCGACAAGCAGGATGAAACGCTTGGCCGGGTTGCGTCGGGTCTGGTCGAGCACAGGCACATGATCGATGAAAAGCGTGTCGAAATGCTCGGCCAGCGCCAGGTAGTCCCGCGCGCCGAGCGGTGCGTCGCAAAGCTCGGCAAAGGAAAAACGCGCCGCGCGGGCCGCCGCATGCGGCACCGTCACCTTGCGTCCCTTGACTGTGACGGTGGTTTCCACCGCCTTGCCGCCGGTGATCTCCGTCCAGGCCTCGTCCATCCGGCGATCGGCGGCGGCGTCGGCCGGCATCAGGTACACCGGCATGCGGTTCATCTTGTCCTGCCGGTAGTCCTTGTCGGAATCGAGCGCCAGCACCTCGGTGTTGCGTTCGAGAATGGCGATGAAAGGCAGGAAAAGCTGCCGGTTCAACCCATCGCGATAGAGATCGCGCGGCGCGACGTTGGACGTCGCCACCAGCACCACGCCGTTGGAAAACAGCGCCGAGAACAGGCGCGACAGCACCATCGCGTCGGCGATGTCGGTGACGGTGAATTCGTCGAAGCACAGCACCCACGCTTCCTCGGCGAGCGCCCGCGCCACCGGCGGGATCGGATCGTCTTCCTTGACGGTGCCTTCCTTGCGCGCCTGCCGGTGTTTCTGGATGCGGTCGTGCACATCGGCCATGAAGTCGTTGAAATGGACGCGGCGCTTGCGCCGCACCGGCACCAGCTCGAAGAAGAAATCCATCAGCATCGTCTTGCCGCGCCCGACGCCGCCATAGATGTAGAGGCCCTTCACCGGCTCCCTGGTCTGGCGCTTCGAGGCGAATAGCCAGCCCAACGCGCTCGATTTACGGGCGATGCGCTTGTCGGCGATCTCGCCGATCAGCCGGTCGAGGCGGTCGGCGACCGCCTCCTGTGCGCCGTCGCGCCGCAGCGTGCCGTTGTCGACCAGGTGGTCGTAGCGCTGGCGGACGGTCGCGTGGGTCTGGAGGCCGTCGCGCAGGTGCATGGTTCGGTCGCTGGAAACGTCGGCCTATCGGGAAAGCGAGATCGGCAGGCCGTTCGACGTCTGGCCGTTGAACTTCTCGCCGCCGGAGGAATAGAGCCGCGCCAGCGTGCCGCCGTTCTGGTCGTAAAGGGTGAGCTGCTTGCCGCCGACGTTCCACGACTTGACGCCGTCGACGGGAGCGGGGCAGCGCAGCGGCCCGGCCCGGTAACCGGCGCCGAACTTGGTCTGCGGCGTCGCCACCTTGCAGGTCTGGCCGCCGACATTGACGGTCCACACGCCGGCGACGCTGGACGGCGTCAGGTCGGCCGCGCCGGCAGGCGCCGAACCGTCGGGCGGCAGGGAGGCGACCTCGGTGTTCTTCGGTGCCTGCGGGAACTGCGACGGGTCGTTCGTTCCCGGCTGCGCCGGTGGCGGCAGCTGGCTGGAGGACACGGTGCCGGCCGGAGCGGGTTCGAGCGGCGCCGGCTGGGTCGAATCCATGGAGGAGAAGCGCGTGCTCGAGCAACCGCTTGCCAGAAGCACGGCCAGGGATGCGGCCACCAGGCCGGTTCTTGCAAAATTCATGTGCACACCTCTGCGGGGCATCGCGCCTAGAACGAAGCCTTCCCGTCACCAAAATGGTGACCGTGGCAGAATTTCAACCCGATATGGTTAAAATAGGGTTTTGCCGTCCCGTTGTTGCAATTTTGCCGCGATGCGACCGAAGAAGGCCGGTTGGCGGCACGATCGCCGCGAACCGCAAGGAACCGCCGCCGCCGGGCAAGCGTTGTTGCGCCGTTGCCCACAGCGTCAGTCCGAGGTTCCCCATGATCAAATGGATCGTCATCCTGCTCATCGTCGCCGCTGCCGCCAGCCTGCTCGGCATGCCGGCGCTGGCAGGCGCCGCCGCCACCGGCGCGCGCATCCTGATCGGCATCGTGCTGATCCTGTTCCTGCTCGTCGTCCTCGGCCTCTTCGCCGTCACTTGAGGCGGGCGGACCGGAGGCCGGCCGCTGCCGCAACACTGGTAATTGCCGGCCGTTTCCGCCATATAGCGGCGAACGGACAAGGAATTTCGGGTGCGATGGCAGCGACTGCCCCCTTCGCCAAGATGAACGGTGCCGGCAACGAGATCATCGTCGCCGACATGCGCGGCCGCGCCGATCGTGTGACGGCGGCGGCGGCGATCGCGCTCAATGCCGACCAGGCGACGCGCTTCGACCAGATCATGGCAATCCACGACGCCCGCACGCCCGGCACCGGCTGGTTCATCGACATCCTGAATTCCGACGGCTCGAAGGCGCAGGCCTGCGGCAACGGCACGCGCTGCGTCGTCCAGGCACTGAGCGCCGAGACGGGGCTCAAAACCTTCACCCTCGAGACGGTCGCCGGCATCCTCAACGCGGTCGAGCACGAGGACGGGCTGATCTCGGTCGACATGGGCCGTCCGCGTTTCGGCTGGCAGGACATTCCGCTGGCCGAGGAGTTCCGCGACACGCGCATGATCGAATTGCAGATCGGCCCGATCGACGCGCCGGTGCTGCATTCGCCTTCGGTCGTGTCGATGGGCAATCCGCATGCCATCTTCTGGGTGGACGAGGACGTCTGGTCCTATGATCTCGACCGCTTCGGCCCGCTGCTCGAAAACCATCCTATCTTCCCCGAACGCGCCAACATTACCATCGCTGAGGTGACCTCGCGCGATTCCATGGTCATCCGGACATGGGAGCGCGGCGCCGGGCTGACGAAGGCCTGCGGCTCGGCCGCCTGTGCCGCCGTCGTCGCGGCCGCCCGCACCGGCAGGACCGACCGTCGCGTCGCATTGACGGTACCGGGTGGCCAGCTCCAGGTGGAATGGCGCGCCGATGACCACGTCGTCCTCACCGGCCCGGCCGAATGGGAATTCTCCGGCCGTTTCGACCCCGTGAGTGGCGCCTGGCAGCGCGACGCCGAAAGCGCCGCCTGATGGCTGCCGATCCGAAAGGCGTGGAGGTCGTCACCTTCGGCTGCCGGCTCAACACCTACGAGTCGGAGGTCATGAAGCGCGAGGCGGAGGCCGCCGGCCTTGGCGCGCTGAAGAATGGCGCCATCATCTTCAACACCTGCGCCGTCACCGGCGAGGCGGTGCGGCAGGCGAAACAATCGATCCGCAAGGCGCGCCGCGAAAACCCGAATGCTAGGATCATCGTCACCGGCTGCGCGGCGCAGACCAAGCCGGACGATTTCGTCGCCATGGACGAGGTGGACCTCGTGCTCGGCAACGAGGAGAAGCTGAAAGCGCATAACTATCGCGCCCTGCCGGACTTCGGCGTCAACGCCTTCGAGAAGGCGCGCGTCAACGACATCTTTTCCGTGCGCGAGACGGCTTCGCACATGGTCGACGCCATCGAGGGCCGGGCGCGCGCTTTCGTGCAGGTGCAGAACGGCTGCGACCACCGCTGCACCTTCTGCATCATCCCATACGGGCGCGGCAATTCGCGCTCCGTGCCGATGGGCGGCGTGGTCGAGCAGGTGAAGCGACTGGCCGCAAACGGTTATGCCGAGATCGTGCTTTCGGGCGTCGACATGACCAGCTACGGCCCCGACCTGCCGGGCGCCCCGCGCCTCGGCAAGCTCGTCAAGACGATCCTGAAACAGGTGCCGGAGCTGAAGCGGCTGCGGCTGTCCTCAATCGATTCCATCGAGGCCGACGAGGACCTGCTCGACGCCATCGCCACCGAGGCGCGGCTGATGCCGCATCTGCACCTGTCGCTGCAATCGGGCGACGACATGATCCTGAAGCGCATGAAGCGCCGCCACCTGCGCGACCAGTCGATCCGCTTCTGCGAGGACGTGCGCAATCTCAGGCCCGGCATCGTCTTCGGCGCCGACATCATTGCCGGCTTTCCGACCGAGACGGACGAAATGTTCGAGAATTCGATAAAAATCGTCGAGGAATGCGGGCTGACCCACCTGCATGTCTTCCCCTTCTCGCCGCGCGAGGGCACGCCGGCCGCGCGCATGCCGCAGGTGCGGCGCGAGATCATCAAGCAGCGCGCCGCACGCCTGCGCGCGGCCGGAGAAGCTGCCTATCGCAAGCATCTCGCTTCGCTGGCCGGCACGTCTCAATCGATCCTGGTCGAGCGCGAGGGCCTCGGCCGTACGGAAGGCTTCACGCTGGCGGCCATCGACGCCGGCCAGCCGGGCGAGATCGTCGAAGCCGTCGTGACCGGCCATGACGGCGGCCGGCTTCTTGCAACACCCATCGCCGCACGGGCGGCATAGGGCGCGCGCATGGCATTCGGTTTCATCAAGAAGGTCTTTTCCTTCGGCAGGAAGGAAGTCGTCGAGGAAAAGCCCGACGAGACGGCACCGCTGCCGCCACTGAATTTCGACGCGCTGAAGCCGGCGGAAGACACCGCACCGGACGCACCCCTCCCCCTTGAGGGGAGGGTGGCTGCGGAGCGGTCGGGAGAGGTCGGCGAGGCGGCGAGAGGCCCTGAACTTGAAGCGCCGAGCGCGGCCGAGGCGCCCCTCTCTGGCTTTTCGGGCCATCTCCCCCTCGGAGGGGAGGAAGAACCGGCACCAACCGAACCGACACCGGAAATCCAGCCCGAGCCCGCCCCGGAAACCGAGCCCGCGCCACCACCCGAACAGCCGGTAACGCCTCAGCCGCAGCCGGAAATGCCGCCGGCAGAGCCGCAAGAGGTCCCGCCGGAGCCTGTCCGTCCGGAACCCAAGCCTGAGCCGACTCCGGAAGTTCCTCCGGCGCCCGCGCCACAGCCCGAAAAGCCTGAGGTTCCCGCGCCCACCCCGGAGGCACCGACGCCGCCGGCGGAAGTTCCGCCTCCACCGCCACAGGAGGAGCCTGCACCGGCACCGGTCGAGATACCGGCTACGCCTGAGCCGACTCCGGCCGAAGTGCCGATGGAGGTGCCAGAGCAAGCCGCGCCGCCTGCCCCCCTCCCCCTTGAGGGGAGGGTGACCGCGAAGCGGTCGGGAGGGGTCGGCGAAGCGACGAGTGATTTGTCATCGTCGAGCCCTGCCGAAACGACCCCCTCTGGCCCTTCGGGCCATCTCCCCCTCAAGGGGGGAGAGAAGCCGGCGCCGGACAAGGTCACCGTTTCGAAAAAGGTCGAGCAGAAGGCCGAACCTGTCGCTGCTCCCGCGCCGGAACCGAAAAGGTCCTGGTTCCAGCGCATGCGCGAGGGGTTGGCGCGCTCGTCGCGCGAGCTGACCGGCAACATCGCCGGCGTCTTCACCAAGCGCAAGCTGGACGAGGAGACGCTGCAGGACCTGGAGGACATCCTGATCCGCGCCGACCTCGGCGTCGAAACCGCCTTGCGCGTCACCGATTCGCTCGCCTCCAGCCGCTACGGCAAGACCATTTCCGACGAAGAGGTCCGCACCGTGATGGCCGACGAGATCGGCAAGGTTTTGATCCCGGTTGCGCTGCCGCTGGAACTCGACCTGTCGCACAAGCCGCACGTCATCCTCGTCGTCGGCGTGAACGGCACCGGCAAGACAACCACCATCGGCAAATTGGCTGCCAAGCTTTCGGATGGCGGCTTGTCGGTGATGCTGGCGGCCGGCGACACCTTTCGCGCCGCCGCCATCGAGCAGTTGAAGATATGGGGAGAACGGACCCATTCGCCGGTCATAGCGACAAAACTCGGCGCCGATGCCGCCGGCCTCGCCTACGACGCCTTCGAGAAGGCGAAGGAAGCGGGTTCCGACGTCCTCATCATAGACACCGCCGGCCGCCTCCAGAACAAGGCCGAGCTGATGGCGGAACTGGAGAAG
>JBQCHN010000357.1:0-21618 GCA_051954615.1 Mesorhizobium sp. | reverse complement strand
CCTGGTTATGCAAGGAGGAGAGAATGAGGTGGTCTAGGACCTTCACCGTCGTCGGCTGCCATGCCGAGGGCGAAGTCGGCAATGTCATCACTGGCGGCGTCATGGACGTGCCGGGCAGCACCATGTTCGAAAAGAAAGAGTACCTCGAGCCTCACATGGACGATATCCGGGGACTTGTGCTCTTCGAGCCGCGCGGCGCCCCCTATGTCAACGCCAACATCATCCTGCCGCCCTGCGACCCCACGGCCGACCTTGGCTACGTGATCCTGGAAAGCACCGAATATCCGCCGATGTCGGGATCGAACACCATCTGCGTCGCCACCGTGGCGCTGGAAACGGGCATGCTGCCCATGCAGGAGCCGGAGACGCGGCTGCGGATGGAGGCTCCGGCCGGGATGATCGAGGTGCGCTGCGCTTGCGAGAACGGAAAGGTCAAGCAGGTCGAGTTCACCAACGTGTCGGCCTTCGCGCTCCATCTCGACACACCGGTCGAGGTCGAAGGGCTGGGCACGATCACCGTCGACACATCCTATGGCGGCATGACGTTCGCCCATGTGAACGCTCGTGCGCTGGGTTTCGCCGTCACGCCCGACGAGGCGCACCAGATGTCGCTGATGGGCCAGCGTATCAAGAAGGCGGTGAACGAGCAGCTTGAGGTCGTGCATCCCGAGAACCCGAAGATCCGCGACGTGTCCAACGTGATCTTCGAGGGCCCGCTCGAGCGGATCGACGGCCGTGTCGAAAGCATCAACGGCACGGTCTGCCTTCATGGACGGCTCGACCGCTCGCCGACCGGAACCGGCACGACCGGACGGCTTGCCGTGATGTCGGCCAAGGGCCAGATCGCCAAGGGCGAATTGTTCCGTAACAAATCGATCATCGGCACGCATTTCGATTCCCGCGTCATCGCCGGCGCGCGCGTCGGCGGTCTGGATGCCGTGGTCGTCACCATCGCCGGGCAGGCCTGGATTACCAGCATCGGCCAGTACGGCCTCGACCCTACGGACCCTTACCCGCGCGGACATCGTCTCAGCGACGTCTGGTTCTGACATTCGGAGCAAAAATTGGCCCTTGGGAAACGCGCAGCGAGAGGGAACGAACAGATGACAAGATGGACGGGACTGTTTCCGGCGGTGACGACCAAGCTTACCCGGAACGGGAAGGTAGACCAGCAGGCGACGGCCGACAGCATAGACCGGCTGGTGGCGAACGGTGTCTCAGGACTGGTCGTCCTGCCGATGCTGGGCGAAAACGCCTCGATGACGCCCGGCGAACGCGAGGCAATCATCCGCGGCGCGGTCGAGGTCGTGGCCGGCCGCGTGCCTGTCCTCTCCGGCCTCGCGGAAGTCACGCTCGACAACGCCCAGGCGAATGCGAAGCTCTACGAGAGCTACGGCGCACAAGGGCTGATGGTTTTCCCGAGTCTCGGCTACAAGACGGATGCGAGGGAGACGGTCGAATGGTACAGGGGCATTGCGCGCGCCTCCGCCCTCCCGATCATGATCTACAACAATCCGATCGCATACGGCGTCGACGTAACCGTGGATGTGCTGCGGGAACTCGCCGACACGCCGGAGATCGTCTGCGTCAAGGAAGAGTCCGGCGACATCCGCCGCGTCACCGACATCAAGATCGCCCACGGCGACCGCTTCAGTGTCTTCTGCGGGGTCGACGACCTGATCGTGGAAAGCTCCGCGCTCGGTGTCACCGGCTGGGTCTCCGGCATGGCCAATGTCTGGCCTGCCGAATGCGCCGAACTGTTCAGCCTCTGCGCGCAGAACCGCTATCCGGAAGCGCGCGCCCTCTACCGCATCCTGACGCCGTCCTTCCATCTCGATACGCACGTCAAGCTGGTCCAGTACATCAAGCTCGCCGAGCATCTCGTCTATGGCGCGCCCGAATGGACCCGTCCTCCGCGCCTACCGCTGGTGGACGACGAACGGGAGCGCGTCATCTCGACCATCAAACAGGCGATCAAGGCGCTTGATGGACGCGCAAAGCGATAGTTGACGCGGGAGTGCCGACAACAGTCGGAGCTTTTGGAGAGATATATACGAAGCATCAAATCCATCCACATCGTCGGCTGCCACGCCGAGGGTGAGGTCGGCGACGTCATCGTCGGTGGGGTAAAGCCACCTCCGGGCAAGACGATCTGGGAGCAGTCGCGCTTCATCGCCAAAGACGAGACCTTGCGCAATTTGACCACATCTCCTTCTGCCAGTTCACCAATCCGATCGAGGTCGTGGACGGCGTGCTGACCGGAAAGAGCACGGTGGTCTGCGCGCCCGGCAAGCTCGACCGCTCGCCAACCGGGACCGGCTGCTCGGCCCGCATGGCCCTTCTTCATGCCCGTGGACAGATGAAGACAGGTGAGCGTTTTGTCAGCCGGTCTGTCATCGACACGCGGTTCGACTGCACCATCGAGCAGGAATGCATCGTCGGTGGCCGCCCCGCGATCATTCCGACCGTATCAGGGCGGGCATGGATCACTGGTATGCAGCATCACATGCTCGACCCTGCCGACCCGTTTCCGTCCGGCTACCGGCTTTCCGACACTTGGCCCATGCTGGTGTCGCGGCGGGACGACGCGTGAACCGTTTCGCGATCAGCGGGTTTCGCTGAATGCCCTGATCGCCACGCCGTTTTCCTCCAGCCCGGCGCGCACGCGCGCTGCGATCGCCACGGCGGAAGGCGTGTCGCTATGGACGCAGATGGAATCGATCGGCGTCTTGATGAGCTTGCCCGAGACCGTCTCGATGGCGCCCTGCCTGACCATGCGCACGACACGCTCGGCTGCCCTGGCGGCATCGTGGATGACGGCGCCCTCCAGTTTGCGCGAGACGAGGAACCCTTCCTCGGTATAGGCGCGGTCGGCGAAAATCTCGGACTTCACCGTCAGCCCCGCCTCGCGCGCGAACCTGTCCTGGTGGCCGAGCGCGATGGCCAGGCACATCAGGCTCGGGTCGACCGCCTTGATGGCACGCGTAACGGCTTCCGCGACGCTGCGGTCGGTCTGCGTGAGGTTGCCCAGCGCGCCATGCGCCTTGACGTAGCGGATCGGATGACCGGCATAGGCGGACAGCGCCTGCGCGGCTCCGATCTGGTAGGCGACCAGCCTTTCGATCTCGCCGGCGGAGTGCGGGATGACGCGGCGGCCGAACCCCCAAAGGTCGGCGAAGCTCGGATGCGCGCCAACGGCGACGCCCTTCTCGCGCGCCATCGTGAAAGTGGCGGCCATGATCTCCGGATCGCCGCCGTGGAAACCGCAGGCGACGTTGGCGGAACTGACGATGTCGAGGATCGCCGCGTCGTCGCCAAGGCGATAGGCGCCAAAGCCCTCACCCATGTCGGAATTGATGTCGACGTACAGTGCGTGGTCCTTCATGGCGTCCTCCTCAAAATCCCGAACATTCGGCAGTTGCCGTCATAGCAGGGCGTAAAGCGGCGTCCCGTACCCCACCACCGCGCCGTCCTCGGCCAGCGCCGCGCCCAGCACGCCGTCCGCTGGGGTCGTCACGGCCTTCAGGCACGGTCCGTCCTGAAGCACGCCAACCGTCTCGCCCTTGCGAACCGCGCTGCCGGGTTCCGCGACCGGACGGCCGGTGGCGGGATGACAGAGGCGGAACACGCCGACGCCAGGCGCCCTGACTCCTTTGAACGTATCCTCGGCCTTAGGTAGCTCGGACGGAGACTCTGGAGCTTCGGCAACGGCTGGCGCCACACGCAAGCGTAGCGAGAATCCAGTTTCCGCAAGCTCGATCTCGCCGATGCCGCTGTCGGCGCAAAGCGTGGCCAGCCTTTCGATCTCTTCAAGCGTCATCGCCGCCTCGTGCCTCCAGCAACCCGCCTTCTATCAGGCGCTCGAGATGGTGGATGTCGAATCCGCCCGCCGCGAAGCCAGGCTCATCCATCAGGATGCGGTGGAGTGGCGCATTGGTGGCGATGCCGGTCACCTCCATCTCGGCCAAAGCCCCGCTCATGCGCCGCACCGCCTCCTCGCGCGTGGCGCCATAAGCCAGCAGCTTGGCCACCAGCGAATCGTAATGCGGCGGAACGATGTAGCCGCTGTAGAGGTGAGAATCGACGCGGATGCCGGGACCGCCCGGCGGCGTCCAACGCTCGACCCTGCCCGGATGTGGCCGGAAGCTGAACGGATCCTCGGCATTGATGCGGCACTCGACGGCATGGCCGCGGATGCGGATGTCCTTCTGGGCGAAGGAAAGCTTCTTGCCCTGGGCGATCAATATCTGCTCGCGCACGATATCGATGCCAGTGACCAGCTCGGTGACGGGGTGCTCCACCTGCACGCGGGTGTTCATCTCGATGAAGTAGAAGCGTCCGTCCTCGTAGAGGAACTCGAACGTGCCGGCACCGACGTAGCCGATGGAGAGACATGCCTGCGCGCACAGATCGCCGATTCTCGTGATCGCCTCACGAGAGATGCCGGATGCTGGTGCCTCCTCGATGATCTTCTGGTGGCGGCGCTGCATGGAGCAGTCGCGCTCGCCGAGCCACACCGCACTGCCGTGCCGATCGGCCAGCACCTGGATTTCGACATGGCGCGGATGTTCGAGAAACTTTTCCAGATAGACCTCGGGGTTGCCGAAGGCGCGCCCCGCTTCCTCCCGCGCCAGCGATACGGCCTCGGCCAGCCCGCTTTCCATGCGCACGATGCGCATGCCGCGCCCGCCACCGCCGCCAGCGGCCTTGACGATGACCGGATAGCCGACCGCTTTGGCGATGGTCCGCACTGCCTCGTCGTCCTGCGGCAGCGCGCCTTCCGAACCGGGCACGCAGGGCACGCCGACCGCGATCATCGCGCGCTTGGCGGAAACCTTGTCGCCCATCAGCTGGATCGCTGCCGAGGACGGGCCGATGAAGGTGAGACCGGCCTGTTCGACGGCCTCAGCAAAGACCGCGCTTTCGGCCAGGAAGCCGTAGCCGGGGTGAATTGCGCCCGCCCCGGTCAGCCGCGCCGCCGCGACGATCTCGCCGATGTTCAGATAGCTTTGCGTGGAGGGCGCCGGCCCGATGCAGATCGCCCTGTCGGCAAGCGCGACATGGCGAAGGCCGACATCCGGCTCCGAATGGGCGGCCACCGTTTTGAGGCCGAGATCGCGGCAGGCCCGAAGGATGCGCAACGCGATCTCGCCTCGGTTGGCGATGAGGACCGTGTCGAACATCAGTCCCTGCCGGAGTCTTCGAGGACGAACAACACGTCGCCCGACTGGACCGATGTGGCGTTCTCGACGGGAATTTCGACGATCCTGCCCGCTCGGTCCGCCTCCACAACGTTGAAGGTCTTCATGGCTTCGAGCATTCCGATCTTCTGCCCCTCCTCCACGACGTCGCCCACGGAAACGAGTGGCGGCGCGCCTTCAGTGGCGGCGCGGTAGAACACGCCCGTCAGCGGTGCGCGAATCTCATGCCGCGCTGGCCCTGACGGTCGCGACGCGAAATCCGCAACGGTGACGGGTTTGGCGGCGACGTTCTCTTGGGTCGCTGCAGTTCGCAGGATCGGGACGGCCGCTTGCCTGCATATGCGCACGCGCATCCCGTCGCGCTCGATCTCCAGCTCCGCGATAGGTGAGCGCGAGACGACCCCGATCAGCTTTTCGACGAAATCCAGATCCATCCCTGCCTACCTGAGCGCCTCGACCGCTTCGGCGATGCGCCCGATCGCCCCTTCGATCTGGTCCATCGACGCGGCTATGGAGATGCGGAAGTACGGCGATAGATCGTAGGCGGAGCCCTGCACGACAGCAACCCGCGCATGATCGAGCAGGTAGCGCGCGACATCGTCGTCGTTGCGGATCTGTGCACCGTCCGGCCGACGGCGTCCGATGAGGCCCGAGCAATCCGGATATAGGTAGAACGCACCTTCGGGAGTGCGGCAGGTTAGCCCTGGCACCGCACGCAGCAACTTGAGCGCGCGGTCGCGGCGAGCCTGGAATTCCTGTGCTCTGGGACGCAAGAACTCCTGCGGGCCTTCCAATGCGGCAATGGTCGCCGCCTGGGAAATGGAGCAGGGGTTGGACGTGCTTTGGCTTTGGACAGTGGCCATAGCGCGGATCAGCGCCTCCGGCCCGCCTGCATAGCCGATACGCCAGCCAGTCATGGCGTATGCCTTGGAAACGCCGTTGACGGTCAGCGTCCGTTCCTTCAACCGGGGTTCGACGGCGGCGATGGTGTGGAATGTCCGCCCGTCGAACAGGATATGCTCGTAGATGTCGTCGGTCAGCACATGCACCCGCGGATGGTCGAGCAGCACGGCGGCGAGGCCCTCCAGCTCTTCACGGCTATAGACAGCGCCCGTCGGGTTCGAGGGCGTATTGAGGATCAGCCATTTCGTCTGTGCGGTGATGGCGCTCCGCAACGCGTGCGGCGTCAGCTTGAAACCGTCCGCTTCGGGGCAAGGGACGACGACAGGCGTGCCTTCGCCCAGCCGCACGATGTCAGTGTAGGAAACCCAGCAGGGAGCCGGAACGATCACCTCGTCGCCCGGAGCGAGCGTTGCCAACAGGGCGTTGTAGATGATCTGCTTGGCGCCGCCGGCGACGGATATTTCCGAGGTCCGATAATCGAGATCGTTCTCGCGCCTGAACTTGCCGACAATCGCCTTCTTCAGCGCGGCGGTTCCGTCCACCGCGGTGTAGCGCGTCTCGCCCTTGCGCATCGCCTCATAGGCCGCCTCGACAACATGCGGCGGCGTCGGAAAATCCGGCTCGCCCGCGCTGAGCGAGATGACGTCGATGCCGGCCGCGCGCATTTCGATGGCCTGCGCGCTGATCGCCATGCTGGGACTCGGCTTGATGACGTCGAGACGGGAAGCGATGAGGCCCATGACATATTCCTTGGCGAGTCTGGTCCAATCTTTTCGGATGGACGAAATCAAGTGAGGATTGGATAATGTATTCGCATTTCTTCGTCAAACCTCTTTTTCCAAGCGGAAAATCAGGCTATTCCTGAGAGCGGCAACCATAGACGCGACCTGAAATTATCCAATCTCACGCCACCAGCATCGCAGACAAGACAGGATCTGATCAGAATGGGAAGCAGTTACGACGTGGTGATCATCGGCGGCGGCGTCGTCGGCAGTTCGATCGCCTACTTCCTGTCCGCCAATGCCGACTTCGATGGACGCATCGCCGTCATCGAGCGCGACCCATATTACACGGCGTCTTCGTCTTCCCTGTCGACCAGCGCCATCCGGCAGCAGTTCGGGACCCCCCCCAACATAGCCATGTCGCAATTCAGCATCGATTTCCTGCGCGACGTCCCCACCCGGCTCGCCATCGGCGACGAACTCGCCGACATCGGACTGCACGAGCCGGGATATCTCGTCCTGGCGACACCGGAACGGGCCGAAGCGCAACGGGCCAAGAACGGCGTACAACGCGGTATGGGTGTCGAAGTCGAGTTGATGGAGCAGGCCGAAGTGGCCCGACGCTTCCCCTGGCTCAACACCGAAGATCTGGCTCTGGCTTCCCACGGCCTCCGCAGCGAAGGCTGGTTCGACGGCCCGGGCCTGCTGCAGGCGTTTCGCCGCAAGGCGCGGGCTCAAGGGGTCGAATATCGCGCCGCGACAGTTACAGGCATGATCATGAGCTCCGGTGGCCGAATCTCGGAGATCGTTCTCGACAACGGCGAACGGCTTTCCGCCGGCACAGTGGTCAATGCGGCCGGACCGTGGAGCGGGAGCATCGCCCGCATGGCGGGAGTGGACCTGCCGGTCGTGCCGAGCAAGCGATGCGTCTTCGTCTTCGAATCGCCCGCAAAGGTCGAGAACTGCCCTTTCGTCTTCGACACGAGCGGCCTCTGGCTACGGCCGGAGGGCAAGCTATTCCTTTGTGGCGTCCCTCCCCTCCGGGAAAACGCACCCGACGATTTCGGCCTCGATGTCGACTACGATCTGTTCGACGAATTCATCTGGCCGGCGCTGGCCCACCGCGTTCCAGGCTTCGAGGAGTTGCGGATGCTGCGAGCCTGGGCGGGTCTCTATGAAATGAACACGTTCGACCATAGCGGCATCATCGGGCGGCACCCTGAGATATCCAACCTCGTGCTGGCGACGGGATTCAGCGGACACGGCATGATGCATTCCGCGGCGACAGGCTCGGGCGTCAGCGACCTGATCACCTACGGCGAATATCGTTCCATAGACCTGTCCGCATTCCGCTACGAACGCATCGGCGAAAACAGGCCAATCGAAGAACATGTTTATTAATACGACACAGACGGCCCCATCGGCCTGTCGCGTCAGAGTGACAATTCACCGAGTGCGGTGCTATGCGTGCGCTTGTCTTTCGAACACGCCTCAGCAGCGCGCCTTTGCGATGCAACCGTCTCCAGGCTGACATATGCTCGTACAGAAAAAGACCATTTCGACGCAGGTTGCCGACGCCATCCGGCAGAAGATACTGTCCGGCGACTACGAAGCCGGCCTCCAACTGCGACAGGAGCACCTTGCCAGCGAGTTCGGCGTCAGCCGAATTCCGGTACGCGAGGCGTTACATCAACTTCATTCCGAAGGCTTCGTCACTCTGGTCTCCCACAAGGGGGCTATCGTCTCCTCCATCTCGCTGGACGAGATCCTTGAACTCTACGAACTGCGGGCGCGCATCGAGACATGGCTGCTCGCGCTGGCCATCCCGCGCATGACCGAGGCCGACATCGAGACCTGCCGCGAACATGCCAGGCGTCATCAGGAAGAAGGCAAGGCAGGAGAAACCTCGAACCTCCTGAACTGGAATTTCCACGCGGCCCTTTACGCCCCGTCCGGTCGCCGGACGACGATCGAGATGGTGAACCGCATCTATCAGCAGCTCGAGCGCTACACCCGTATGGTGGTGATGCTCACCGAAATCCAGGTGCAGTCGGACCGCGACCACTGGCAGCTTATCGACCTGTGCGAGGCAAAAGACACGCTGCGCGCCGTCAGCCTGCTGGAGATGCACATCATCACGGCCGGCAAATTCCTGGTCGAGCGACTGCAGGAATTGCGCGACACCTGACGGATCATCGCGGAAGAATGCTCCCGACAAGCCAGTTGCGCAGCAATGCGGTGGTCTCTCCCGGGAGTTCCAGCGGAGGAAGATGGCCGCAGCCGGAAAAGACGTGGTAACGGGCACCCGCAATCCCGTCGCGGATGACGTGCGCCTCCGCCGGTGGCGTCAAAACGTCCTGAGCACCGACAGCGACCAGCGTCGGCGCGCGGACCTCCTGCAGCACCGGCCGAGAATCCGGCCGGCCGAGAATGGCCCTCTGCTGGCGCTGATAGGCCTCGCCGCCGACCCTTAGTGCCATCGCCTTCACCGCCGCCCCCAGCGGTCCATCGGCCCGGTCGCGATGGACCAGCTTCGGCAGCAGCCGCGACGTCACGCCGGCGAAGCGGCCTGCCGCCAGGCTGGCGATGCCGGCCCTGCGCTCGGCGGCGCGCTCCGGCGTGTCGGGCGTGGCCGCGGTGTCGAGCAGTGCAACGCCGGCGATCCGTTCCGACACGATCCGCAGCAGCTCGAAGGCGACATAGCCGCCCATCGACAGCGCCACCACGACGAAGCGTCCCTCGCCTGCTACCGCGACGGCACGTCGTGCCATCGCGGCGATGCTGTCGTCCTGCGTCAGATCGGCCACGCGGATTTCGGCAATGTCACGCAGTCCCTCGATCTGGCTCGACCACAAAGTGGCGTCGCACAGCAGACCGGGCAGGAACAGAACAGTGGGTCGCGATTTCATCGCTGTTCCCGGCCTTTGCCAGTCAGGGTCATTTTCCAGGCAGGTTGGTTGCCCGCGTGAGCAGGATGACGCCTGCCTTGTCGGCGGTGTCGTAGTAGGTGAAGCCCGTACGGTTTTGTCGGCGTCCGCGCATCTTCACGGGCATGCCGCTGCGCCTGGCTTCGGTTTCCGCGGCATCCGCATCGGGCACCTCGAAGCCGAGATGGAAAACGCCTTCGCCCTTGCTGTCCAGGTGTATGCGCTGCGGCGACGGATCGTGGCTCGGCTGGCAAAGCTGCAACTGAATGTTCGGCAAATTGCAGATCCGATATTGCATAGCCATGAAGCCCTTGGGGCTTGGCACTTCAAGATCTTCATACTCCGCCAAAGGCGGATAGGCCTCCCAAGGCCCGATGCCGATGGATTCGTAGTAGTCCTGCGCCTTGTCGATGTCGTGAACGACGATGCAGATGTGATGGAGTTTCTGGAAGATCGGATTCACGACTATTTCTCCTGCGAAGGCATGACGTAGTTGAGGACGCGGCGACCGCCGTCCGGATAGATCGTCTCGCCGGTGATGTAGGAGGCGTCGTCACTGGCGAGGAAGGCCACGACCGCGGCAATTTCCTCCGGCTGGCCGTAGCGCCCCATCGGCGTGCGCATCATGATCGCCTGATGCCCCGCGCTGTTGACGAAATCGCCCGCAACCATCTCGCTCATGATCGTTCCGGGGCCGACGCCTGCCACCCGTATTCCGTGCGGCGCGAAGGCGACGGCGGCGGTTCCGGTAACCTGGTTCATTCCGCCCTTGGAGATCGCGTATGGCGCGACGTTGGGGTTGGCGAGCCCTGAATTGATCGAGGACATGTTGATGATGACCCCGCCTTTGCCCTGCGCAATCATCTGGCGGCCTGCGGCCTGCGTGCCGAAGAACGCTCCCCTGAGATTGACGGCCAGGACCTTGTCATAGGTCTCCTCGGTCACGTCGAGGAACGGGACGATCGGGCAGATGCCCGCATTGTTGACCATGACGTCCAGCCTGCCGAAGCGTTCGACGGCTTTTGCGACCAGCGCATCCACCTGCTCTTTCTTGCCGACATCCGTGACGACGGCCAGGACCCGCTCGGACGGGCCGATCTCGCGGGCCGTCTCCAGCAATCGGGTTTCGTTCACATCGCCGATCACCACCTTGGCTCCCTCGGCCAGAAAGCGCTCCGCGCAGGCGCGCCCTATGCCCTGCGCCGCCCCGGTGATGACCGCGATCCTGCCTTCAAGCTTCATTTTCCAAACTCCTGCCTGGCCTATCGAATGACAAACGGATTGGCCGTCTTGCCGACCGTATCGATCCATACCGTCTTGGTCTGGAGATAGGCGCTGATCGCCTCCTGGCCGCTCTCGCGACCGATGCCGCTTCTCTTGTAGCCGCCGAACGGCGCCATGTAGGAGACGGCGCGATAGCTGTTGATCCAGACCGTGCCGGCCTCCATCGCCTGCGCGCCCCGCAAGGCGCGGCCCATGTCCATCGTCCACAGCCCCGCCGCCAGTCCGTAGGGACTGTCGTTGGCGATGGCGAAGGCTTCTTCCTCGCTGTCGAAGGGGATGATCGAAAGGATCGGACCGAACACCTCCTCACGCGCGATGCGCATCGAATTGCTGACGCCCGTGAAAATGGAGGGCTCGACGAACCACCCCTGTGCCAGATCGGGCGCAGCGGGCTTGCCGCCGCCAAGCACGCATTCGGCACCCTCGTCGCGGGCAACGTCGATATAGGACAGAACTTTCTCCTTCTGCGCCTGCGTCGTAATCGGGCCAACCTGCGTTTCGGCAAGCGCCGGATTGCCGATGCGGGCGCTCGCCGCCAGCTTCACCACTCCGTCCACGACCCGGTCATGCACCTTGCGATGCACGAGAAGCCGCGAACCCGCGATGCAGGTCTGACCGCTGGCGGCGAAGATGCCGGAAATCGCGCCGTTGACCGCGCTCTCGATATTCGCGTCGTCGAAGACGATGTTGGCCGACTTGCCGCCGAGTTCGAGCGTGACCGTCTTCAGCCCTTCGGCCGCGGCACGATAGACGGCAAGGCCGCCCGGCTCGCCCCCCGTGAACGCGATCTTGGCGACGTCCGGATGCGAAACGAGCGGAGCGCCGACGTCCAGGGGCATGCCGGTCACCGTGTTGACCACACCGGGCGGGAAGCCTGCTTGAGCGAAGAGTTTCACGAACTCCAGGGTCGAGGCGGACGTATGTTCGGACGGCTTGATGACCACTGTGTTGCCGGCCGCCAGCAACGGCGCCAGTTTCCAGGTCAGAAGGAGCAACGGCGAATTCCACGGCACGATCGCCGCGATCACGCCCAGCGGCTCGTGCCGGGTGAAGGCGAACATGCCCGCCTTGTCGATGGGCAGCACCGCTCCCTCTATCTTGTCGGCCAGACCGCCGAAATACCGGAACCATTCCGGGATGTAGCGCAACTGCGCCGCCATCTCGGTGATCAGTTTGCCGTTGTCGCGGGTCTCGATCGCAGCGATGCGGTCGGCATTCTCCGCGATAAGGTCCGCTACGCGGGCCAGCAGCTTGCCGCGCGCGCTGGCCGTCAACCCGGCCCATTCGGGCGACCGGAAGGCGGATTTCGCCGCCGCCACCGCAGCGTCGACCTCGCTCCTGCCGCCGAGCGGGATCGCGGCCCAGGGCTTGCCGGTAAAGGGATCGAAGGATTCGAATGTCGCGGCGACCGGCTGAAGCTCTCCGGCGACGGTGTTCTGAAAGCGCACAAGATCCGTCATTTCGTCCTCAACAGGTCGCAAGGCCGAGACAGGAGCGAAAGCGGTTCTTGATGAACGTCGCATCGCGCGGCGGAAGGGAGCGCGGCAGATTCTCCGCCTTGATCTTGAGCACGAACAGGCGAGGTCCCGTCGCCGGCGCCTTCAGACGTGTGGCGAGTTCGCCGACCTCATCCAGCGTGCGCAGTTCCGCCGTGTCGACAAACCCTGCGGCCTGCGCGACCTTGTCCAGTGCTATCCCCCTGCCCGTGTGGCTTTGCTGCATGCCCGTCTCGCCGAAATGCTGGTTGTCGAGAACGATCACGTCGAGGTTCTTCGGCCTGGCGACAGAGATGGTCGCGAGCGCGCCGAAAGCCATCAGTTGCTCGCCGTCGCCGGTGATGACCATGACGCGCTTTTCGGGCTGTGCCTGCGCAAGGCCCAATCCGGTGAGCGCCGCAGCCCCCATCGCGCCCCAAAGGTAGTAATTGTCGTCACGGTCGCCCGCCGCATGCACGTCGTAGCTCGGTGAGCCGAGCCCCGTGACGACAAGCGCGCCGTCGCGCGCATCCAGCAATGCCTTTACCGCCGCGCGGCGATCCATCGTGTGGACGGTCATGACATTCACCACTTCTTCTTGCCGAGCAGGCGCTGCCCGATCAGCACGGCGACCTGCTGGTCGGCCTCGTATGCCATCGTCGCCGCCTGCTCGACCGTCTCGACCAAGTCGAGTCCGGTTTCCGCGCGAAACACCATAATGCCGACAGCCTTCAGGGCAGCTTCCGTCGCCTGCCCCATCGGCACTTGCCAAGGATTGAACTCGGCCCATTCGCCGCGCATCGTAACCAGCATCAGGAGCGGGCAGCGTGCCTGTACCGGCAAGGACAGCATGTTGATGCAGTTGCCAGCGCCCGAGGACTGCATGAGGAGGACGCTGCGCTTGCCGCCAAGCCAAGCCCCAGTAGCGATCGCTACGCCCTCTTCTTCGGTCGTCAGCACATTCGTGACGACGTCGGCGTCCTCACTGAACAGGCGGATAAGCGTCGAATGTCCAGCATCGGGTACATAGGACATGTGGCTGACCCCGGCCGCCTTCAGCGTCTCATAGAGGGCCGCAGGCCATTCGGCGGCGAGATCGCGGGCCACTGGCCCCGATCGTGCGGAGATTATTTCAGCGGCGCTCAACGCTCGCCTCCCTGATATGCCAAAGATGCCCATCCTTAGCCTTATCGAGATGCTTTAACATCGACCCTTTTTTACGATCAGATATAACGATATTGTATGGCAATGGACGTTTCACAGCTCCGCACACTGATCCACGTCGCCGAACTTGGCAGTCTCTCCAAGGCGGCCGATCGTTTGCACGTCGCCCAACCGGCGCTGAGCCGACAGATCAGGCTGTTGGAGCAGGAACTGGGCGTACGACTTTTCAGCCGACACGGCCGGGGCATGATCGCCACCGAGGAAGGGCAGGACGTGCTGCGTCACGCCTTGCGTGTCATGGCTGAACTCGATGAGATCCGCGCCGTCGTTTCGGATGAAAATGCGCCGCTGCGCGGCCATGTGTCGATCGGCATGCCACCGACCGCCTCCGATATCCTTTCCGAGCCGCTTGTTTCGGCCTTCCGCGACGCGCATCCCGATGCCACGTTGCGCATCGTCAGCGCCTATACCGGCTATCTGCTGGACTGGATGCATCGCGGCGATCTGGATGCGGCGATCCTCTACGATCCCAAGTTGGCTCGCGCCCTGCGAACTCGGCCACTGCTGGAGGAAACGCTCTTCCTGATCGGACCGCCGGGATTGGGACTGTCGCTCGATCGATCGGTCGAATTCGCCCAGCTTGCGAACCATCGACTGCTTCTGCCAAGCCGAGGCCATGGATTGCGGACGCTCGTCGATCGCTACGCCGAGGAGGTGCGCATTCCATTAAGCGTAAAGGTCGAGGCCGACAGCTATTCGACCTTGAAGTCTCTGGTGCGAAACGGACACGGCGTCACCATCCTGCCGCTCGCCCCAATCCACGAAGAGCTCAGAACCAAACGCCTCGAAGCGGCGCCGCTTGTCAATCCGGTACCCGTGCGTCGGTTGATCATGTCGTTTCCCTCGGACCGCCCCACGCCACGGCTCGCCCGTTTCGCTGGCAACGCCATTGCCACGACGGTGGCCACGTTGGTCGAAAAAGGAATTTGGTCGGGCCGCATACTCCAGGAGCAAGAAGCGTCCGCCGGAAACTCCGATTCATAAAATTACGGCATAGCTGATCTTGCAAGACTATCATTGTCGATATGGCCGGACGGGAGTAGCACGGGGTTTCTCTCCCAGATGAGAGCCTATCGAGGTGAACCGGATGGTCGATGCCTATTCAGACATACGCGAAGCAGTCGTCAGGCTCTGCACGCGCTTCCCCGGCGAGTATTGGCGCGCGCTCGACAGGGACATGTCCTACCCGAAGGAGTTCGTCGACGCGCTGACCGAGGCCGGCTGGCTGTCAATCCTGATACCGGAGGAATACGGCGGTTCCGGCCTGCCGCTTTCGGCAGCCGCGGCAGTGCTGGAAGAGATACAGCGCGCGGGCTGCAACGGTGGCGCCTGCCACGCGCAGATGTATACGATGGGCACCGTGTTGCGGCACGGCTCCGAAGAGCAGAAGCGGCGCTACCTGCCGAAGATCGCGACGGGAGAATTGCGGCTGCAGGCCTTCGGCGTCACCGAGCCCACCAGCGGCACCGATACGGGGGCACTGAAGACCGTGGCGCGCCTCGACGGCGACCACTACGTGGTCAAGGGCCAGAAGATCTGGACGAGCCGCGCCGAGCACTCCGACCTGATGCTCCTCCTGGCCCGCACCACGCCCCTCCGCGACGGAATGAAGAAGACGGACGGGCTTTCCGTCCTTCTGGTCGAGATGCGGAAAGCCATCGGCAACGGACTGACGATCAGGCCGATCCGGACCATGATGAACCACGCGACCACGGAAGTCTTCTTCGACGACCTTCGGGTACCGGCCGAAAACCTCATCGGCGAGGAGGGCAAGGGGTTCCGCTATATCCTCTCGGGCATGAATGCGGAGCGCATCCTGATCGCCTCCGAATGCGTCGGCGACGCCAAGTGGTTCATCGACAAGGCCAGCAGCTACGCAAAGGATCGGCATGTGTTCGGCCGCGCGATCGGCCAGAACCAGGGCATCCAGTTCCCCATCGCCCGGGCCTACGCCAACATGCGCGCCGCCGAGCTGATGGTGCGCGAGGCTCTTGCGCTCTACGAGGCGGGCAAAAACCCCGGCGCCGAGGCCAACATGGCCAAGATGCTGGCGGCCGATGCCTCGAACGAAGCGGCTAACGTCTGCATCCAGACGCACGGCGGCTTCGGCTTCGCCGAGGAATACGACGTCGAGCGCAAGTTCCGCGAGACCCGCCTCTACCAGGTCGCGCCGATATCGACCAACCTCATCCTCTCCTACCTCGCCGAGCACGTGCTCGGCCTGCCGCGCTCGTACTAGGAGACGCCGCCTTGAACGTCCTCATCGTCTACGCCCATCCGGAACCCAAGTCCTTCAACGGCGCCATGAAGGACCTCGCCGTCGAGACGCTCGCGGCCGCAGGTCACGAGGTCGTCGTCAGCGACCTCTACGCCATGGGCTTCAACCCCGTCGCCGGACGGGACGACCTTACGGGAGAGCCGACGAATCCGGAGTTCTTCAGTCTGCAAAGGGAACAGACGGCGGCCTACGAGAGCGGAAGGACAGCGCCCGACATTGCAGCCGAGATGGAAAAGCTAAAGCGCGCCGACCTGGTGATCTTCCAGTTCCCGGTCTGGTGGTTCGGCGTGCCCGCGATGCTCAAGG
Organism: Mesorhizobium sp.; assembly: GCA_051954615.1. Taxonomy (GTDB): domain Bacteria; phylum Pseudomonadota; class Alphaproteobacteria; order Rhizobiales; family Rhizobiaceae; genus Mesorhizobium. Next base: position 5,298 of record JBQCHN010000357.1, on the reverse strand, counting down.
GCTGGGCCGACCGCGTCTTCGCCCGTGGTTTCGCGTATCTGCCAGGCCGCAAGTACGACACGGGCATGTTCAAGGGGAAACTCGCCATGGTCGCGGCCACCACGGGCACATCGGCCGACACCTATGCGCCCGACGGCATCGACGGCGATATCCTCACGGTTTTGTGGCCTGTCCATAACGGCCTGCTGCGCTATGCGGGCTTCGACGTGCTGCCTCCCTTCGTCGCCTACATGCCCGGCCGTGTCGGCGACGATGGCCGCAAGGCCTATCTGGACGCCTACCGGAAGCGGCTCGAGGAAATCGACGAGACGCCCCGGCTGTTCTTCCACCCCGCGGAAGACTACGGCAAGAACGAGCGGCTCAAGCCGGGCGTGCTCGCCCGCTCCGGGGTCCAGCGCAATGTCTGACCTCGCCGGCCCACTCGACGGCCTGCTGGTCGTCTCGATCGAACAGGCGGTCGCTGCTCCGCTTTGCACCGTGCGGCTCGCCGACGCAGGCGCCCGGGTGATCAAGATAGAACGCCCTGAAGGCGAGACGGCGCGGCACTATGATTCCACCGTCGAGGGCATGTCGGCCTATTTCGTCTGGCTCAATCGCGGCAAGGAGAGCGCCGCGCTCGATCTCAAGTCCGAGGCCGACCTCGCGCTCCTTCACCGTATGGTCGGAAAGGCCGACGTCCTCGTCCAGAACCTCGCGCCCGGCGCCATCGACAGGCTCGGCCTCTCGGCCGAGGCGATCGCGAAGAAATATCCACGGCTGATCGCGGTCGGCATCGTCGGCTACGGGCAGGACACGGACTATGCGGCCATGCGCGCCTACGACATGCTGGTGCAGGCGGAAAGCGGCATATGCGCCGTCACCGGAACGCCGGACACGCCGAGTAAGATCGGCGTCTCCGCCGCCGACATCGCCACCGGAATGAACGCCCACGCCGCGATCCTCGAGGCCCTGCTCGCCCGCGAGAAAACCGGGCGGGGCGGGACGATCGAAATAGCCATGTTCGACGGCATGGCCGACTGGATGGCGGTGCCGCTGCTGCACTACGAGCATGCCGGACGGGAGACGGGCCGCTACGGGCTGGCGCACGCTTCCATCTATCCCTACCGCCCCTATACATGCCGCGACGGCGTGGCGGTGGTCGTCGCCATCCAGCAACCCAGCGAATGGAAGCGCTTCTGCCTGGCAGTGCTGAAACGGCCCGATCTGGTCGAGGACGCGCGCTTCGCGACCAATCCCCTGCGCGTCGCCAACCGTGCGGCGCTCGACGCCGAGATCGAGCCGATCTTTGCCTCTCTCGACAGCGCGGAGGCAATCCGCCTGCTCGATGCCGCCCAGAACGCCTGGGGACGGGTCAGCGAGGTGCGCGACATTCCGATGCACAAAGCGTTGCGCCGGATCGAGGTCGCGTTGCCCGGCGGCAAGACGGTGACGGTCCCGAAGCCCTCGGTGAGATCCGCGGCGTTCAAGGCTCCGCCGATGGTCCCGGCGCTCGGAGCCGACACCGATCGCGTTCGGTCGGAATTCGGGGCCTGAAACGGAGTCGGAGCCTTGGGAACGGAAAACGTCGTGTTGCAGGAATGGATCGGACGGTCGTGGGAGGCCGACGACATCGTCACCCCGCGCGTCGTCGCCAGCTTCGAAGCCACGCTCGGAGAGCATGTGGCGCGGCTCGACGAGGCTCCTCCCGGCCTGCACTGGTGCCTGACCCCCGACATCGCGGACGCGCGCGAACTGGGTCCGGACGGGCACCCGGCCAAAGGCGGATTCCTGCCGCCAGTGCCGCTTCCGCGCCGCATGTGGGCCGGCAGCGACGTCCGGTTCCTGGCGCCGATACACAGTGGCGATACGATCCGCCGCCGCTCGACGGTGCGGGCGATCGAGGAAAAACAGGGGCGCTCCGGCAGGCTCGCTTTCGTCACGGTGCGCCATGAGATCGCGAACGTCGCCGGTCCGGTGATCGAAGAGGATCAGATCATCGTCTATCGCGAGCCGGAGACGGGCGCGCCGCCGCCCCCCGCCCAGCCGGCAGGTCCCAGGCCGGCCACGCCGCACGAGCGGACAGTCGACGTCGATCCGGTGCTGCTTTTCCGTTACTCAGCGCTGACGTTCAACGGGCATCGCATCCACTATGATGCGCCCTACGCCAAGGGCGTCGAGCACTATTCCGGGCTCGTCATCCACGGCCCGCTCCAGGCCACCCTGCTTTTGAACTTCGCCGCCGTGATCGCCGGCCGCGCGCCGCGCCGGTTCTCGTTTCGCGGGGTGCGTCCGGCGACCGGCCCGCAGACCCTGCTCCTCGGCGGGACGCTCCATGGGAAAGACGAAATGGACATGGAGGTGCGCTCCTCGGACGGACAGGTGACGGTGAAGGCCACGGCGCAATGGTGAGCTTCGTCACGCCCGTCGCGCCGCTTTTCGTGCCGGGATCGCGTCCGGAAAGATTCGCAAAGGCCGATGGCAGCGGCTCCGACACGGTCATCCTCGACCTCGAGGATGCCGTAGCTCCCACCGACAAGGATCAGGCCCGGGGAGCGGTCGTCGCCCATGCGGCTGCCCTGAAATCCCGGATCGTCGTGCGCGTCAACGCGATCGGCACGCCATGGCACGCGGCGGACATCGACGCAGTGCGCGACCTGGGCGACCTCTCCGTCATGCTGCCCAAGGCGGAGCGCCCCGACGACATCGCCGGCATGGCTAGACGCATCGGACGCGACGTCGCCGTCGTCGCCCTGGTCGAGAGCGCCGCGGGGCTCGCAAACCTGCCGGACATCCTGACCGCGCCCGGTGTCGTCGCCGTTGCCTTCGGCTCGATCGACTTCGCGCTCGACCTCGGCTGCGCGAACGACCGAACGACTCTGCTGGCGGCACGCAGCGAGATCGTCTGGCGTTCGCGCGCGGCCGATCGCGTGCCTCCGATCGACGGCGTAACCGCTGACCTCGGCAGCCCCGACGTCACGGAAGACGACGCGCGCCACGCGGCGAAGATGGGATTCGGCGGCAAGATGGCGATCCACCCGAAGCAGATCGAGCCGATCGGGCGCGCCTTCCGTCCGAGCGAGAAGGAAATCGCCTGGGCCCAGGAGATCGTCGCGGCGGCGAGCAACGGCGGCGCAGTCCAGGTGAAAGGCGAAATGGTCGACAGGCCGGTCGCCGAACGCGCGAGACGGATATTGGACCGGGCTGGTTTGGCGTAAGCTTGCACAGGAGGAACGCCGATGAGTTCCGAGACGCTTGACTGGCCGACGGCCAGGCTTTGCTCATTTGTCGCTGAGCTCGACATCCGGCGAATTCCACCAAGCGTAGTCCATTTCATGAAGGGGCTGATGATCGATTGGCTGGGCTCCGCCCTCGCAGGAAAGGGCGCTCCGCAGGTCGAGATCATCGAAAACTTCGCCCGGGCGATGGGGCCTGCCGACGGCCCGAGCGTCGTCCTCCCGACACGCCGGCGCACGAGCCCGTATTTCGCGGCGATGGTCAACGCGGCCGCCTCTCACGCGGTGGAGCAGGACGACGTCCACAACGGTTCCGTCTTTCACCCGGCAACCGTGATCTTTCCGGCTGTTCTGGCGGTAGCAGAGGCCGAGAAAAAGACGGGGCAAGACGTACTGACAGCCTGCATCGCAGGGTATGAAGTCGGCATCCGCGTCGGAGAGTTCCTGGGCCGCTCGCACTACGAGATCTTCCACACGACGGGGACGGCCGGGACGGTGGCGGCAGCTGCCGCCGTCGGCAAATTGGTCGGGCTGGATGCCGTCCGCCTGAACCATGCGCTCGGGTCGGCGGGTACCCAGGCCGCCGGTCTCTGGGAATTCCTGCGTGACGCGGCTGATTCCAAGCAGCTTCATACGGCGCGGGCGGCGGCCAACGGCTTGGCGGCGGCTTATCTGGCTCGCGACGGCTTCAGGGGCGCCGACCGGATTCTCGAGGGACAAAAGGGCATGGCGGCGGGCATGTCGACCGACGCCGATCCGGCCTGCCTCACGGACGGACTTGGTAGCCGCTGGGCCACCGAAGAGACATCGTTCAAGTGGCACGCTTCCTGCCGTCACACCCATCCCGCCGCCGACGCCCTTCAGCTCCTCATGCGACGCGAGGGACTTGGACACGGCGACGTCACGGAGGTCGTGGCCCATGTGCATCAGGGAGCCATCGACGTCCTCGGCGCAGTGGACATTCCGCAAACCGTCCATCAGGCCAAGTTCTCCATGGGCACCGTTCTGGGGCTCATCGCGGTCCATGGGATTGCCGACCTCGATGCGTTCGAACGCCATGCCCTGGCCGCTGCTGACGTCGCCGATTTCCGCTCCAAGGTGCGTATGGAGTTCGACCCCGAGGTCGACTCCCTCTATCCGAAGCGGTGGGTCGGAAAAGTAAGCGTTGCCACGGTCGATGGCCGCAAACTCACCTCTCGCGTTGACGAACCGAAGGGCGACCCGGGCAACACGCTCGCTAGACAGGAATTGGAAGCCAAGGCGATACGCCTTGCGGAATTCCGGGGCGGCGCGACCGCTGACGAAATGCGCGGCTATATTTCCCGGATTTGGGATCTGGATCGACCCGGGAGGTCTGCGAATATCGTCAGTTCCTCATCGACCGACTGAAAGCACGCCCCCGTGAACGAGAAGAAGTAAGGAATGGTTTCAATGAAACTGCCGTACTTCGACAGGCGCGCGGCACGCTTTCACCGCCTTGCGGCCCCATTCCAACGCTTCGTCAAGGTCGGAGGCTTCCAACACCCAGAAACCACCGACATGCTCGCCGGTCTTCAGGTGCGGCCCGTCGGTGACGTGCACTTCGCCATCCAGGCCGGCCTGCAGCGACTTCGCTGCACTCGCCGAATGCAGGCCGCCAACGAAAAGCCGAGCCCCGGCGGCCACCATTTCGTCGTTGAGCGCGTCGATTGCTCGGTGCATCGCTTCGTCTTCAGTGGACGGGTCGTAGTCGTCGAGGTGGTGGATGGCGACCAGATAGCGCGGCATGACGTTTCCTCTCGTGTTTCTCGGCCGGACGCGTGCCCCTCTTCCCATAGACGAACGGGCTAACCGAGAGCCGACATTTCGAGAGCAGGAACCGTGCCAGGCGTGATCGCGACGGAACGTCTGAAAAAATCTTTTCCGAAACTTATCCCCGCCCTTTCCGCCTCCCCCATACTCACCGCCAGCTTCCCGCGCGGGAACACCGGTCATGACGGTGATTGCGTGGCGGGGAGCCGGCGCCTCCGCTGGTCGTCAAACGTAGGCGATCAGCCGGGGAGGTTCCGTCCAAGGGTTCCCCTACGGGTATTACGGCCCGTGTGCG
>JBQCHN010000356.1:0-8810 GCA_051954615.1 Mesorhizobium sp. | reverse complement strand
GAGACGGTGAAGCCGACATTGTCCTCCGTGCCGGGCGTCGTGCCCTGCGGGTGGTTGATCGCCGCAAGCTGCTCGGCCTTGTAGGCGCCGCTCAGCGGATCGGTGATCGTCAGCTGCACAACCGCCACCGAGGCGGTGCCCTGCTGCTGGCTGATCGTCAGCACCGTGCCGTCCGGCGACACCTGCGCCGTGAAGCCCGACGGCAGCGTCAGGCCCGAGCCCGACCACAGAACCGAAGCCGTGCCGTCGGCACCGCCGTCATGCGCAAGCACGCCCGTCACGTTGACGGCGTCCGCATCGTCGCCGTTGCCGGCCGCGTTGCCGCCGGCCAGCGCGTCGTCGTCCAGCCGCACAAGCGCGTTCTCGTGCACAACCGGCGTGTCGTCGTCGACGTTGATCGACAGCGTGCCCGTCGCCGTGTCGTTATCGCCATCCGTCACCACATAGGAGACGGTGAAGCCGACATTGTCTTCCTTGCCGGGCGTCGTGCCCTGCGGGTGGTTGATCGCCGCAAGCTGCGTCACCGCATAGGCGCCGCTCTGCGGATCGGTGATCGTCAACTGCACCACCGCCACCGAGGCGCTGCCCTGCTGCTGGCTGATCGTCAGCACCGTGCCGTCCGGCGACACCTGCGCCGTGAAGCCCGACGGCAGCGTCAGGCCCGAGCCCGACCACAGCACCGAGGCCGTGCCGTCGGCACCGCCGTCATGCGCAAGCACGCCCGTCACGTTGACGGCGTCCGCATCGTCGCCGTTGCCATCGGCATTGCCGCCGGCCAGCGCGTCGTCGTCCAGCCGCACCAGCGCGTTCTCGTGCACAACCGGCGTGTCGTCGTCGACGCTCACATTGAACTCGCCCCTGACGGCATCGCCGTCCTGGTCGGCAACCTGATAGCCGATGGTGAAGTCGACGTTGTTCTCGTCGCCGCCGTCGGGATGATGGATGGGGCCGAGCAGGGTGAGCGTGTAGCTGCCCGAAACGGTGTCCGCGAGATCGATCCTGACGACCGCCTGGCCGTTCTGGCTGATGACGATCTGCAGGCCGCCGGAGCCGACCACATAGGTGAATCCGCCGTTCGACGGCAGCACGACGTCGGTCAAAAGCAGGCTGCCGGCACCGTTGATGTCGTAGTCATGCGCGAGCACGCCGGTGAGCGATGCCGCACCGGCGTCGTCGAGGATGCCGCCGGCATTGCCGCCCGACAGCGCGTCGTCATCGAGCGACGCCGCCGATCCGTTCGAGCCGGCCGTCGGATGCGTGTCGGGGAACACGTCCAGTTCCTGCGGGCCGCCCTGCCCGGCGAAATTCAGGGTCGTGTCGTCAAGCAGCGCCGTGAAAGGCTGGACCGGCGGCAGAACATGCTGGCCGCCGTCTTCAAAGTTGCCGCCCGAGCTGGGATTGGGCACGGACTCGCCGCCGGCCGCCATCGAGCCGTTCGCACCGAAGGCGACGTTGATGCCGTTGGCTTCCAGCGCGGCAAGGATGGCTACGCGCGGCACCTCGACATCGCCGAGGAAGAACGTCGGAACGTTCAGGGCCGCGTCCTTGATGACGATGACGCTGCCATCCGCCTGCTGGAGGACGATGTCCTGGCCGACGACCTTGATGTTGTCGATGGAGGCGTTTGCCGGAAGATGCACGACGTTGCCGGCTTCGGCCAGGTACTGGGTTTCCCCGCCGGGTGTCGCCGTGTTCGCGCCGGCGACCGGCTGGCCTTCGGTGTCTACGGGCTGAGGATCTCCCGCCGCGGCGACCACCACGGGGGACGGCTGCCACGCGTCGTTGCCGTGCGCTTCGGCCCGGCCTTCCTGGTCACGGAAATCGCCAGCCGAAGTACCATCAAACTCAGTAACCATGATCCCACCCTCTCAATTGAGCGAGTAAAACCATTCGCTGTCGGCCGATTCAACCTTTCGGAAACCGCAAACATATAGGGAATTATACGTTACAACAACTTTTTTAGATTTGGTTAACCATCGAGATATATAATAATATATTCTTCTCCAGGACACGCCTCACGCCACCCTTGCACTCCCGCGGTCACCGCAAGATTGAATAAAATTTTATGAGAAATTCACCACAAACAACAAGGGAAAATTGTCCAGCCTTATTGGCCTGATCTTCAGGGATTTTGACTAGCCTCGCCGTAAATAAAAACAACGGGCGGCGGACATGGCGACCAGAAGAAGGGCAAGTAGATTTGCTTCGAGGCAGGGTTTACTTTCCATCCTGATCGGAGGACTGTTGGCGATGTCGCTGGCGCCGGCGCAGGCAGACAACGCCCAGCGGCCGCTGTACGACACCATCGCCTTTCTCGGCGGCGTCAGCATCGACCTCGGCATGACGGCGGGAACCGGCTCAGCGGCGACCGATGCCCTGCCTTTCGGCGGCATTGCCGCCGTCGAACATCTCATCGCACAGGCCGAAAACGCGCCCGAGCCGGCTCTCGACCCGATCGCCACCGGTACCGTCACGGACGGCGTCTTCGGCTCGGTGGCGATCCCCATGCACAACTTCCCGGCGGCACGGCGGTGGGCCGGAATGATGGCGGCGATCGAGCGTTGCGCGGGCCAGGCCGATTGCGGCGGCCGCAACCAGTTGCTCACGCTGATCGACGAGCAGACGAAGGACAAGCCGTTCCTGGACCGCATGCGCATCGTCAACAGCATGGTCAACGGGCTGGTGCGCTATCGCACCGACCGCGCCGCCTACGGCGTCGTCGACCACTGGGCGACACCCACCGAGACGCTGGCAAGAGGCGCCGGCGACTGCGAGGACTTCGCCATTCTGAAAATGACGGCTCTCATGCGTGAAGGCGTGCCGGCAAAGAGCCTGTCGGTGGTCGTACTGCACGATTCCCGTCACATGGCCTACCACGCCGTCCTGGCCGTGGCGACGAGCGAGGGCCGCTACATCCTCGACAACACCATTGCCGACGTGGTCCGCGACGAGACGCTGCCGAGCTATCAGCCGCTCTATTCGCTGAGCACCGACCGGGCCTGGGTGCACGGCACGCGGTCGCCTTCACGCTATGCGACGGCAAGCGCGCAAAACCTTGTCACCATCGCTCCTGGCGACGGCGTGATGGACATCGAGTAAGACGCCGGCCGGCAGCCTAGGCCGCGTCGCGGACTTTCAGCCGACGACGAAGGCGAGGACGATATCGGCCTCGCCGACAGGCGCCTTGATGGCGTTGATCTGGCGACGGAAACGCCGTTCGCCGACGCCGATCGCGAAACCCGTCACCGTGGCCGTGTTGCCGTTGGCTTCGAGCCGCGCCAGCAGATCGGTGACGTTGACGTCGAGGGTCAGCTTCAGATCGAGCTTGTCCTGATCGGGACCGAGCGTCGGGAACTGGCGGCGGATGAGCGCCTGGAAAGCGGCGTTGACGGCGACGATCTTCTTGTTGGCTCCGAGCGCGAAGGCCGGAGAAGGCACCGCCGAAAGAATGGAATTGACCGTCGAGGCGGCCGTCAGCATCTCCAGCGTGGAGAGGCGCTGGTCGATCCACAACAGACAACTCACCCGGATCATCGAGGCGAGGTTCTGACGGTCGGGCGACGCCTCGGCCATCTGCTCCACCAGGCTGCCGATAGTGGTCTTGTTGCGCTGGGCCATGACCTTCAGCGTCTGCCAGAATATGCGCTCGAGACGGATGCCGCGCTTGCTGGCGCCCTTGGCAACCACCCTGAATTCCGGCTTCACCAGCTCGGCGTCGACCCGGTTCAGTGTCCAGGGAACCGTTTCCTCAACGCTCATGCAAAGCCTCGTCGCGGGCTTTGTTCAGAGGCTTCAGCAGATAATGCAGGATGGTCTTGCGGCCCGTCATGATGTCGACGGAGCACACCATGCCGGGCTTTATGGCGTAGGACTTGCCCTTGCTGATCAGGCTGGAATGGTCCGTCGTTACCCGCACCTGATAGTAGGGCTGCCCGGTCGTGCTGTCGACGAGGCTGTCGGCCGAGACGTTGGCCACTTTGCCCTGAATGCCACCGAAGATGGAGAAATCGTAGGCGGTGATCTTGATCAGCGCCGGCTGTCCGCTCTGGATGAAAGCGACGTCCTTGGGCGAGACGCGCGCTTCCACCAGAAGGGTTTCCGTCGTTGGCACGACTTCGGCGATCGGCGCGCCGGGCTGGACGAACGAGCCGATGGTGTTGACCGCCAGCGTGTTGATGATGCCGTCGACCGGCGAGCGGATCTCGGTGCGCTTCAGCCGATCGCTGGCGCCGCGCATCGTTTCTTCGGCGACCGACAGGTCGGCGAGGGTCTGCGTCAGGTCGCTCAGCGCTTCCTGCTGCATCTTCAAGGGCACGTCGCCGGCCTGGAGCTCCGCTTCGCGGACCGCGCCCTTCAGCTTTTCGATGGTCTCTTTGCCTACTTCGATGCGACCGGAGAGCTCGGCCTTCTCCGACTGGACACGGATCAGCTCGGTCTGTGCCATCAGGCCGCGCTTGACCATGCCCGCCACAAGGTCGAGCTGCTTGGCGTTCATGTCGAGGTTTTCCGACAGGCGCACAAGATCCGCCTGCGCCTCGCCGAGCTCGTTCTGCCGCTGCACCAGTCTCGCCTTGGCCACCTGAAGATCATTCTCATAGTTCTTCTTCCTGGCGACGAGCAGGTTTTCCTCGTTTCTGCAGACCTCGGACGCGCTCTTCAGCACTTTCTCCGGGCAGACGAACGGCTCGTCGAAGCGGCCGGCCTGCTCCTGCTGCAGGCGGCTGGCCCTCGTCTTCAAGGCGCGGACCTTGGCCTCCACCTCCCCCAGCGAGGATGAATTTGTGGTGTTGTCGAGGCTGGCTATCAGGTCGCCTCGATGGACCGTCTGCCCCACCTTGACGGCGATTTCCTGCACGACGCCGGGTTCGCTCGATTGCACGATCTGGGTCTTCGACGCCGGAATGACCTTGCCTTCGCCGCGTGCAACCTCGTCGACCTCGGCATAGGACGCCCAGGTGACGGCCGAGATGATCAACGCGCATATGATGGCGATGACCGCATTGGCCAGGATCGGTGGTCTGTCGAGCCGTCTTCTCATGACCGTGATGGCTTAGGACACATTTGCCGAGGTCGACGGCTTCGCTGGAGCAGTTCCCGCGGCCGGGCGCAATGGTTCGCGCGGAGCCTGCGGATTGGAAAGCGCGGCCAGAACCTGCGCCTTCGGTCCGTCGGCCACCACGCGCCCCTGGTCGATGACGATCAGCCGGTCGACAAGTTCCAGCATGCTGAAGCGATGGGTGGAAATGACCAGCGTTACGCCCGGATCGATCGCCTCCGACAGATTGCGGATGAGAAGCCGCTCCGAAGCCAGATCCATCGAACCCGATGGCTCGTCGAGGAAGATGAGCTTGGGTTTGGACAGGAGAATCCGGGCGACGGCCACAGCCTGCTTCTGTCCGCCCGACAGATTGGAGCCGCGCTCGCCGACGCTCATGTCGTAGCCGCGGGGATGGCGCGAGACGAAATCGTCGATGCCGCTGCGGCGAGCGGCATCGATGAGTTCCTCGTCTGTGGCGTCCGGCTTCGCCATCAGGAGGTTCTCCTTGACGGTGCCGGAGAAAAGGTCGCCGCTCTGACCGGCAACGCCGACGGCCGAGCGCACCTCGGAAATGTGATACTGGCGGATGTCTATGCCATCCAGCAGGATGTCGCCGCTGTTGACCGGATAGAGCCGGGACAGCAAACGGCCGATCGTGGTCTTGCCGGAGCCGATCTTACCGATGATGCCGACCCGTTCGCCGGAGCGGATGGCGAAACTCAAGCCGTTCAGCACCTTCGCCTCTGAACCGGGGTAGATGAAGGTGACGTCCTTGAAGGTCACCGAGCCCGTGCGGATCGCGCGATTGACGAAGCCGATCGTCTGGGGCTGGTCCTCCGGCTGCGTCATGATGCCGTTGAGGATGCGCAGTGACAGCAGCGCCTGATGTAACCGCGCCAGCGTCAGCGCGATCTGGCTGAGCGGGGCCACGCCACGCGAGGACAGCATGACCACGGCGATGATGGCGCCCGTCGTTATGTCGCCCTCGGCGAAGGCATAGGCGCCACAGACGATCAGCGCCACGGTGACCAATTGCTGGACGAACTGCGTCATGTTGGCGGCAGCGGCCGACAGTTCCTTGATCTCCTCGGACGTACGGGCCGCGTTGCGCGAAAGCTCGCGCCACTTGCGCAGCAAATGGCCCTCTGCGCGCAGCGACTTCACGGTTTCCAGCACGGAGATCGACTCCACGAGCAGCGCCTGCCGCTCGGAGGATTCGTTCATTGCCATCGCGATGCGCTTGCCGATGCGGTTCTGCGCCACCAACCCGATGGCGATCGCCACGACGAAGGCGACCGCCGGCACGATCACCAGCCAGCCGCCGATGATGTAGATGACCAAAAGGAAGATGAAGATGAAGAAGGTATCGATAAGAACGCTGATGGTGTTCGAGGTGAAGAACTCGCGCACGAACTCGTATTGCGTGACGCGGTTGGCGTATTCGCCGGTGGACAACGGCCGCGAGGCCAGCGAGGAATTCAGCACCTTCTCGAACAGCAGATAGGAAATGCGCAGGTCCGCGTTTCGCCCGGCATAGTCGATCAGCGAAGCGCGCGCGGTCTTCAACAGGAGATCGAACAGCATCGCCAGCGCCACGCCCAGCGCTAGGACCCACAGCGAGGAGACCGCCTTGTTGGGCAGGATGCGGTCATAGACGTTCATCGTGAACAGCGGCGAGGCGATCGCAATCAGGTTGATAAAGCACGCCGCCAGCGCCACACGCAGATACGAACGCCAGAACGGCGCCAGCGTACCGCCCAGCCAGTGGCGCCGCTCGATGACGGGCGCCGTGCCGACCCGCGCCTCCTCGGCGGTGTTGGAATAGATCAGTGAAAAGCCCACGACCATCGTAACGGCCGACTTGAGGATCTCGTCCAGCCTGACTTCGGTGCGGCCGCCGGCACCACCGGCCTCGAAACGGTCGCCGTCGATTTCGTCAAGAAGCGCTATCGGCGGCCGATCGAGAGCGAACACGATCGCCGGAAGCTCTACCCGGCCGGCCGCCAGATCGGCGCGCGAAAACCGCCTGGCCTCGAGGCCGATGCGGCTCGAAACACGCTCTACGTCTTCGAAATCCACCGCCTCAGCGTCAAGCGGAATGCCGGAGAACAGCACCATCTCGGCGCTGGGACGGCCAAGCGCCGAGGCAACCATGCTGAAGCAGGCCTTGAAGACTTCCGCCTGGGAGTCAATCTGGCTCTGCTGGTTCACGGCCCGGCCCCATCTCACTTCGTCTTTCGAATCGGAGCCAGCAGATCGAGCGGGAGGTCATTCGTCTGCCGGGATGGCAGCCGCGCATAGTCGTCTCCGGCTGGAGCCGAAGGGGTGTTGAATTCGGCACGGGCATAGCTGTCGGCCTGTTCCGGAGCCGACACGCCGAGCGCGTCGAGAAGCTGGCCGGTCGTCGCCAGAAGCCTGTATTCGGCGAGAAGCGAGGCGAAGACGGAGGTGTCGGCCAGGATCTTGGTGTTGAAGCGCGTGTTCTGGGCGTCCAGCACGTCGAGCAGCGAGCGCTGGCCTACCTTGAACTGCTCGCGATAGGAAGCGACCAGCTTGTTGTTGGTGGCAGACTGCGACCGCAGGGTCTTGGCCAGATCCGCCTGGCGGAAACGGCGATCCCAGGAGGTACGGACCGTCTCTTCGATCTCGTTGTAGACTTGGTGCAGCTTCAGCCGCTGCTCGCTGGCGCGGCGGATCGTCTCCTGCTCATGCGCCCGGTCGATGCCGCCGCGATACAGGTTCCACCTCAGCACCAGCATGGCCTGGAGGTCGTTGCTCTCACCCTCGTCGCCGTCGACGTTGCTGCCGCTGCGCGCGACCGCCTCGGCCAGCACTTCGGGACCATACTTGGAACGCGCCGCCCTGATGTTGGCGGACGCGGCGTCGACGTCACCGGCGGCGGCCTTGATGCTGGGGCTGGCGTTGCGCGCCAGATCGATCGCGGTTTCGAGCGTCCTCGGCAGCGAGGCGGCGAGCGACTTCGGCATGACCGGGCTGGTCAGGGGCACACCGGTCGTCTTGAAGAAGCGTATCTTGGCTTCCTCGAGGTCGCCGAGAGCCTGCGTGTTGCGCGCCTTCGCCGCAAACAGCCTTTCCTGCGCCTGCTGGCGGTCGGCCTCGTTGAGCGCTCCGCCCTCGATGCCTTCGCCGATCTCACCGAGGATCGACTGATGGAAGCGTACGTTCTCCGCCGTGTCGGCGACGACTCGCGACTGCAGCATGAATTCCAGATAGTCCTGCACCGCAGCCAGCGCGATCAGTTGCGAGCGCTCGAGCACGCGGAACGAGGCGCCGTCGATGCGCGCGGCCTGACGGTCGACCTCGGCCCGCCGGGCTCCCGAATCGAACAGCTTCTGCGTAACGGAGAGACTCACATCGGCATTGTTGAGAGTGTCGCCTTCGATGCCGAGTGCGCGCCTGGACGGACTGTCGAGCCGGCGCACGCCCGCGGAGGCTTCCAGATCGACACTGGGCAGGTAAAGTCCCCGCGCCTGCTCCATCTCGAACTCGATCGCCTCGCGATTCTCGATCGCCTGGCCGACCTCGGGATTCGTTTTCAGTGCCGCGGCAACCGCCTCCTTGACGGTCAGCGCCCAGCCCGCCTGAGGCCAGCACAAGGCCACGACAGGCAGGGCGGCCGTCGCCGCGCGCCGCAGATGCATCGGAAGTTTCATAGCCCACCCTGAACGATACCAGCCGGCCCCAAACCGACTTCTCGACTTGATATCTTCTACCAAGCCTCTCCTTACCAATCCATATTTACGCCGATCTC
>JBQCHN010000355.1:0-7542 GCA_051954615.1 Mesorhizobium sp. | reverse complement strand
TTTCTGCCTGCGAAGGAAGTGGCGGGGATCACGGACGACCCTATCTCAGCTTGAGGGTGGAAAGGCCGATCAGGGCCAGCATCACGGCGACGATCCAGAAGCGGATCACCACCTGGCTTTCGGTCCAGCCGAGCTTTTCGAAATGGTGATGGATCGGCGCCATCAGGAAGACCCGCTTGCCGGTCATCTTGAAGTAGCCGACCTGGATGATGACCGAGAAGATCTCGACCACGAACAGGCCGCCGATGATGGCCATGACGATCTCGTGCTTGGTCGCCACCGCGACCGTGCCGATCAGGCCGCCCAGTGCCAGCGAGCCGGTGTCGCCCATGAAGATGGCGGCCGGCGGCGCGTTGAACCACAGGAAGCCGAGGCCGGCGCCGATGACCGCGCCGAGGATGACGGCGAGCTCGCCGGTGCCGGGCACGAAATGGATCTGCAGGTATTCGGCGAACACCGCGTTGCCCGACAGGTAGGAGATGACGCCGAAGGAAGCGGCCGCGATCATGATCGGCACGATGGCCAGCCCGTCCAGCCCGTCCGTCAGGTTCACCGCGTTGCCGGCGCCCACCATGACGAAGGCGGCGAAGGGAATGAAGAACCAGCCGAGGTTGATGATCAGTTCCTTGGCGAAGGGAAAGGCCAGCGACGAGGAGAACGGCTCCAGCCCCGCGCGCATGATGACGAAGGAAGCGATGCCGGCGATGACGAACTCCAGCGCCAGCCGCGCCTTGCCGGAAAAGCCGAGGTGCGACTGCTTGGTCACCTTCAGGTAGTCGTCATAGAAGCCGATGCCGCCGAAGCCGATCATGACGAACATCACCACCCAGACATAGACGCTGGTGAGGTTCGCCCACAAAAGCGAGGAGCCGATGATGCCGGTGAGGATCATCAGCCCGCCCATGGTTGGCGTGCCGGCCTTCTTGAAGTGCGTCTGCGGGCCGTCGGCGCGGATCGGCTGGCCCTTGCCCTGGCGGATGCGCAGCGAATTGATGATGGCCGGGCCGAAGATGAAGACGATCAGCGCCGAGGTGATCAGCGCGCCGCCGGTGCGGAAGGTGATGTAGCGAAAGACGTTGAACACCGTGTGGTGCTCGGCGAAATCGACGAGAAGCGTCAGCATGCGATTCTATATCCCCCGATCGCCTCAGGCCCGTTTCTGGGCCTGGGCGGGAAATCTGTTGAGCAAAGCGTCCACCAGCCTGGCGAGGCCGATGCCCTTCGACGATTTGACCATCACCACGTCGCCCGGCTTCAGCGCCTGCATGAGCACGGGCTTCAAATCCTCGGCCGAGGCCTTCAGCGTGACGGCGATCCCTTCCGGCAGCGCCGCGGCGAGGTTCTGCATCTCGGCTCCGGCGAGCAGGACGACATTGGCGCCGGCATCCACCACCGGCTCGGCCAGAGCGGCATGCAGCTTCTGCGACTGCGAGCCGAGTTCCAGCATGTCGCCCAGCACCGCCACGCGCCGTCCCCCCTCGGGAACCGGCGTCGCCTTGAGCAGCGCAAGGGCCGCCCGCATGGAGACGGGATTGGCGTTGTAGCTCTCATCGATCAGCGTGATCGGTCCCTTGGGGTGCGGCAGCACATGCCGCCGGCCCCTGCCCGGCTCGGCCGAAAGATCGGCGAGCGCCAGCGCCGCTCTGGCGACGTCGGCGCCGACCAGATGCGCCGCGCCCAAAACGGCGACCGCATTCTGCACCATGTGGCGGCCCGGCGCGCCGACGCGCGCGACGATCTCCTTGCCGCCGATCTTGGCGGTGACGGTGGAATGGTCGGCCTCCAGCGTGAAATCGACCAGCCGGTAGGTCGAGCGCGCATTCTCGCCGAAGCCGTAGACATGCTCGACGCGGGCCGTGCGCGCCATCTTCTCAAGCAGTTTCCAGCGCGGGTCGTCGCGGTTGAGCAGCGCGGCACCGCCGGGCTCCAGCCCCTCGAAGATCTCGGCCTTGGCGGCGGCGATCTCGTCCAGGCTGCGGAAGAAGCCGAGATGGGCGGCGGCGATGTTGGTGATGACGGCGATGTGCGGGCGCACCATCTTGACCAGTGGGCGGATCTCGTTCGGATGGTTCATGCCGATCTCGAACACCGCATAGGCGCAGTCCGCCGGCATGCGCGCCAGCGTCAGCGGCACGCCCCAATGATTGTTGAAGGACGCCGCAGAGGCATGCACCTTGCCGACGCTGGCAAGGACGTGGCGCAGCGCCTCCTTGGTCGAGGTCTTGCCAACCGAACCGGTGACGGCGACGATCTTCGCCTGGCTACGCGCGCGTGACGCCAGCCCCAGCCGCTCCATGGCGGCCAGCACGTCCGGCACCACGATCATCGGTGCAGTCAGCCGGCCGAGCGCCGGCAGTTTGCCCTCGGCCACCACCAGCACGGCGGCACCGGCCTTGACGGCGGCGGTGGCGAAGTCATGGCCATCCATCGCATCGCCCTTGATGGCGAAGAAGGCCTCGCCGGGTTTGAGGGTGCGGCTGTCGATGGAGATGCCCGAAATACCCTCCGGCATCGACCCGAGCGGCCTGCCGCCCATCGCCTCCACCATCGCCCCGGATGTCCACAGATGGCTCATGCGGCGCGCTCCGTCAGCGCCGCGCGCACTTCCGCATGATCGGAGAACGGCAGGGTCTGGTTTCCGACCGTCTGGCCTTCCTCATGGCCCTTGCCGGCGACGATGAGGGTATCGCCTGCAGCCAGCATCGCCACCGCCTCGTGGATCGCCTTGCGCCGGTCGCCGATCTCGATTGCGCCGGGCGCGGCGGCCAGGATGGCGGCGCGGATTTCTTCCGACAGTTCCGAGCGCGGATTGTCGTCGGTGACGATGACGACGTCGGCGAGCCGCGTGGCGATCTCGCCCATGATCGGCCGCTTGCCCCGGTCGCGGTCGCCGCCGCAGCCGAAGACGACGACGACGCGGCCGGTGGTGAATGGACGCACCGAGGTCAGAACGTTCTCCAGCGCATCGGGCTTGTGGGCGTAGTCGACATAGACCGGCGCGCCGGCGGCCGTGGTGCCGACGAGGTCGAGCCGGCCGGGCGCGCCCTTCAGTCTTTCCAGCGCGGCCAATGCAACGCCGGCCGGCGTGCCGGTGGAAATCGCCAGCCCGGCGGCGACGAGGGCGTTGGAAATCTGGAAATCGCCGGCCAGCGGCAGGTCGATCTCATGCAGTTCGCCCTCATGCTCGATCTCGGCGCGTTGGCGGTGGCGCTCGTGCTCGACGCGTTTCAAGGTCAGGAAGTCGCCGTGGCGGCCGACCGTCAGCACGGCGAGCCCCGCCGCCTTGGCCGCCGCTATCGTCGGCGCCGACCACGGATCGTCGGCGAAGATCACCGCCGGCGCGCCCTTCGGCAGCAGGTCCTTGAACAGGCGCAGCTTGGCGCGGTGATAGTCCTCCACCGTCGGGTGGTAATCCATGTGGTCGCGGCCGAGATTGGTGAAGGCGCCGGCGGCGAGCCGCACGCCGTCCAGCCGGCGCTGGTCGAGGCCGTGGCTGGAGGCTTCCATTGAAGCGTGCGTGACGCCGGCGTCGGCAAGTTCCGCCAAAAGCCTGTGCAGCGCCACCGGATCGGGCGTGGTCAGCGAGCCGTATTCGTTGCGGCCGGGCGCCACCACGCCGGTGGTGCCGATTGAGGCGGCGGAAAACCCAGCCTGCTCCCAGATCTGGCGCGTGAAGGCGGCCACGGAAGTCTTGCCGCTGGTGCCGGTCACCGCCACCATCGTCTCGGGCTGGCGGCCGAAGAAGCGCGCCGCGACCAACGCCAGCGCAAAGCGCGGGTCGTCGACCGCGATGACGGGGACGGTCAGGCCGCCCGGCGCCGCCCCTTGAGCCACGACAACCGCGGACGCGCCGCGCCGTGCCGCATCGGCGGCATAGGCCGTGCCGTCGGCCTTGGTGCCATGCAAGGCGAAAAACAGGTTGCCGGCTTCGACATGGCGGGAATCCGACGACAGCCCGGTGACCGCGATGTCGGAGAGCCTCTCGACAGGCAGGATACCGGCTAGGTCTTTCAGCTTCATAGAGATCGCAAACTCACAAATTCGTTTGAACAAGGCGCCGGTTGTCCCCTCGGCGCCCGCATTCAGGAGCTAAGAATCACTCATCCAATGAAACCAGCGTTGCGCCGTTTTCATGGCTGAAATCTGGCTTCACGCCAAGCATGGCGGCCGAGCGGGCGATAATGTTGTGGGCCATGATGCCGGCGTTGGAAGCGGCCGTGGCGCCCATGCCCGGCTTTTCCGGCTTCGGCTCGTCGGCGATGGTGAGCACGATGTATTGCGGATCGTCCATCGGAAACGCCGCCACGAAGGCGTTGAAGTTCTTGTCCTTGGAATAGCGGCCGTTGACGACCTTCTCCGCCGTGCCGGTCTTGCCACCGACGCGGTAGCCGGGGACGCGTGCATTGCGGCCGGACCCCTTCTCGGCGTTGAGGGCATAGACATAGCGCATGGCGCTGACCGTGCTGTCCTTCACGACGCGCTTGGCCGTCTCCATCGCCTCCTGCTCGGAGCGCTTGAGGAAGGTCGGCTCCATCAGGAAACCGTTCATCAGTGCCGCGCAGCCCACCGCCGTCTGCAAGGGGGTGGTGGAAACGCCGTGGCCGAAGGCGATGGTGATGGAATTGACTTGCTTCCATACCCGTGGCTCGGTCGGCCGCGCCACTTCCGGCAGTTCCGTGTTCATCCGCTCCAGGATGCCCAGCCGGTGCAGGAACGCGCGGTGCCCGTCGATGCCGACGGCCAGCGCCTCGCGCGCCGAACCGATGTTGGAGGAGTAGATGAAAACCTCCGGCAGCGTGAGCACCCTGCCCTTGCCGTGGAAGTCGTGGATCGTCTGGCGGCCGACCCTGAGCGGGTGGGAGGCGTCGAAACGGCTGTTGAGCGTCGCGTCGCCATCGTCGAGCACCATGGCGGTGGTGAAGCTCTTGAAGGTCGAACCCATCTCGTAGAGGCCGGCCGACATCCGGTTCAGCCGGTTCTTGTCCTGGGCGTTGTAGGGGTTGTTGGGATCGAAGTCGGGCACCGAGGCCATCGCCACCACCTCGCCCGTCTTGATGTTGAAGACGACGGCGCCGGCGGCGATGGCATGGAAACGCTCCATGCCGGTGGTGATCTCGTCATGCACGACATGCTGGACGCGCAGGTCGACCGACAATTTGACCGGCTTCAGGTCCTTCGGGTCGGCAAGGCCCGACTGCTGGAGCGCGGTCAGCCCCTGCTGGTCGATATACTTCTCCATGCCGGAGATGCCCTGGTTGTCGATGTTGGTCAGGCCGACGATGTAGGCCGCCGTCGAGCCGGCCGGATAGAAGCGCCGCTTTTCCGTGCGGAAGCCGATGCCGGGAATGCCGAGCTGAAGGATTTCGGCTTGTTGCCTGGGCGTGAGCTGGCGTTGCAGCCAGACGAAGCCGGCGCCGCTTTTCAGCTTGTGATAGGTCTGCTCGTAGTCGATTTCCGGCAGCACCGTGGCGAGCTTCTCGATGGCCTCGTCGGCATCGACGATGTGGCGCGGCTCGGCATAGAGCGAGGCCGTCTTGATGTCGGTCGCCAGCACCTCGCCGTTGCGGTCGACGATATCGGGACGCGAAGCCGTCACTCGGCTAGCCGGCGGGCCTGAATTGTCGGGCTCCTGGAAGCCCAGCCAGACGAGACGGCCGGCGATCGCCGCATAGATGCCGAGGAAGACCGCCATGGTCATGACGACGCGCGTGCGGGTGCGCCCGCCCGTCGCCTTGCGCGCGCCATCGACGACGATGGCATTGGCGTCGGCCGTGCCGGACTTGCGCCGGAACGGCAGGGCGAGCCCGGCCGGCAGCCTGACCTTGAACTTGGGCAGCGAACCGATCATCGCACCGCTCCGGTGATCGTCTGGTCGGGCTGGGCGTCCGCCGCGCCGCGGGATCCGTCGGCGGTCAGCTCCTCGATGGTGACCGGCCGCGCCGGCAGATCGTCGAGCGTCACGAACTGATGTCCGTCCACCGGCTCCAGGTCGAGCTGGGCCTTGTAGATGTCGGCGAGCTTCTGCAGGCGCGCCGGCTGGGTCAGCAGGCTCCAGTCGGCCTTCAGGAGGTCGATCGTGTCCTCTTCCGTGCGGATCTGCGCCTGCAGGTAATGCACCTGCGCGCGCTGCTCTTCAGCCTCGCGCTTGATCTTGTAGGTCATGGCGGCAGCCGAGACCATGACGGCAATCAGCACTATGTCACTCGTACGGAACACGCTGTCTCACCTCTCTCCCGGCAAGGCGGCGCCGGGCAATCTGGGAAGGCCGAAGGCCGAAAGGTCGTCCTGGCGGGCAGGCGCCGCGGTGCGCACGGCCGCACGCAGCCGCGCGGAGCGGGCGCGCGGATTGCCGGCGAGTTCGGCCTCCCCCGCCGTCACCGCGCGGGCGGGCTTCTCGAACGTTGCTTCCCGCGTCTTCGCCTCAGGCATGTGGCGCGAGCCGGCCGGCGCCGTCGCCCGCTCGGCGATGAAGCGCTTGACGATGCGGTCTTCGAGCGAATGGAACGTCACCACGGCGAGCCGTCCGCCGGGTTTCAGCACGCGCTCAGCCGCCATCAGCGCCTTCGCCAGCTCGCCAAGCTCGTCGTTGACGTAGATGCGCAGCGCCTGGAACACCCTGGTCGCCGGATGGATCTTGTCGCCCGGCTTGCGGCCGACATGCGTCTCGATGGCGTCGGCAAGGTCCAGCGTCCGCTCGAACGGGCGCTTCTGGCGCCGCTGCTCGATCATGCGGGCGATGCGCCCGGCATGCCGTTCTTCGCCCAGCAGGCCGAAGATGCGCGCGAGATCGTTCGCCTTGAAGCTGTTGACCACGTCGGCCGCGCTCATGCCCGCCTGCGCCATGCGCATGTCGAGCGGCCCATCGGCGCGAAAAGAAAAACCGCGCTCGGCCTGGTCGAGCTGCATGGAGGAAACGCCGATGTCGAGCACGACGCCGTCGGCGCTCTCCACCGCCTGGTCGAGCGTAGAGAACGGCGCCTGCACGAGCTTCAGGCGCCCCGCCGCTTCCTGCTCCAGCGCCCGGCCGGCTTCGATGGCGTCGGGATCGCGGTCGATGGCCACGACCGAGGCGCCGGTATCGAGGATTGCCCTCGTATAGCCGCCCGCGCCAAAAGTGCCGTCGACGATCGTTTCGCCGGGCTTTGGCGCAAGTGCGGCGAGCACCTCGGCAAGGAGGACCGGAATGTGGCGGGCCGGTCCGCCAACGGCGTGGAGTTCATCGCCGTGGCCCGCCATCATTCCGGCCGCTCCCCGGGCTTTGTCCCCTGCCGAAGCTGCAACAGCCGTGCCCTCACCTCGGCGCCATAGGCGGCGAGCCGGGAGGGCTCCCAGATCTGGAAGAAATTGCCGCGCCCCACGAAAGCCACCTCCGAGGAGATGCCCGTGTGTTCGCGGATGAAGTCGGAAACCGTGATGCGCCCGTCCTGGTCGAGTTTCAGGAACATGCCGTCGCCATGGCAGAAGAAGGACATGTCGTCCGCCGTCCGCAGGAACGGATCCTCCTGCGCGATGCGCTGCTCGTAGCGGTCGAGCAGGTCGAGC
>JBQCHN010000354.1:0-3136 GCA_051954615.1 Mesorhizobium sp. | reverse complement strand
CCGTGACCTTTCCCGGCCACGCCCCGTTTGAACTGCCGGCCGAGATGCTGCGCGTGCTCTCGCCCTCGGCGGAAGTGCAGGGCCATTCGCCCGAGCAGCGCGTCACCGTGCCGAACAAGCGCAACGTGGCGATCCTCAAGGACGAGCCGGTCGGCACCTACGCGGTGCGCATCACCTTCGACGATTTCCACGACACCGGCATCTTCACCTGGGCCTATCTCGCGACGCTCGGCATGGAAAAGGCGGAGCGCTGGCGGGGCTATCTCGACGAACTGGAAGAGAAGGGGCTTTCGCGTGGTTAGTCTTTCCAAGACTTCGAACCTCGTCACCACGGTCGAACAGCTCGAAGCGCTCTACGGCCGGCCGGGTGAGACCTCGCTGGTCAAGGAACTCGACCACATCATTCCCGAATACGCCGCGTTCATCGAGGCGTCGCCGTTCGTCGCGCTGGCGACCGGCGGGCCGGAAGGGCTCGATTGCTCGCCGCGCGGCGATCGCTCCGGCTTCACGCGGATCGTCGATCCGTACACGCTGATGATGCCCGACCGCCGCGGCAACAACCGGGCCGATTCGCTGAAAAACGTCATCGAGGACCCGCGCGTCGGCCTGCTGTTCCTGGTGCCGGGCTCCGGCACGACGTTGCGTGTCAACGGCCGCGCCCGGATCTCGATCGACGCGGACCTGTGCGAGTCCTTCGCCGTGGAAGGCAAACCGGCGCGCTCCGTTCTCGTCGTCGCGGTGGAAAAGGTCTACTTCCAGTGCGCAAGGGCGATCCACCGGTCGGAACTGTGGAACGCCGAAAGGCACGTCGATCCGAAATCCCTGCCGACGCCCGGCCGCATCCTCGAAGTCGCCAGCCGCGCCGGCATCGACGGCGCGGCCTACGATCAGGAATGGCCGGAGCGGGCTAAGAAATCGATGTGGTGAGAATGCCTTTCCTCGCCCCGTTTGCGGGGAAAGGATGTCGGAACAGCCGACAGGTGAGGGGCCGCGCCGACTTTTGAAGGTTCGCGCTGCCCGTGACCTCAGGCCGTCTTCACCACTTCGGCGATCTTGCGCATCTGGTCGCCGATCATGTCGCATTGTTCCGGCGTCGATTGCCCCATCGCCACCTCGATCAGCGCCGTGTGCACCTTCAGCGCCTCGGTGAGCAACGCTTCGCCTTCGCTGGTCAGGGTCAGGCGCAGGATGCGCTTGTCCTTCTCGTCGCCCTCGCGCCTGAGCAGGCCGCGCGTCTCGAGCTGCGGCAACAACATGGTGATGTTGGAACGGCCGACCAGCAGCCGGCGGGCGAGGTCGTGCTGCGACATGCCCGGATGCCGATGCAGGTTCATCAGCACGTCGAGCTGCGCCGGTTTCAGGCCGAGCGGCGCCAGTTTCGTGGCCAGCGCCCGTTCGAGCGCATGGCAGGCCCGTGCCACAGCGACCCAGTTGCGGAAGCGCGGATTGTCCCACGGCGGTTCCGTGTCAGCAGGATGGGCGGCGGGCGATTGCGGTTTGTTCATCTTTGAACTATCATGTTCACACTTGAACCGTTTGACTGGTCGTTACTATGGCACCCTTTGCTTTGAAGGTCACTCGCACCGTCTTCGGCGCGGCCGAGCGTGTGGCGCCTTCGCTGGCCGGGAGGGCCGCCTTTGAATTGTTCTGCCGCACGCCGAACGTCAACCGCCCAACGCCGGGCGAGCGGCGCGCCGTCGCGCAGGCGGCCGATTTCATGGTCGAGGCCCGCCACCACCGGCTGACGACGAAAAGCGGCGGCTGCATCGCCGTCCACGAGTTCAGGCCCGAGCCCGGCGATCCGCCGGATGACGAGCCGCTCGGCACCGTTCTTGTCGTTCACGGCTGGCGCTCGCGCACCGAATATATGCGCGCGCTGATCTCCGGATTCCGCGATGCCGGCTACAGGGTCGTCTCGCTCGATCTGCCGGGCCACGGCCAGTCGCGCGGCCGCCGCCTGAACCTCGCCATCGCGGTGGAGGCGGTGAGGGCGGCGGGCGACTGGTTCGGGCCTTTCGCGGCGATCGTCGGCCATTCCTTCGGCGGCGCCATCGCCGCCAACGCGGTGGCCGGCTCGGTCGCTGGCATCGCGCCGTTGGCCGCCGGCAGGCTGGTGCTGATCGCGGCGCCGAGCTCGCTGCCGGTGCTGTTCTCGGATTTCAGCCAAATGCTGAACGTGGGGCCGCGCGCGCAGGCGAAGATGGCCGATATCGTCAAACGGATCGCCGGCCATCCGCTGAGCGACTATACCGGCGCCCGGCAACTGGACGCCGCGCGGCTGCCAACGCTGGTGGTGCATGCCAGGGACGACCGCGAGGTGGCGGCGCAGCATGCCGAACTCTACGCCGGTGCCGGCGATCATGTGCGCCTGCACTGGGCCGACGGGCTCGGCCACCGGCGCATCCTTGCCGACCGCAACGTGGTGCGGCGCGTCGTCGAATTCGTGCTGCGGCAGGAGCAGCCCGCGCATCTGTGCTGAGGGTAGTTACTTCTTCCGTTCGCCGGATTCGATCGGCAGGCCGGCGGCTTTCCAGGCGCCGAAGCCGCCGAGTATGTGCCTGACCGGCTCCAGTCCCATGTCCTGCGCCGTCTTCGTCGCCAGCGCCGAGCGCCAGCCGCCGGCGCAGAAGAAGACGAAGCTCTTGCCGGAGGAGAAGAACGCCTTGTGATAGGGGCTTTCGGGGTCGATCCAGAATTCCAGCATGCCGCGCGGGCAGGACTGGGCGCCGGGCATCCGCCCCTCGCGCTCCACCTCGCGCGGATCGCGCAGGTCGACGAAGATCGTCTCCTCGTCATCCAGCAAGGCGGCGGCCTCGTCCGGGGAAATGGCTTCGATCTCGGCATTCGCCTCGTCGAGCAGTTCGCGATAGCCCTTCTTCACGCAATCCTCCGTCCATCTGGCCTTTGTCCATCCGGCCAGAACGGATTGATGGCATAAAGCCGCTGCCGTCGCCATTGCAATTGCGCCGTCGCCGCGGCGCGGCTGCGGCGCGCCTCCTGCTCCCGTCGATTGTCGCGATATGGTGACACCGGGAGTGGTATCGAAGGCGGAAAGTTCACCGAAGCTTAACCAAATCGGGTTGAATCGATATAGTCGCGCCACACATCCGCCATTCCCTTGGCGAGATCGTAGAGC
>JBQCHN010000353.1:0-10592 GCA_051954615.1 Mesorhizobium sp. | reverse complement strand
TGCGGCCCTCGGCCGGCTTGCCGTCGGCCGCCACCCAGTCGCGCCATTGCGACTGGCCGCGCACGAAGCGGCCGCCGCTCTCCTTGGTGTCGTACCAGCGGTCCTGCCACTTGCCGTCGACCAGAAGGCCCATCGTCGTTTGCTTTCTTTTTCTGCGAATCATGTATGCCATCGCCCCACAGGGCAAAAGCGCGGCAGGGGAAACGCACCGTCAACCGATACGCCCAAGCAAAAGCCCGATTGCGGGCACCGGAATTTGATGGTAGCGGAGGCCATCATGTTCGATGTCTTTGCCACGCTCCGGTTCGACCGACGACGAAAGGACGCCCGCGCCTGAGGCGCGCCACTGGCGAACGCTGCCTTCGTGCAGCAATCCTTTCCCGTACCCGGAACGCAAAGACCATGAGCCTTGCCGACATCGCTTACCTGCCGGAAACCCCGGCGCACGACCCCGAAATCGACACCATCAACGAGGAAGCTTTCGGGCCGGGGCGTTTTGCGCGCGCCGCCTACAAGATCCGCGAGGGTGGGCCGCACGAGCGGGCGCTGTCCTTCGTGGCGATGGACGGCAATGCCGTCGTCGCCTCCGTGCGCATGACGCGCATCGCCGCCGGCAAGGGAAGCGCCGTGATGCTCGGACCGCTGGCGGTGCGCCCCACGCACAAGAACGTCGGCATCGGCCGCCGGCTGGTGGCGATGGCGGTGGAAGCCGCTGCCAAGGCCCATGTCCCGGCCGTCATCCTCGTCGGCGACGAGCCCTATTACGGACCGCTCGGCTTCACCCGCATCCCGCGTGGCCAGATCGCCATGCCGAGGCCTGTCGACTACGACCGCGTGCTGGCCCACGAAATAAAACGCGGCGCCGTGGCGAAGCTGACCGGCATGGTCCACCACGCCGACGCCGTGCCGACCGACGAGTTGGCCTGACCGTTTCTTCCGGTTGCGCCCGCGCCTGCGCCCCCATAGCATCAGCATTCATCATCGGGAGAAGACGGATATGAACCCAGGCGGCCAGACAGCGATCGTCACCGGAGGCGGTTCCGGCCTCGGCGAAGCCACGGCGCGGGCGCTGGCCGCGCGCGGCGCGAAGGTGGCCGTGCTCGACCTCGGGGCGGATCGCGCCGCCAGGGTCGCCGCCGACATCGGCGGCGTCGCCGTGCAATGCGACGTATCCAGCGCCGACAGCGCGACTGCCGCAATCGCCGAGGCGACGGAAAAGCTCGGCCCCGCCCGTATCCTCGTCAACTGCGCCGGCATCGCCATCGGCGTCAAGACCGTCGGCAAGGACGGTCCGCATCCGCTCGACCAGTTCCGCAAGGTGCTCGAAGTCAACCTCGTCGGCACCTTCAACATGATCCGCCTGTTCGCGGATCAGGCGTCGAAGCTGGACGCCCTGGAAGGCGGAGAGCGCGGCGTCATCGTCAACACCGCTTCCGTCGCGGCCTATGACGGCCAGATCGGCCAGGCCGCCTATTCGGCCTCGAAAGGCGGCGTCGTTGGCATGACGCTGCCGGTGGCGCGCGACCTCGCCCGCTCCGGCATCCGCGTCTGCACCATTGCGCCTGGCATCTTCAAGACGCCGATGATGGCAGGCATGCCGCAGGAGGTGCAGGATTCGCTCGGCGCCGCCGTGCCCTTCCCGCCCCGTCTGGGCGAGCCCTCGGAATATGCCGCCCTTGCCCTGCATATCGTCGACAACCAGATGCTGAACGGCGAGACGATCCGTCTCGACGGTGCCATCCGCATGGCACCGAAATAACCCCCGTGCCGGCCGTGGGACCCACCCCGCAGAAGTCCGGCCCACTGGCCGGCCTGACCGTGGTGGAAATGGCCGGCCTCGGCCCGGTACCGCTGGCCGCCCTGATGCTGTCGGAAATGGGCGCCGAGGTGTTGCGCATCGAACGCACCGACGCCGGACGGCCGTTCCTGTCGCTGTCCCCCGAATACGATCTCGACCGCCACGGCCGCACCATACTCAAGGCCGACCTGAAGCGTCCTGAGGGACGAGCCCTGATGCTGCGCCTGCTCGGCAAGGCCGATGTGCTGGTCGAAGGCTTCCGGCCCGGAGTCATGGAACGGCTCGGCCTCGGCCCCGACGCGGCACTAGCCGCTAACCCAGCCCTCGTCTACGGCCGCATGACCGGGTTCGGGCAGGACGGGCCGCTCTGCGCCCGCGCCGGCCACGACATCACCTATCTGGCGCTGTCCGGCGCCCTGCACGCGATCGGCCGGCAGGACAAGCCGCTGCCGCCGCTCAATCTCGTCGCCGACTACGGCGGCGGCACCATGATGCTGGTCGGCGGCGTACTGGCGGCCTTGGTCGAGTGCGCCCGCACCGGCAAGGGCCAAGTGGTCGACGCGGCGATGGTGGAGGGCGCGGCCATGCTGACGGCGCCGCTGCACGCCTACAGGGCGGCCGGCCTGTGGCAGGATGCGCGCGGCGTCAACCTGCTCGACGGCGGCGCTCCTTTCTACGACACCTATGAGACGGCGGACCGGCGCCACGTCGCCGTCGGATGCCTGGAGCCGCAATTCTTCGCCGAATTCGCCCGCCTGCTGCCGCTGGACGAGCGTTTCGTCCGCAGCCAGTACGACCGCAGCCTATGGCAGGACATGCGCGCGGCAATCGCCGGCCGCTTCCTCCTGAAAACGCGCGACGACTGGACAAAAATCTTCGCCGACAGCGATGCCTGCGTGGCACCGGTGCTGAGCCTAGCGGAGGCGAAGGACCATCCCCACAACCGCGCCCGCCGGACATTCGCAAACGCCGGCGCGCTGGAGCGCCCGGCGCCTGCGCCGCGCTTTTCGCGAACGCCTTCCGCGATCGCAGGCCCGCCGGGCGACGGCCGCGAACCGCTCGCCGCCGCGCTGGCGCGCTTCGGTCTGACCGTGGAGGAAACCGAGGGGCTTGTCAGCAGCGGCATACTTGTTAAATAACTGGCCAATAACTGGATTGAATAAGTAGACTTTACGAGGGCCGCCGTGCAGGAACCGAAGAAGGACGTCATCCGCGAAACCGACGCGGCGGCGATCAGGCAGGCCAGGACACTGGTGCGCAGCGCCCGTTTCGGCGCTCTGGCGGTGCTGGAGCCGGAAACGGGCACGCCGCTGGCAAGCCGGGTGGGCGTCGCCACCGACCTCGACGGCACGCCGCTGATCCTGATTTCCATGCTTTCCGCCCACACAGGCGCGCTGCTTGCCGATCCGCGCTGCTCGTTGCTGGTCGGCGAGCCCGGCAAGGGCGACGCGCTGGCGCATCCGCGCATCACGCTGGTCTGCCGCGCGGCCAGGCTGGAGCGCGGCACGCTGGAGCACGCCCGCGCCGAACGCCGCTACCTCAACCGCAACCCGAAGGCCAAGCTTTACGTCGGGTTGGGCGACTTCTCCTTC
Source organism: Mesorhizobium sp. (assembly GCA_051954615.1). Classification (GTDB taxonomy): domain Bacteria; phylum Pseudomonadota; class Alphaproteobacteria; order Rhizobiales; family Rhizobiaceae; genus Mesorhizobium. The sequence continues at coordinate 7,202 of JBQCHN010000353.1, read as the reverse complement.
TTCCGGCTGGAAGTCGAACGCGCCAGCCTGAACGGCGGCTTCGGCAAGGCCTATCTGTTCAAGCGCGACGACCTCGTCGCGGCCGGCCCGGTGACCGAAGCGCTGGCCGCCAGCGAGCAGGGCGCGCTCGACCACATGAATTCCGACCATCGCGAGGCCATCGACATCTATGCCAGCCACTATGCGGGCGCGACCGGCGACGGCTGGGTGCTGACGGGCTTCGATGCCGACGGCATGGACCTCGCGCGCGGCGACGAGGTGCGGCGCGTCTTCTTTCCCGAACCGCTCGCCGCCGCACAGGACCTGCGCGTCAAGCTTGTCGAAATGGCCAAGGCCGGCCGCGCCGCACAGACGGCCTGACCGCGGCGTCTCGATCATGGGTTGAGATTTGAGCGGAATGGTCTACGGTTCGAAGCGCACCTGCCAATGGCAGCGTGATGCGGCACACAATCTGACCAGCGGACGCCAGCGCCCCCATGGCATGCCGGGTCATTGAGACTATGGGGCAACGATGGCTTCCGACAAGCTGATCGCCGACACCGAGGCAGCGGCAGCATTCCTGGCCTTGATGGCCAACGAAAAAAGGCTCGCTATCCTGAGCCACCTTATCGACGACGAATTGTCGGTGGGCACCATCGCCGAGCGCGTGGCGCTCAGTCAGTCCGCTTTGTCCCAGCATCTGGCGAAACTGCGCGGCCTCGGCCTGGTCGAGACGCGCCGCGACCGCCAGATGATCTACTATTCCTGCCGCTCCGACGCGGTGCGGCAGTTGCTGGACCTGTTGTCGGCGCTGTTTTCCGCGTCCGGCCGCGAGGCGCCGCCGCTCCATCTGAACGCGACGGGAACTTGACCGCCCGGCGGCGTCGGCCCTATCCGGCGGCACGAACTGCTGGACCGCGATGGAACCGATTCGCATAGACGATCCCGATGACCCACGGGTCGCCGCTTTCCTCGACATACGCGAGCGCGACCTCGCCGGGCGGCAGGGCCGCTTCGTCGCCGAAGGCAAGGTCGTGCTGGACGTCCTGCTAACCGGCAGCCGCTTCGAGGCCGAATCGGTTCTGGTCCTGGAAAACCGGCTGGCCGGCCTCGCCGGTATTCTGGAAAAGGCGTCGCCCGCCCTGCCCGTCTACGTCGTTTCCGCCGCCGTCATGGACCGCATCGCCGGCTTTCCCATGCACCGCGGCATCCTCGCCATCGGCCGCAAGGGTCAGGAAACGCCGGCCGCGGACCTGCTCGCCGCCCTGCCTGAGCGCGCTTTGGTACTGGTGCTTGTCGGCATCGCCAACCATGACAATATCGGCGCGATCTTCCGCAACGCCGCAGCCTTCGGCGCCGACGCGGTGTTCCTCGACCAGACCTGCTGCGATCCCCTCTACCGCAAGGCGATCCGCGTCTCGGTCGGCGCAGCCCTCAAGGTGCCGTGCGCCGTCATCCCCGACGTCGGCGCCTTCACCGGCCTGCTTGCCGAAACTGGGTTCGACAGCTTCGCCCTGTCGCCGCGCGGCGACCTCGACATCCGGCACGCCCGGCATGGCGGCAGGGTAGCGCTCTATCTCGGAACCGAGGGAGAGGGTCTGCCGGAATCCCTGCTCCGGCACATGCGAACGCTGCGTATAGCCATGGCCGAAAGGTTCGACAGCCTCAACGTGGCGGCCGCTTCCGCCGTCGCCCTGCACCACTTCTTCGATAGTTCCGACTGACGGAAACCGGTGCAGGGGTTATGACCGGGAAGGTTCCCCCTGCCCTTCCTTTTGGAGCGCCCGCACGCGGTCGGCAAGGCTCATCATCCGCGCGCCGTCCTGGGCGCCGGCCGGCGCGGCAAGCGCCTTGGCGATTGGCGAATCCGGGCCGTCCAGCTTCATGGCGAGGGTGACGACCTCCGCCGCCAGATCGTGCATTTCCTCGCGCAGCGCAGCCGCGCCACCGCTCGCCGGCATCCGCTCGACCTTGCCTGCCGTGGACGCGGCGAGATCGGCCTTGAGGCGCTTGTTCTCGCGCAACAGAGCCGTCAGCCTCGCCTCCAGCCGTTCGCGCTCAGCCTCGCCGCCTTGCGGCGTTTGCCCGACAGCATCAACCTCGCCGCGTGCCGGCCCACGCAGGCGTGCCAGTTCCTTTTCCCGGCGGTCCAGCTTGTCGTCGCGATCGGCGACCGTCGCCATCAGGCGATCCAACTTCTTCTCGAACTCCGCCACCTTCTTCCGTTCGGCCGCCAATGCCTCGCGGCCCAGTTTGCTCTCGGCCAGTGCGTCGTTCCTGGCCTTGTCCGCCTCCTTGCGCTGGTTGCGCAGCGCGGCGATCTCGGCGGCGAGCTTTTCCAGTTCCGCTTCGCGCGCGACGAGCTCGATCTGCCGGTTCGATGACGAGAAGCTGGCTTCGTCGTACATCTGGCCTAGCTTGTCGAATTCCTTGGCGCGTTCCTGCAGCAGATGCTCCGTCTCGCCGACCTTGCCGGTGAGATCGCGAAGTTGCCCGTCACGCTCGGCGAGGGCCTTTTCCACCTGTTCCTTGCCGGCCTGAAGCGCGGCAAGGGCGCCGTCCTTGCGCTCGCCTTCGGCGGCCAGCGCCTTCAGGTCTTCCCCGGCGCGGCCGATTTCGACCAGCTGCGCCGCCAGCTTTTCCTTGAGGGCCTTCGTCTCGACTTCCAGCTTGCGCACGGAAACGGCGAACTCGGCGCGAACGCGATCCTTGTCGGCCTGGATCTCGGCCAGCGTGAGCGGCATCGTCGACTCGATGCGCTTGCGCGTCAGCGCCACCGCCCGGCGCCAGACAGCCGGCACGACCAGGACGGTCAGGAAGCCGGCACAAAGCAGGCCGAGCACGAAGAACAGGATCGACTGGACCAACACGCTTTACCCCTGGGACGGCCGGCGATCCGCCGGCACCCGTCCTTCTGGCATGGCCGAAATCGGCCGCCCCGGCAAGAGCCGAGGCCAAGCTTGACGACCGGTCAGAACGGATTCCAGGTCGGTTGTTGCGTCAGTTTCAGGTAGCCGAGGTTGACGCCGAGGCGGGCGCCGACGCCGGTGCGGATCGGCACGAGCAGCACGTTGCCGGCCTTGAGCACGTTAAAGCCGATGCCGGCGACGACATAGGCCGAGCCCGAAACGCCGCCGAAGCGGTTGTAGAGGCTGCCGACGTCATCGAGATTGTAGACCAGCATCATCACGCGCGAGCCATTGCCGCCGAAATCCCAGCCGAGCGAGGGACCCTGCCAGTAGACCTTATGGTCGCCGGCATTCTTCGTATAGAGCGTGCCTTCGCCGTAGGTCAGGCCGCCGATGATCGCGCCGGAGCCCTCCTCTCCTAGGAGATAGCCGTTGGGAAGGCCGTAGGAGGCGAAAATCTTCTCCACCACCGTCGCCAGGCCCCCCGACGTCTCGCCGAAGAAGCGATGACCGGAATCGACGATCTCCTGCGCCGTATATTCCTGCGCCCGCGCCGCCGGCGAAAAAGCAACCAGCCCGCCAAGGGCAACCATCAGGGCGATGAAACGCAAAAGGCTCGGAGAGCCGAATCGGGAAAGCATGCTTCCAATCTCCGTCAGGGAGCACCTTCGCCGACGCCTCGCACCTTACGGCTCTTGATCGGCCGCTTGCGGTGATTCTTGAACGGCAAACTAGGCCGTAATCCTTTTTCAACCATTAAGCTCTCACATGAACATGGCGGTTCGAGGGCCGCACGTCCTGTCGCCTGCCGAATGATTTGCAATTTCGGCAATTCCAGATTTACTCCTGTACACATATGTATCGTACATCGAGGAACCCGAGGGGAAACGGTATCCGTGCGGGGACCGCGACGACGTGCCGTCGTTTTGATATCGTCTGATTTTGCAAGGACCTTCGCCTATGGCCGACCTTTTCTCGCTCTCCGCCACAGATCTTGCCGCGCTCCTGTGCAGCCGTGTCTGCCACGACATCATCTCTCCGGTGGGAGCCATCAACAACGGCCTTGAACTGCTTGACGAGGGCGGTGCCGACGAAGACGCCATGAACCTGATCCGCCAGAGCGCGCGCAACGCTTCGGCCCGCCTCCAGTTCGCCCGCATCGCCTTTGGCGCGGCCGGCTCCGCCGGCATGCAGATCGACACCGGCGATGCCGAAGCCGTGGCGACGGCCTTCCTGAAGAACGAGAAGCCAGAACTGACATGGACGGGCGCACGCGCCCTGCTGCCGAAGAACAAGGTCAAGCTGCTGCTCAACCTGATCCTGATCGCCAATGCCGCGATCCCGCGCGGCGGCAAGATCACTGTTGCGCTCGAAGACCTCGACACCCAGCCGCGCTTCACCTTCACGGCCAGCGGCCCGATGCTGCGCGTGCCGCCGAAATTCCTCGAGCTCCATTCCGGCAACCGTCCGGAGGAGCCGATCGACGCCCATTCGGTGCAGCCCTACTACACCTTGCTGCTGGCACGCGAAGCCAACATGGAAATCACCATCCACGCCACCTCCGACGAGATCGTCCTGACCGCCGCCTGAACCGGAGGCCTTTGGATGGAGGTCCGTTCAGCACCCTCACCTCTCGGTTGCATCGGCCGCTCTCGCCGGCGGTCTTTGCAAAAATTTTACCCAAAGCCTTTTCGGCTTTTTTACCAGGGCCCGCCTATTCTGTGTGGAGATAGCCGAGGTTTCGACGGACCGGTCGGGTGAGGCCGGTCGAAATGCGGTTGGTCAAGAGGGGTCCGCACATGAAACGCTGCATGTTCGTCGACGCGTCGAGCGTCATCCGCAAGGTCGCCAAGCGTATTCTCGGCGGACCGGACCTGATCGTGGTCGAGGCCGAGAGCGGCGCCAGCGCGCTCGATATGTGCGCGGCCGAGATGCCCGACGTCATCGTCGTAGACGGCACCCTTCCCGACATGCAGACCGCCGCCTTCATTCGCTCGGTACGGTCGATCGAAACCCCGGTGGTGCCGCAGATCCTGATTTCCCTGGTCGAAATGGATGTCGGCGCCATCATGCGCGCCAAGCGTGCCGGCGCCCAGGGCTACATGCTGAAACCCTTCAACCGGGCGCAGTTGCTGGAGCGATTCCGCTCGATCGACGTGGCGGCTTGAAGCGGACAGCAAAAAAGCAGCAAGGCCGCTGACGATCGTCAACGGCCTTGAAAAGATTTGGCGAGCCCTGTCGGCTGCCCGTCATTGCCTGTTCGGTTGTCAGGCGCTTTCGCGGATGTCTTCCGGCTCGCGCAGCACATAGCCGCGGCCCCACACCGTTTCGATGTAGTTCTGACCGCCCGAAGCCGCGTCGAGCTTCTTGCGCAACTTGCAGATGAAGACGTCGATGATCTTCAGCTCCGGCTCGTCCATGCCGCCATAGAGGTGGTTGAGGAACATCTCCTTGGTCAGCGTGGTGCCCTTGCGCAGCGAGAGCAGCTCCAGCATCTGGTATTCCTTGCCGGTCAGGTGCACGCGCTGGCCGCTGACCTCGACAGTCTTGGCGTCCAGGTTGACGATCAGCTCGCCAGTGGCGATGACCGACTGGGCGTGGCCCTTCGAACGGCGCACGATGGCATGGATGCGGGCGACCAGCTCGTCCTTGTGGAAAGGCTTGGTCATGTAGTCGTCGGCGCCGAAGCCGAGGCCGCGCACCTTGTCCTCGATGCCGGCCATGCCCGAAAGGATCAGGATCGGCGTCTTGACCTTCGAGAGCCTGAGCGTGCGCAGCACCTCGTAGCCCGACATGTCGGGCAGGTTCAGGTCAAGCAGGATGATGTCGTAGTCGTAGAGTTTTCCGAGGTCCACGCCCTCCTCGCCGAGATCCGTCGTATAGACGTTGAAGCTCTCGGATTTCAGCATCAGTTCGATGCTCTGTGCGGTTGCACTGTCGTCTTCTATCAGCAGAACACGCATGTCATTCCCCTTTCTGCTGCCGAACCCACGTCGCGCCCCATCCGGGACCGGAGCAGTGATTGCCTGAACCGAAGCTGCCACTCAATGGTTAACAAAACATGATTCCCTATGCGAAGCGATATCAGATTTTTTAACCATCTTCTACACTCACTTGAATCCAAAGCTGAATCACCGGGGTTCATGACCGATTCGACGCATTAAGAAACGCGCCTAAGTGATTCAACTGACTCGCTCAATCCCCTCGTCCAGCGGCCGAAATTTTTACCGGCCCTTAAGTCCTGACCCGTATGATTAACAATGCCCGTAAACGAAAGGTTACCGGCAGCGAAAAACTTTAGGATTTCGTTTCCTATAGCGAGGGGAAGCTTGGGGAACACCGGTGCGGCTGCAGCTTGCCAAGCCAGGGGACGTTATGTGCGAGGTATGCGTGCACAGGAGTATCGAGTCATGAAGTCACGGGAAAACCTCGTTCGTCTGAAGACGTTTCAGGTGAACGAGAAGCGGCGTCAGCTCCTGCAGCTGGACATGATGATCGCCGAATTCGAGCGGATGGCCACCGAACTGGACCTGCAGATAACGGCCGAGGAAAAGAAGGCCGGCATCACCGACGTCAATCATTTCGCCTATCCAACGTTCGCCAAGGCGGCGCGCCTGCGCCGCGACAACCTGCGGGATTCACAATCCGATCTCGCCCAGCAGCGCAGCAACGCCGAATCATTACTCGCCGAAGCTGAAGCGGAGCTGTCCAAGGCTGAGATGCTGGAATCGCGCGATTCCAAAGTCCGCGACATGGATGCGGGCGGCCGCAGCGCCATGATCGGCTGATTGCGGCGACGGCGCCGCGCTTCGCAAGACCGATACCGAGCGACACGCAAAGGGCGCGGCCATGCCGCGCCCTTTTTGCATTCCGCCTAAACGGGCTTCAGTCCTCTACGGCGCCGGGGCGAAGGATCCTCGGCCTCGTGCCGGGATCAGCCATTCTCCCATCGATCGCCGGAAAGCCGCGACCATCGCGGCAGGCAGATGCCCCGACGGGTTCAGGCGTGATGGGAAGATTTCCGTTCAGGGACGCTGAAACCGCGCCCCGTCACCGAAGCCGGATCAGTGGCGATATTGCTGGATGCGCGTGGTGCGCAACCCGGCCAGGCCGTATTCGTCGATGGAGGCCTGCCAGGAAAGGAATTCCTCGGTCGTCAGCTTATAACGCTGGCACGCCTCGTCGAGGCTGAGCAGGCCGCCGCGCACAGCGGCCACCACTTCGGCCTTGCGCCGTATGACCCACCTGCGCGTATTGGTGGGAGGCAGATCGGCAATCGTAAGAGGGCTGCCGTCAGGCCCGATAACATATTTG
>JBQCHN010000352.1:0-2885 GCA_051954615.1 Mesorhizobium sp. | reverse complement strand
GGGTGGCCGCCGGCGCCGGCGCGCCTCTGTTCGAGAACACGCCGGTCACCGGCATCTCCTCCTCGGGCGGCAAGGTGCGGGTGACGACGCCGCGCGGCACCGTAACCGCCGACAAATGCCTGGTCGCCGTCAATGCCTATGGCGGCAGTCTGGAGCCGGTCAGCGCATCGCACATCATGCCGATCGGCTCCTTCATCGGCGCGACGGTGCCACTCGGCGCCGCTTCCAAGGTGCTGCCCGGAGGCGAGGCGGTGGACGATTCGCGCTTCGTCGTGCGCTATTTCCGCAAGTCGCCGGACGGGCGGCTTTTGTTCGGTGGCCGCGAGATCTACGCCGTCAACGATCCCAAGGACATCCACATTCACATCCGCCGCCAGATCGCCGAAATCTATCCGCAGCTGAAGGATGTCGAGATCACCCATGGCTGGGGCGGCTATGTCGGCATTACCCTGCCAAGGAAGCCGTTCGTGCGCGAGGTGATGCCGAACGTCATTTCCGCCGGCGGCTATTCCGGCCACGGCGTCATGCTGTCCAACTTCGTCGGTAAGCTCTATGCCGAGACCGTCTCGGGCAATCGCGACCGGCTGAAGCTGATCGAGGACCTGAAGATACCGCCGTTCCCCGGCGGCCGGCGCCTGCGCGCGCCTCTGCTGTTTCTGGCGCTCAACTGGTATGCGCTGCGCGATCGCCTGTGAACGGCGTTGGCCGCGAACGGCGCCGGCGTAGTAATGCCACAATTAATGCGTTAATTTATTCACCCGGCTAGACCTCCCGACAGAGGAGATGCCGTTGCGAAAACAGTCGGGACCGACGCGGGCCGCAGCAATCATCCGCTCCGGAAAAGAACGTCGGCCCTGTATGGAGGTGGCTGGAGTGAAGGGGCTTTTCGGTTTCGGCTCACCGAAGCAGCGGCGCTTTGCCATGCAGTTCGGCTATGCCGTCCGGCCGTCCTTCTGGCAGGAACTCAAGGCCAATTCCCATCTCGTCATTGCCGCCGTCGGCACCATGGCCCTGCTCGGCGTCGCCGGCACGGCCCTGTGGCTTGCCATGCCCTCCGGCGACAGGCCGGCCTTCGCCGAACCCAAGCCGCAGGCGGAGGCCGCTGCCGAAGCGCCGACCGCCGAACAGGCTGAAACCGTGGCCGCAAATCCGGGAACCGTGGCTGTCGACGGCGCCTCGGTGGTGTCGAGCCAAGTAGCGCCGAAGGCCGATGCGGTAAGGCCGGCCGAGACGGCCGAGGCCGATATTGCCGCGCTGCCGCGCAACGATCCGCGCTGGACGGGCGAGGGCAAGCCACCCCCCGCCATCGACGCCAAGGCGGTTGCGGTGCAGACGGACGACGGCGCCAAGACGGCTTTCGCCGAGGAGGGCGCCGCCACGAAGGGCGCGACTGCCGGCGACAAGACCGCGGCCGATGCGGCTAATGAGCAGGCTGCCGCCGCACCATCGGCAGGCGATGAGGCGGCGGCCGATTCCCATGCCGATCCCGATCCGAAGGCGGCGACCGCGGCGATCCCCGCCGCCCGTCCGGAGCCGCCGGCCGAGGAGGCAGGTGCGGCCGCGAACGGCCATATCCTGCGCGCCGTCACCATGCGCTCCGGCCCGAAGAAGGGGGCCGCAGCCATCGGCACCATCCCGGCGAAGACCGCGGTCCAGGTGATCTCGTGCAAGTCCTGGTGCGAGGTCGTCTACAAGGGCCGGCACGGCTTCATCTACAAGAGCTTCGTCCGCCGCGACGGCTGAGGGCCGCCCGTAACAATGCCTGCGCTCAGATGCAGCGGCCGCCATCCACTTCCAGCGCCACGCCGGTGATGAAGGCCGCCTCGTCGGAGGCCAGCCACAATGCGGCGTTGGCGATGTCGAGCGGCGTCGAAAGCCGTCCGAGCGGGATAGAGGCGCGGAACTTGGCGCGCAGTTCCGGCGTGTCCTCGCCCATGAACTGCGCCAGCATGCCGGTGTCTCCGGCGACGGGGCACAGGCAGTTGACGCGGATGTTCTTCGGCGCCAGTTCCACCGCCATCGACTTGGTGGCGGTGATCGCCCAGCCCTTGGAGGCGTTGTACCAGGTCAGCCCCGGCCGCGGCCTCAGGCCAGCCGTGGAGGCCGTCGTCAGGATGACGCCACCGCCCTGGCTTTCCATGATCGGCACGACGGTCAGCGCGGCGTGGTAGATCGCCTTCATGTTGACGGCGGTGATCAGGTCGAAGGTCGCTTCGTCGACGCCCAGCATGTCGCCGTTGCGGTGGGTGTAGCCGGCGTTGTTGACCATGATGTCGATACGGCCGAAGGCGTCCAGCGCCGCTTTCGCCATTTCCTCGAATTCCGAAGCCTGCGACACGTCGGTCTGCGTCCAGATGGCGGCCTTGCCGATGTCGCCGGCGACGCGCTCGGCGCCCTTGGCGTTGATGTCGGAGACGACCACACGGGCGCCTTCCTCGGCAAAGCGCCGCGCCATGCCTTCGCCGAATCCGGAAGCTGCACCCGTAACGACCGCGACCTTGCCTTTCAAACGCTCACCCATGGTTGAACACCACCGTCTTGGTTGCCGACATGTCGTAGAGGGCCTCGAAGCCTTTCTCGCGGCCGTGGCCGGAGCGCTTGAAGCCGCCGAAGGGAAGTTCGATGCCGCCGCCGGCGCCGTAGCCGTTGACGAACACCTGGCCGGAGCGCACGCGCTTGGCGAGCCGATGCTGGCGTGCGCCGTCCTTCGTCCAGATGCCTGCGACCAACCCGTATTCGGTGCCGTTGGCGAGCCGCACGGCTTCCTCCTCGCCGTCGAAGGCGAACAATGTCAGAACCGGACCGAACACCTCTTCCTGCGCGATGGTCGAGGACGGCTCGACCGCGCCGAACAGGGTTGGCGCAAAGTAGTAGCCGCCCTCCGG